>DASREH010000073.1:0-24856 GCA_035652195.1 Candidatus Udaeobacter sp. | reverse complement strand
TCGCAAGTTAAATGGAAAACCTCAACAAATGGAACTGAATCTATGGACTCGACGCTCAAGCCACTGAAAGCAGCCTTTGAAGCAATTCGAGACACAGCAATGAAAGCGCTAAACCAAATCGAGCCGTTGCAGGAGGAACGTTCGATGCGATGGGTATGCAAATCGTGTCGGTATATAAAGCATTTTACGAGGCCTGTTTCATTGGAAACCGCTGCTAGATGCCCCCGATGTAAAAGCACCGAGTTTAGACCTATTCTGTGAGCTGGCGGGCGTGTTGGTGATTGCACATCGCGTCGCAGGCTCGCGCGCAATTATGCCTTTCTCCCTTTGTGACGGCCGCGTATTCGTCACAGCGACGAGAGGACACAAACAACCGGAAATTTTTAATTTCGCGTTTAGTGAATGCCTTATGGCGACATTTCGCCACCCATTATGTCTTGCCAGATTCGGTCAGGTTGCGTAGGTCTTCAGCTCATTCCTGACTATGACCGCCGCTGATTTGGCTCCGAATCGCGTTGTCCGCGGCGCGATATTTCCCGAGCCGGTGCAAATTTTGGTAGTCGTGCCGATCGGCGATTCGCTGAAGTTGATCGGAAAAGGTTTGAATACGAGTCGGGTTTACGAGCCGATTCTCAATTCAGAGCAGATCGCTGCGCTCGAAGCATCATCGGAAATGTGTTCGTTCGACGGTGACCCGCAGCGGTTCCGACTCGGAATTGAGGCACTACGACTCGGCCTCGCGTTCGAATACGACCCGTATTTTGCTTTGTCGATCGCGCGTGTCGACCCACTGCCACATCAACTGGAGGCAGTTTATGATTATTTCCTAAAGCTTGCGCGTATTCGATTTCTGCTCGCTGACGATCCCGGCGCGGGCAAGACAATCATGGCGGGCCTACTTCTAAAAGAGCTGAAGATTCGTGGGCTCGTGAAGAGAACGCTTATCGTGACGCCTGCAAGCCTCTCGTTTCAATGGCAACGCGAATTGAAGGACAAATTTCGCGAGAACTTCGAAGTAATTCGTGGAGATGTCCTCAGAGCGAATTATGGCTCGAACCCGTGGCAGGAGAAGAACCAAGTAATTACGTCAGTCTCATGGGTGTCTCGCATTGAAGACGCGAAAGAGAGCCTGCTTCGTAGCACATGGGACCTGATCATCGTTGATGAGGCACACAAAATGAGCGCAGCCACTCGCGACAAGAAGACGTTGGCTTATGAGCTTGGGGAGTCGCTGTCCGGTATGACGGATCACTATCTGCTCATGACTGCAACTCCTCACAAGGGCGATCCTACTCACTTCTGTCTTTTTCTCGAACTGCTCGACCGAGATGTCTACGGCGATGTGAAAAGCCTGGAAGAAGCGATGAAACGGCAAGATGCGCCTTTTTATTTACGACGCGTGAAGGAAGCCCTCGTTTCATTTCCAGACCCCGACACAGGGGTAGTGAAGGCGCTGTTTACGAAGCGCATCGTACAGACCACTCCCTTTGAGATTACACCGGCGGAATTGGAGTTTTATGACGCGCTGACCCGTTTTGTCGAAGATCAATCTATCAAAGCGGCTGCTGAAGGCTCTGCACGAGGTCGCGCTCTTGTTTTCACTATGGCGATGTTGCAACGCCGATTCGCGTCGAGCATCTACGCCGTCCGTCGAAGTCTTCAACGCATGAAAGATAAGCGAGAGAAAATACTCGCTGATCCCGAAGGCTATAGACAGCAGCAGATTGACAGCCGGCTGCCGGATGATTTCGATGATCTTCCTGACGAAGAACAGCAAACCATCATCAATCAATTGGAAGGATTAGTTGCCTCTTACGACCCAGCCTCACTGAAATCGGAAATCATCGATCTGGAAAAACTTATTCGACAGGCTTGTGAGCTAGAGAAAAGTGAAGTCGAAACGAAGCTCTTGAAGCTGAAGGAGGTGTTGACGCACCAGGGTCTCTTCGCCGATTCGAAAATGAAGCTGCTCATTTTCACTGAGCATAAGGACACGCTCGACTACTTGGCGGGTGACGGGAAGGAAGGCCGGCCACTAGGCAAGCTCGTCGAGTGGGGTCTGTCGGTAACGCAGATCCATGGCGGAATGAAGGTCGGAGACCGCAACACGCCGGGCACCCGAATCTTTGCGGAGCGCGAGTTTCGTGAAGCGTGTCAGGTGATGGTTGCCACTGAAGCCGCCGGAGAGGGTATCAACCTCCAGTTTTGCTGGTTCATGATCAACTACGACATTCCGTGGAATCCGGTTCGATTGGAGCAACGGATGGGCCGCATCCATCGATACGGTCAAGAACACAATTGCCTAATCTTAAACTTCGTTTCGGTTAATACACGAGAAGGTCGCGTTTTGGAGAAACTTTTCGAACGTGTGCGTGAAATTGAGAAAGACCTCGATCCTGAACGAACGGGTAAGGTCTTCAATGTGTTAGGGGAGGTATTTCCGGCAAACCTGCTCGAGCGCATGATCCGCGATATGTACGCCGGCAACCAGATGACAGAGCAGCTCATCAAAGAGCGCATTGTGACACAAGTTGATACCGAGCATTTCCGACGCATCACGAACTCAACACTCGAAGGCCTAGCGAAAAAGGATCTCAACCTTTCTGTCATTGTTGGTAAATCAATTGAGGCCAAAGAGCGCCGACTCGTTCCAGAGGTCATTGAAGATTTCTTCCTGCAGTCCGCGGCACTGGCTGATTTAAAACCAGTGCAAACTAGAAGTGATTCTCACGTATACCGTATCGGCAAGGTTCCAAAGCGTCTGTGGCAAATTGGAGAGCGTCTTGAGCCGCGATTTGGAAAACTCGGTCGCGATTACAAGACGATCGCGTTTGATAAGGCGCTGCTTGCGAAAGATCCAACTGTCGAGTGGGTGACACCCGGACACCCATTGTTTGAATCTGTGCGGGAGGATGTGACGGAACAGGTGCGTCGTGACTTAGAGAAAGGCAGTGTCTTCTATGATCTCCACACACGAGTTCCCTATCGACTTGATTTCTTCGCCGCCTCCATTCGCGATGGCAGCAATCGACAACTTCATCGCAGAGTGTTTGTCGTACAGAACTTTTCTGATGGCACTCGCGCAATTAAACAGCCGACAATTCTACACGAACTTTCGGTTGCGCCCAGCGGCACGAAAGCAGTTCCTGAAAATCTCGATTTACCGTCTGCAGAGAAGTTTCTCGTTTCCGAAGCGTTAAGTCCATTTCTCGAAGAGACGCGGACGGAGCGGCTGCGCGAGATCGATGTAATTTCGAAACATTTAGAGATCAGTCTCGACGAGTTGATTCGCCGCCAAAATCTACGCCTGGCCGAACTGCACGAACAACAGAGCAGTGACGAAAATGCGCCCCTTATCGCAGCAAACATGAAGCAAGTCGAAGACAGAATTGACGAGTTGAATGAGAGACTTGAACGCCGGCGTGCCGAACTGGAACGTGAGCGCGAATGCATGATTGGCGATATTCAGCACGTCGGCTCGGCCGCCGTCCTGCTGCATCCCGACCGATTTTCGCCAAAAATTGCATCGATGGTGAGCGACCCAGAGATCGAGCGGATTGCAATCCAGTTTGCCGTCAAGCATGAGGAATCCGAGGGTCGTGTTGTAGAGAGTGTCGAAGCTGAGAATCGTGGATTCGATCTTATCTCGCGCCGGCCGCACCCTGAAGACCCGAAAACTGCGATCGATGTTCGGTTCATTGAAGTAAAAGGTCGCGCGGAGACCGGTGAAATTGCTTTAACGGTTAATGAGTACAAGACTGCGCAGCGTATGAAGGACGATTACTGGCTCTATGTAGTCACGCATTGCTCCACAACGCCTAGCCTTAATAGCCTTCGTGACCCTGCACAACTTGACTGGCAACCGATTGTGAAAGTCGAGCACTACCGGTTGAAACAGAGGTCGATGAAACGTCCCGTTGACTCGAAGGAACACCCTGCGCCACATGATCCAATACCCGAAACGCCTGATCGAAGTTGACCTGCCTATCAAACGCATCTCTGCTCATGCGCGCCGTGAGAAATCAGTTCGCCGCGGTCACATTTCTACACTGCACATTTGGTGGGCGCGTCGTCCACTGGCAGCTTGTCGCGCCGTAATTTGTGCCGCGCTCTGGCCTGATCCGGCTCCTGAAAAAACGGATGCTCCGTGTCCGCCTTCATTTATCAAAGCTGCTCGCAGGGAAATGCTTGCGTGGACTTCACGCGATCGTCAAAACCTTCTGAGCGCGGAGAGCCGGCCGCGATTCGAAGCAGCCCGGCAAAAACCAACGCAGTTCGATGATGCGCTGGAGTTACGTCGAGCGCTGCTCGATTTCATCGCTGACTTTGCCGATTGGGACAACTCCAACGTTCGCGAATACCTCGACACTAGCCGCGCGCTCACCCAAGCCGCACACGAAGCGCTGGGCGGCGCGCCTGGCACGCGTCCCCTCGTCGTCGACCCATTTGCCGGTGGTGGCTCCATCCCGCTTGAAGCCTTACGCGTGGGCGCAGACGCCTTTGCCAGCGACCTGAACCCCGTAGCAGTCCTGATTAACAAGGTGGTTCTCGACTACATTCCCAAATACGGCCAGCGCCTCGCCGATGAAGTCCGTAAATGGGGCGACTGGGTGAATAAGGAAGCCGAAAGGGAACTCGCTGAGTTTTATCCCAAAGATCCCGACGGTTCGATGCCCATCGCCTATCTTTGGGCGCGGACGATTCAATGCGAAGGTCCCGGCTGCGGCGCGGAGGTTCCCTTATTGCGCTCCACGTGGCTAGCCAACAAAGTCAACCGCTCTATCGCACTTCATCTCACGCCAGATTCCAAGGGCAAGCGCGTGGACTTTCAAATCATTGTTAAACACCGCGACGGCTGGGTAGTCCAGGCCCATCCAGCGACCAAAATAGAAAACCCCAAGTTCGAGGGCACGGTCAAACGCGGCTCAGTGACCTGTCCATGCTGCGGCTATACAACGTCTGTGGCCCGTGTGCGTGAACAACTCAAGACCCGTCGGGGTGGCACTAATGATGCGCGTCTGATGTGCGTGATCACAACGCGGACAGATCAAGAAGGCCGCTTTTATAGGTTGTCAACGGCTGCGGACCTCAGGGTTAACGCTGCAGCGTCCGAGGAACTCGAGCGACGCAAAGCCGCGTGTAAGAAACCACTCAGTCTGGTGCCAGATGAGATAATCTCGTTGAACGAGCTTCGTCGCATCAGCGTACCTATTTATGGAATGAAGCGTTGGGGTGATCTCTTTTCAGCCCGACAGGCGCTAGCCCTGACAACTATTCAACAAAAATCAGATCTGGCGTCAGAGAAGAGTACTTCTGAAGGGCGGTTGAAAGCGCCTATACCGCTTAAAACCTGTCTAGCTTTCGCTGTCGACAAGTTAGCGGATAAGCAGAGTTCGTTCACCGGCTGGAAGCCCACAGCCGAATACATGGCAGGTCACACATTTGCTAGGCAAGCCATAGGGATGGTTTGGGACTGGTGTGAAGCTAATGTTTTCGCTGACGCATCGGGTGCGTATTTAGCGGAAATCGAGTGGATCGCCAAAATGATTGAACATGCTTCTCAGTCGATAGCGGAAAAGGCAAGTGCTACCGTCCAACAAACCTCAGCAACTGCGCAGGTTCTTCCTGATGACTCTGCATGGGCAATCGTGACTGATCCGCCGTATTATGATGCAGTGCCTTATGCTTATCTTTCTGACTTTTTTTTCGTATGGCTTCGCCGAGCGTTGCTTGAAGCGTATCCTGAGTTGTTCCAGGGAGTATCTGTACCAAAAGAAGAGGAGATAGTAGTTGATCGCCCACATCAACTCAGCCAGTCAAAGAAGGATGTAGCCTTCTACGAACGCGAATTGACAGCAGCATTTGCAGACTGTCGACGTGTTTTGCGACCGCATGGTGTTGGCGTGATAGTTTTTGCAAGTAAGACAACATCGAGTTGGGAAGCGATTTTGCAGGCATTGATTAGTGCAGGTTGGACTATCACAGCCTCTTGGCCTATCGACACAGAAATGGAGACCCGACTTGCAGCCATGGGGCAAGCGAGATTAGCGTCGTCCGTTCATCTCGTCTGCAGCCCGCGCGAGAATCCCGATGGGTCGCTGCGCTCAGAGGAAATCGGCGATTGGCGCGATGTCTTGCAGCAGCTGCCCGACCGCATCCACGAATGGATGCCGCGCCTGGCGGAGGAAGGCGTCGTTGGCGCAGATGCTATTTTCGCTTGTCTCGGTCCGGCACTGGAGATCTTTTCGCGCTATTCGCGCGTCGAAAAAGCAAGCGGCGAGGCCGTCACGCTCAAAGAATATCTTGAACATGTCTGGGCCGCCGTTGCTAAGGAAGCCCTCAAGATGGTTTTCGAAGGTGCTGACACGACTGGCTTCGAGCCCGATGCGCGTCTGACTGCAATGTGGCTTTGGACTTTGAACGCTGGCAGGAATGGAACCGCAGACAACGCGGACGAAGAGGAAGAAGCGGCGGAAGCGAAGAAAGCAAAAGTGAGCGGGTTTGTTCTCGAATACGATGCTGCGCGAAAGATCGCACAAGGACTGGGCGCACATCTCGAGGCATTAGATAGTGTTGTCGAAATTTCCGGTGAGACGGCGCGGTTGCTTCCTGTGGCCGAACGCGCCCGCTATCTTTTTGGCAAAGATGAAGGCAAGTTGCCCACGCGAAAAAAACAAGAAGCGCAACTCGACCTATTCAAGATCTTGGATGAAGCGGCGGAGGAAGGGCCACTTGCTGAAGTGGGAGTGTCGCGAAGCGGCGACACAGTTTTAGATCGCATCCATCAAACTATGATTTTGTTTGCGGCTGGTCGTGTCGAGGCCGTGAGGAGATACTTAGTCGAGAACGGCATTGGTCGCGACCCACGCTTTTGGCGGCTGGCACAAGCACTTTCCGCTCTGTATCCAGCAACCAGTGAAGAGAAACGATGGATCGACGGTGTCTTAGCCAAAAAGAAAGGATTAGGTCTGTGAATGATGACGACTTCGCCTAATTTGGCGGAGCGGTTTCGACAAGCCTTCTTGCAGCAAGCACAACGACCCGAAACTTGCCAGCCATTGAAGGACGCATCGCTCTCCGGTCGACTCGGCGATTGGACTAAGGCGCTGACTATCTGCGTCGTCAGCGCGTGCCGTGATGCGGAGCTGCGTGCAGCGGCAAAAGCCCACATAATAAACCTATTGCCCGTTAGCCGCGGTGAATATCTTGGGCTTGATGTAATGGCATTCGCGCCAGGGCGAAAACGATGGCTCTTTCCAACTGTGGTTATCGAGCTCGAAAACAGCGCCCGTGAAGATGTTATCGCTTACTCACTGTGGAAGACATTGTGTGTTCGAGCTGACCTGCGTCTCGTCTTCTGTTACAGAAGGCAGGCAGCTGCTATTCCAAGACTTCTTCGACACCTAAGCGACGAGGTGGTGGAGGCGATGGAACTTGGAAATCGTGTGAAGCTCAAGGGCCATACGATTGTCGCGGTGGGATCGCGCGCCGAAGCAGAGACATTCCCATATGGCTTTTTCTCTTGGTGGGAGTTAGACACTAATACCGGGCAGTTTCTGAAAATCTGATGACCAAAATCTTATGAAGCTGAAACCTTGGTACGACGTAGTAAAACCCCGCGAGGACCTGCGTGAGGGCAAGTCCCAAGATGCATCCGAATTTGCCGTGCATCTTGACCGCGTCCGGGACGGAACCGGCCGTTCGGATTACACGAAACCGGAGCAGTTTTTTGCAAAAACGTTTCTGGCAACAAATCTGCTTGAACTCGCAGCTCAGGTAGAAAGGCGACTGTCGGGGGAGACGGCGCACACATCTCCCGTTTTCAATCTCGCAACAAATTTTGGAGGAGGTAAGACGCACGCACTGACGTTACTATATCACCTTGCGAAACATGGCGCTGAAGCGCATCGGTGGGTTGGAGTTGATCAGATTCGCGCGAAAGCGGCGATAAACAGCATACCGGCTGCGCGTTGCGCTGTGTTCGTGGGGACAGAGTTCGATTCGTTCGCCGGACGTGGTGGAGATGGCGAGCCGCGACGCACAACTCCGTGGGGCGAGATAGCCTGGCAGTTGGGGGGCGAGGCAGCCTTCCAATTAGTGAAGGAACACGACGAGAAGCACGTCGCGCCTGGTGGAGATGTGATTCGCAAGCTACTGCCACAACGAGAGCCATGCCTAATTCTAATGGATGAACTGATGAACTACATGAGCCGATTCCGACGCGAAAGGCTCAACGATCAGCTATACGATTTCTTATTAAACCTTTCTGGTGCGCTTAATTCGCAGTCGGTTCTGGTCGTATCGATCCCAGCGTCTCTGGATATGGAAATGACACCAGACGACACTGCTGACTACACACGTGTTACGAAAATGCTGGATAGAGTGGGCAAAGCAATAACGATGACAGCCGGCGCTGAAACAACTGAGATCATCCGACGTCGGCTGTTTGAATGGGATACGCGCGCAATCGGAAGCGACGGCCGTGTTCTTCTCCCAGAGACTGCAAAAGATACATGCCACGAATACGCTCGTTGGATCAACGATCACGCCGACCAGTTATCTCGTATCATTCCACCAGAACATGCTCGTGCGCATTTCGAGGCATCATACCCATTTCACCCTTCGGTTCTTTCGGTATTTGAGCGAAAATGGCAATCAGTCCCTAAGTTTCAGCAAACCCGAGGCGTTTTGCGGTTACTAGCTCTGTGGATTCAGCATGCTTACACCCAAGCTTACAAAAAGGCGCACCGCGATCCTTTCCTAACCTTGGGCACTGCGCCGTTAGCTGATTCAATCTTCCGCTCCGCAGTGTTTGAGCAGCTAGGCAGCCGCGCTTTGGAAACCGCTGTAATCACAGACATCGCCGGCCGCAAGGATTCTCATGCACTGGCACTTGACGAAGAATCCGTCGATGCGATCCGGCAAGAACGGCTGCATCAGAACGTTGCGACGGTCGTGTTTTTTGAATCGAATGGCGGTACGACTCGCTCCGAGGCAACTGTTCCAGAAATACGTTTAGCGACGGGACACCCTAACCTTGATCTCGGCAATATCGAAACGGCATTGGATGCCCTGGTTGATCGAAGTTACTACATCGTCGTTGAGAAGAAGAACTACAAGTTCAGCCTTAAAGAGAACCTGAACAAGCGGTTCACCGATCAAAAGGCGAACGTTAAACCTTCTGACATTGACGAGTTAATGAAACAGGAGATTCAACGGCAATTTGCTCAAAAGGAGGGCATTGAGCGCGTGTTTTTTCCTGAGAAGAGCATTCAAGTATCCGATCGGCCTGTAATCACGTTCATTGTTACTGACCCTGACCATTCGATAGAGAATGAGGCTTCTACGCTTAAATACGTCGAATCGATCACGAAGGAGTGTGGTTCATCCGGTCGGACCTTTAAGAGTGCGCTTATTTGGGTGATCCCAGAAGCTCCCCATTCCATGCGTGATGCAGCTCGTAAAGTGTTGGCCTGGCAGGCGATTGAATATCAGGCTCCAGACCTAAAATTCGATGAGACTGAGCGCCGGCAACTGGCTGAGAACATTCAGAAATCAAAACGTGACTTAAAGGAATCTGTTTGGCGATCGTTCAACCACGTAGTGTTTGTTGGGAAAGGTAACACTCTTCGACGCGTAGACCTCGGACTTGTCCACTCGAGCGCGGCGAATACCCCGATCGAGTATATCCTGAATGAGCTCACACGTGATGGCGACTTCGACAAAGGAGTGTCAAGCCGCTTATTACTTAAGAATTGGCCCCCTGCGTTTTTGGAGTGGTCGACCAAAGCAATTCGTGATGCGCTCTACGCATCTCCGCAATTTCCGCGTGTCATTAACGGGGTGGGGGCAATTCAGGATACAATTTCCAAGGCTGTGAGTGCTGGCGATGTTGCGTACGTGGGTAAGACTAGTAGCGATCGGTACTCGCCCTTCGTTTACAATGTGGGAATACTCCCAAGCGATATCGAGATTTCAGATGACGTTTTTCTCATCCGGAAGGAAACTGCCGATGCCTACCTATCACGGGCTCCGCTGCCTGTCATCGACGAAAAGGATGAAGATAAGCACGGGGGAGATGAAGCAGATTCTGGTGAAGAGCAAGAGGACAAAAAACACGGTGATCTGCAACCACAGCCCGAGACACTCCCGGGGTTCAGTTGGTTGGGCGAAGTGCCAGCGCAAAAGTGGATGAATTTTTACACGCGAGTTCTCGCCAATTTTTCCGCCGCGAAAGGAATGAAACTGATTGTGAAGGTTGAAATCACACCAGAAGGCGGGGTGTCGAAGCAAAAAATCGATGAGACTAAGAAGGCTTTAGGTGAGCTAGGCCTTCAGCAGGAACTCGACTTCGACCGCGAGTAACGCACCGTAGCTGGTCTCGCCGACTACGACTGCGGATATCTGGCAACCTTCGTGTCGCGAGCTATTTTCTAAGCTAGATGCTATTCTCGTCGCTTTCCGTCGCCTTCAGCCATAACGAAACTCCTTTTCTCACACGCAGCTTTGTTTGGCGAAAGTTTTCAGTTTCACTTCCAGGTTGGACATAATGCTCCACCAGCGTCCACCACAACCGCAACCTTTGGCGCGATATAGGTTTGCCCTCTCGGAGAATCTGAAGCGCAAGCAATTCTGGCCGTGAAACGCCTTCTCTCAGACACCAACCTACAGTCGCTAGCGAGATAGGCATTTCACCCGTCTGCTCCTCCTGGATTTGACGTCGCCGCACCAGAGTCGCGAGGCCAATTGCAAAAGCGAGCTCAGGCACGAGGCGCAGGATGAATTTTCGTGCGTGCAGGCAACAGCCGGGCTTTTCCGGTTTGCCTCCAAGTCTCGTATTCAATTGCAACAGCGTCTCACCAGACATCCACGCCCAGACGACCTCGCTCAGTTTGCCACCAAACAGTTCTTTTTGATCCGATTCTCGCAAGTCGGCCGGAAGACGGTGACCTAGGAGAGCTATTGCGTGATTCTCCTCCCCGAACCAATCGAAGAACCATTTTATCCAAGTTTTTGTATCGCCCGGTGGATCGTTGAAAACGAGAACCACTGCTTTGTCCAATGATTCGATCAGTTCCCGCGAAATACCATTCCGGTATGCAATACCATCGCGCCATGTTTCCGTAGTTGAACGGGCTGACAGCTCCGCCCGTCGTCGCAGAGCCTCAGCAATGCGCTCGTCGAAGTGCGCGCTCTCCGCGTGTTGCTTCGCATGAAAGGCAGCTAGACTCGACTGCAGAAACTTTTTCGGGATCTCGGGATCTGCCTGCGAAGGAGGCGGTAGGCGGCGAAGAAAATAAATGACATCAGGGTCGGATGCATTCTTAGCGTCGTGTAATAAGTCCAAAATGTAGCCGATTGGATCTCTCAATGGAAGGCATTGGTCTCCCTTGGAAAAAACAGCCTGAAGATGCAGCCACGCTCGGTGAACGGTATTTTTGGCGGTGTCAAAGGTGACCAGTACATGCGGAAGAACGACGACCAGACCTTGAGCGACATGACCGGCTCGGCCCGCCCGCCCGGCTGCGTTTAGAATCTCGTGTGCTTCAAGTGGCGTAGATTCCTGTGAACTTGAATCAAATCTTTCATCTCCTACTACGAAAACTATGTCGGCAGGGAAATTCATCCCCTGTGCCAGTGTCGGGGTTGCGGCGATTGCATCGACGCCGACCTTCTGCCGAAAAAGACATTCGGTGACCTCCCGTTCTGCCGGCAGCATCAGTCCGTGATGGCAGGCAGCTCGCCCCTCAGGCAAAAGTGTCGCATCTTTGCTGCCGGCCTCATCCAACACCAATGAAACGAGCGTCTTGCAATGTTCCGAAAACAGCTCCTCGTTTAGTCCTTCATGCAGCAGCGAGTTGATGTTGTTGGAGATCGACATTGCAAACCGCGTGTCCTGGGTAAACAGAAGGACTTTCATCCCGATGCGGATACACTGGGCGGCAAGCCATGCGGCAACCTCGTTTTTATTAGGAGTAAGGTACCAGCGCCGTTTGTCAGGGGCGCGGGAGACAGATAGCGGGACTGTAGCGTCAAGCAGAGGCAGAAGCTTGTAATCCTTAACCTCAGTAGATTGCCAAGTTTGTTTCAGACAAAACAAGCAAAGGGGACGAGCGTTTGTAACTTCCGAAACGCTGCCACCGGGCTTAGTCGGCAGCGCGCCATCTTGTTTTCTCTGTTCGTTCTGCGCAGCACGTAGTCGCTTTTCAATGTTTGCGATATCCTTTTCATCGTAGACTAGACATCCTCGCGCCTGCCGCGTGGGCTTCCAATTCAGATTCAGGGAAAGACATGGTCGCCGCGTCAGCTCACGAAGCCAGTCTGCCAGCTCGTCTGCGTTTGACATCATAGCCGACATCAAGAGCCAGTCGGCTTCAGGACAAGCGTTGATTAGATATAAAATATTGAACATTGCGTCCAGGCCGCGTCGATTACTGCCGCGGGCTTTTGGATGAATGAGGTGACATTCATCGAAGACAATAAGTCGAACCGCGGAAAAATTAGCTCCCTCGATTGATAACAACATTAAACACCGCTCTGGCGTCATCACGGCAATTTGCCCAGGTGAGGCAGACAAATCCTCATCGACCTCGGCATAGAAATCATCGGATAACAGCGAGTCCCGCACAGGAACAGTCGGAAACATGTCGCGCAACGATGCCTTAGTTTGAGCAACTAGGGCGTGTGTCGGCGCGAGATAAATTGCCGCCCCGCCGCTAGCGAGAGTAGCTGCAATTTTCAATTCCGACATAGCCGTCTTTCCGGAGCCGGTAGGAAAGCTTGCAACTGCTGAAATTCCCGCGTCTAGAAGTCCTTTCCGAATTGCTTCGAGATGATTGGGCCACAAGAAGGGTCGTACAGATATGATCTTCGCTATCAGTTTTTCCCATGATTCTGCGTCGCTGTCCTTAGGCGGAGGGATTGCTGCAAGCGTGACGTCCCCGAAGTAATCCGCCGCTGCGGTCAAAAGCAAAGAGAGATGATGAGGCCCCGCAAAGACAGTGCGCGCGGCCAACGGCGCGGGTTCTTCTCCATTTACCACCGGCCATGGTTGCTCTTGGACAGCTAAGGTCTGAACTCGACTAAATGCAGCAAGGGCGTCATTTCGCGCGGTCCCAAGGCGATCCGAGCCGATTAGATAACGAGCTAACAGCGCAAGCCCTTCGAGTAGTTGTCTGTATAACGCCGAGGCTGCCGCATAATACAAATTATCTTGAAGTATATCGGTTAATTGAGGGAGTAGCTCTGCTATGGTTGTTAGACGGCCTCTTGCAAGAGCGACAAGCGCATCGGTCAATAGAGCCTCAACGCTTCTCCCTCGTGGCCGAGACTGTTCTACGGCCTTCGCGATATCCATAGCATCGGTAGGCTGATTCGCTATCAAGAAAAGAAGCATCGCAGACACTTCAGGAGATATTGCCTCTGGCCGAAGTGGTGCGCGTCCCGCTGTTTCTGGGGATGTGATCTCCCGTGCCAGGTAGAGGAGGTGATGAGCGTGCGCGGCAACGAAAGCTGTAGCGATGCGATTTTCGCGATCTGGCGTCAAGACGACCATTGCTTCCAGCGTCGCAGCTAAACGTCGAAATTTGTCCAATTGTGTTTCGACTTCTTCGGGCAAGGCGCGGGTTGTTTGACCAAGGCGCACCCGAAATGAAACAATTGATGCAAACGCCTCGGTTAAATCTTCAGGAAGGCGGCTGCGATCCAGCCCTGGCAAGTCTGGCACCTCTTGAATCAACTGGCTCGTAAGGGGATCGAACATTCCTCGCTACTCCTTAATGATGGTGATGACTCGGGCACAGAACTGATCCATCCAGTCCCTGAGCTTCGGGATGCAGATTGTTTCCGCTCGTCGGCGATTAAACTTTGGGCCGGGAACGCATTCGTCGTACCCTTTGAAAAGTGCACGTCGCCGAAGGTCTGGATCGTGCAACGAACCAATAGTAATACTTACCCGATAAGCGCGATGATTTGTCCAATTCGCGTCTGCAATGAAGGTATCAAGGTTCACGACGCCATAGCTCCGCAAGATTGCACTTAGCTCATTGTTCAATTCTGCGTCGCGCTCACCGGCCTCGATCCTCTCAAAATCCGGCCAAACTTCGTCTCGGATTTGGGTGCGTGGATTTTCAGTTGCTTTTTCTTCACAAATGATAATTCCATGAAGCGCGTTGTTGTCCTTGTCTATGGGAACAAGCAGTGCATCGAAACCCTTGTCGGCTGTTCTAGGGTGCGGAAGCGATGCCGCTATTTCTCCCTGTCCGGAAAGGTGTGCTGCGATCCAAGCGATGTGTTGAAATACTACGCCGTCACGATGCCATCGGGCCGCCTCGTTACCGGTTCCAGCGGGTAAGGTTAGCATTTCAATAGCTTGCTTTTTGATGGTTTCCGCAGGGACAGGATGGATCGGATCCAAATTTGCCAAGATTCGCTCTGCGTGCAGACCGTAGCCCTGCGTTGTCCATGCCACTAACTCCGCGAGCGCTGATTCATCGTCGACGCGCCAACGGTAGCCGCAACATAGTGGATTGTGATCGCATTTCACAAGACGAATACAGGCTCTGAGTTGTGCTGGCTTCACTGCGATCGCCAGTTATACAGATCGTTCTCACAGGTGCAATGCCGCACGAGTGGCATGAGGCGGGAGAGGATCGAAGCCGCGACTATCTTCCTCCAGTTAGATGTATCCTTAGATTCCAGAATTTGTCCGGCGGCGGTTCGCGATTGCGATTGATTGCATTCGTCTAGAACAGATTACGATCCCGAAACTTTCAAGCGAACGGCTTTTTAGGAATCGGGTTTGAAACTGGCGGGTTTTCTCTTGCTTTGAGAACGGCGCGAAAGCTAAAAATGCAACTGTAAGTCCGCCCTCTAATCTCTTATTCATGAGAGAATCTGATCTCTACAAACCGGTCGCACAATTTCTTGAGCGACGATACGGGATTGCTCATAAGAACACCTGGACTGCTGGTTCGGGCAGGGATCTGGCCTTCTTCGCTGGTTTTGGAAGGCGAAAACCTGATGTGGTGGCTTGCAAGCCTCATCCATTGAAGCCTGAAGTTCATTTAGCTGAGGGAAAACTTCTCAATATTCCTACACATGGATTCGAGGAGACTGTAAACCAACTAGATAGTTTCCGATCCTACGGCGACTTTCTCTGGGCCGTCTTCCCATGGGGCAGCTGGTCATCTGCGACTACGAATCACGATCGTTGGATTTCGCAGCTTCAGGGGAGGGGTTACGGTCTAATACTTGTTGGCGACGGCCGCGCAAAACCTCAATTCGATGCGCTGCCAAATTCTAGTGTCGACCACACAAAGAGAAAATCTCTCCTCACGGCTCTCCTCGGAGCCTCTGACGATCCGATATTCCTTCCAAGCCTCTCGACCGAAACTGCTGAAACTGCGATCCGCGCCGCATGTCGTGTTGCCGCAATAATGTCTGGTCCCGTGCGCGACGTTGTCGGCAAAAATCGAAAAGAAAGCACCTTTAGTGCTCCCTTTGTTACCGATCAGCCAGTGTTCGCCCTGGGGGACGTGGAGATCGGTCAAAATTCATATATTCAGGGCGATCCGTTTGGCACGTATCTAAAAGATGGACGCGCTCTGATATGGGTCTGGCGAGACTGGGGAACACTCCGTAACGACGAAAAGTCCATTCGCACTTTCACTTCTAGATTGCCTCCTTCAGATGTCTATTTTTATGCTGAGAACGACAAATCGGAATTTATTTGTCGGCCTCTTTCCGAACTCTCGTTAGATGGGCTGAAGGAGACCCGTTATCTCGGCTGGTTCTCTCTGGGTCGCGCTATTCCCGTAAGCGACCGCTCTTTGGCAGGGATTAAGAGCGATGTTCGCCGACTGATTCAATGGGTGCGTGAACGCTAACTGTTTTCTACAGCTCCTAATGTTTGCATCTTGGCCGACGGGGAGGCAACGCGAGAACCGGTTCTGGAAGCGTTGCGGGACGAGGAGCAACCAGGACTTTTTGAGACGATGCGCCGATGCGTTGCGGCTGCAGATCGGTATGGTCACAATTGTCTGTTGAAGGCTGGATCGAGAATTGCCAGGAAGAGCTCCGACCGACCTTTGAGTATTTCAGGTCGCTGGCCGCGACACGGGTCATAGTAGGCTCGAATATGAACGAAAAATCATCCGAAGGTAAAGTGTCCGGCAACGCCGCAGTCGAGGCAGCCGCGGATTTGCGAGGTTGTCATCCTCTAGTCTCTCAGACTAAGCGAGCACTGGAAAAAGCCAAAGCGGGCGAAACGTTACTGTTGTGGTCGAGAGAACAGGGCATCCTGAACGTGGAAGTCACGCGAGGATCACTACATCGCGCCTTGCGAATAATGCAGGCCATTATTGAAGCAGCACTGTCACGTGGATGGGTCGTCAAGGGGTGCGAGGAGCGAAAGGGATGTGCGATCGTCATTGGAGAAGATGACCTGCACATCAGAATGATCGAGAAGATCATTCGATTCGAGATTCCGCCCGACAAAGGAACAGAGGGATGGCACTGGAAACGTTATCGACATGAGGCTACCGGGCTGTTGACGCTCGAAATAACCGATTATCTGGACAAGGGCACGAGGCGAACGTGGTCTGACGGAAAGCGTAAAAGGCTTGAAGACGTTTTGGGCGAATTTATCGAAGGCGTCGCTGCAGCCGCTCAGATACTGCAACGGCGGCGGATTGAAAGGGCGAAGTGGAACCGGCGATGGGAAGAGGAGCAACGCCAGCGGGAAGAACTAGAACGGAGAATCAAAGCCGAGAAGCAACGACGAGAGACCCTGCTGGAGCAAGTAAATTGGTATCAGCAGGCAGCCACATTGCGGAAACTCATCGCGGGCTTTCAGAGCGTGTCGGGGAATCTTCCTCCCTTTTGGACGGAAGAAGCTCGGGCCCGATGGATCAGCTGGGCACAGCGTTTATCAAATTTTTTGGACCCGTTCAGTAACGGCTATTTCAGCGAGGAACTGGCAAAGACCCGCTTTGAGCCAGAACTTGATTGTCGGGCTGACCGTCTCGATTTTTTTAGCTGAACGAAACGCTTCCGACTGCAGATGCGCGAAGTCAGGCGGTGTTTTTTGGCGCTCGCCCTTTGTCCACCGACGATATTTTTTGAGCGCATTTGGGAACACTTGAGACAAACCCCCTCGATCAATTTACCTATGAAAAGGCAGGTGAGAGCAGGTGGGAATAAATGGGCATATTTGTTAGGCGCTCGTCCCGAACCAGGCGCTCTACCAAGCTGAGCCACAGCCCGAAATTGGAATATCCGCGTTTGGTACGCGGTCTATGCGGCCTTTACTTCGCGTATTTTCGTGCCGATAGCAAGAACGTGGAATTTCCATCGAACTTCGAACGCCAAGGGAGTGGTGTTTGTGCCGTAAGAAATCCCATCTCATGATTGCATTTTCGCTAACGAGTCTATAGGTTCTGACAGCGTTCGGGCTTGACAACAGCCCCCTTCACTTGGAAAGTCCACATTCGTTTTTACCATGCTCGCCCCGCAACTTACCTCATCCAACCTCGCGTCCCGAACGCCGGTCATCCTTCAATTCCCAACGGGAGCAACCAGCCCCGTACGTTCCTTGCGCCATATGACGACTCAACTTCTGCAAGAAGCAGCTCAGGTAATCCCGAATCAGCAACTTCTGATTAACGTCGTTTCTAAACGCGTTCGTCAGCTGGGCTTGGGACATCGGCCCATGGTTGAAACGACGCCACGCATGTCGCTCACGGATATAGCGCTGAAGGAAATCATTGCGGGCAAGCTGACCTACGAATCACTCCAGGAAACGTCGTCCGACGGTGCTGCGGCGTAAGCAGTCAGCTCAGACGTTGCGCGCGGCGCACTGAGATCTCTCTGTTCGTCCAATATTTTCGGAAACAAAAAACCCGCGCGCTTAACGTCAAAGTTGCCGAGTCATCTTGAGCCTGGGGCATCCCCGATAACTTGAGCTGAAAGACGTGATTCATTCGACTCTGCGGTTGCGCGAACCTGAATCGCATTTCCAGCGCTGTCGGCATTGGGTTTAATCGGTCACTGCCGCATGCTTGAAATTGAATCGCGCGCCGATGGCGCTAAATACACATGGGATTACCAGTTTTCCTATCATTATGGCAGCTGAGTCGATTACCAACCGCAAAGCGCTTCGCGATTATCACATTCTCGAGCGCTACGAAGCGGGCATCGAACTCAAGGGGAGCGAGGTTAAGTCGATTCGAGCGGGCAAGGCGAACATTGGCGATGCTTTCGCCCGGATCGAGAACGGCGAAGCGTTCCTTTATAATGCGGACATTCAACCGTACGAGCGCGCCAGTCACGAAATTCCGGAGGCAAAACGTGTTCGTAAGCTGTTGTTGCATCGCCAGGAGATAGACAAGCTTTATGGCGAAACACAGGTCAAAGGCCGCGCGCTGGTTATTCTTAAGCTGTATTGGAAAAACGGAAAACTTAAAGCTGAGCTAGGGGTAGGGCAGGGCAAAGAAGCGCGTGACAAGAGAGCCGACATTAAGAAACGTGCCGTTGATCGCGAAACAGCACGCGAAGTCGCGCGTTTCAATCGGAAACACGGCTAGTTATGCAAGCGGACCGAGTTGATTAGCCATGCGCCCGGTCGCAGAGTTGCGAAACTCTTTGTGCCGTTAACGGCCGTACGTTTCAAAGCGTGCGTATCTATTTTGACACCTGAAATGAAATTGCGCGTTCTGTTTTTACCTGGGCTTCTTTTTGCCGGCTGGTTGATTTCGCGATTTGTTCGGACGGCGAGCTATTCGCTCGGGGACAAAGTTACGCTGATCACAGGCGGCTCACGGGGACTTGGTCTCGTGCTCGCGCGACACATTTGCGCGGAGGGTGGGACTGTCGTGATCGTCGCCCGCGACGCGGATGAATTGGTACGCGCAAAGGCTGATCTCAAGGGCCGCGGCGGAAGCGTCCTGACCATTCAATGCGATTTACTCGATGCGAGACAAATCGATGCCGTCGTTCGGCAGGTCGTCAATCAGTTCGGCAAAATCGACATCTTGATCAACTGCGCCGGGATTATCGAAGTAGGGCCGCTTGAACATATGGCAAAGGAGGATTTCGAACGGACTATGCGCCTGCATTTTTGGGCCCCGTACGAATTGGTTTCAAAAGTCGTGCCGGAAATGCGCAGGTCTGGTGGGGGGCGCATTGTTAACATTTCTTCGATTGGCGGCAAGGTCGCTGTGCCGCATTTGACGCCATACAGTGTCAGCAAATTCGCCCTGACTGGTTTCTCAGATGCGATTCGCGCGGAGTTGGCGCGCGACAACATTCAGGTGACTACAGTCGCGCCTGGGCTGATGCGCACCGGCTCGCACGTGAATGCCAGGTTCAAGGGCGATCATGACGCCGAATTTGCGTGGTTCGCAACGGCGACTGGGGCGCCGCTCATTTCGATAAACGCAAACCGTGCAGCAAAAAAAATCCTGGCCGCCTGCCGCCGTGGTCAGCCATCCCTTACACTCACCTTGGCAGCTCGAACTGCGATAGTTGGCAATGCGTTCTTTCCAAATCTCACCGGCTACATGATGAAGATTATCAATCGCTTCCTTCCGGGAACAGCCGGCCAGACAGGGGACGAGTCACGCGCAGGAGCCCACATTCACAGGCTGACGCCTCGATGGATGACCTGCCTTGCTGATCACGCGACGCAAAAGAACAATGAAGACGTGAAGGCGTCCGCAACTCGTTAACCATCCATCGGAACACCGGGTGCGCGTTGTGCCGATACAACGATTCACCATTTAACGAATGATTTGGAAGCCGTGGTAAAACGTCTTTTCGTCGCAATCGACATCCCCGATTCGACGCGCAAAATGCTCGCGGCGCTGGATCCGCACGTTCGCGGTGTGCACTGGAGTGATCCGGCTCAAATGCATCTAACGCTTGGCTTTCTTGGGGATGTTGCCGAGGAAGCGCGCCTCGCACTTCGAGAAAAGATTAGCGCAATTAAATTTCGCGCCTTTTTTCTGCCTATCGTTGGTATGGGAACTTTTTCTGCGAAGGGTGCGCCGAAAGTTATTTGGATCGGCGTCGGAAAGGCGCATCCGCACCTTTTTCAAATTCACAAGCGCGTACAGGAGGCGGCGCTGGCCGTGGGGCTTGAGCCAGACCTTCGGCCGTGGCATCCGCATGTTACGATCGCGCGTTGCCGAAATGTATCCGCGCAATCATTGCGGAAATTTTTGCAGGTGAACGCCGATTTGGATGCTGGAATGTTTCAGGTGGAAAACTTTCATCTTTACTCCAGCCAACTCACACCTGCCGGCCCGATTCACACGCGGGAGCTCACGGTATCGGCAATGAAAGATGAAACGCGAAGTGCGTAATTCGCGAGTCGAATTTGTCATTCACCAGCGATTTATCGATTAACGCTTTGACGAATTACGTTTTACAGTCCTTTGCTCGATAGCGGCGCGGCCACGTGTTCCAATGACCGTCGTTCGGCTGAGACGCCAAGCCACGCTTCAACGATTGCACCGAGAATCATTAAAATGGCCGCAATCAGGTTTCCGATAAACAACGCGTCGATCGATCCCGTGCCGATGATCCATCCAAACAACAGCGGGGCGCCGACGCCGCCAGTCAGTGTTCCAATTGCGTAGAAAATCGCAATTGCCAATGCGCGGATTTCCAATGGAAAAATCTCACTGACTGTGAGGTAAGCGGAACTCGCAGCGGCGGACGCAACGAAGAAAATGATTGTCCATGCCAGAGTCTGCGTTTGTGCGGTAAGCAGACCGGCGTGAAAGAGCCAGCCTGTTAGCGCCAGTAAAATCCCGGCAAGCGCGTATGTGATGGTAATCATCTTTTTGCGTCCGACGGTATCGAACAAGTGGCCCAGCAATAGAGGCCCGAGCACGTTGCCAACGGCAAACGGCAGCAAATAGCTGCCGATTTTTTGCTCTGGTATGAAATAGAATCGCATCAGGACCAGCGCGTAAGTGAAAAAAATCGCGTTATAGAAAAACGCTTGCGTCAGCATCAGCACAAAACCCAGAAACGAGCGCCGGCGATGTTCGTGGATGATCGCACCCCAAATTTCTCGCCAAGGGGTATGAGTGCGTGTTCGAACACGCGTCACAAACAACTCTTGACCATTGGCATTCAGACCCGGTGAATGGTTCGCAACGCCGATTTGTCTTTCCACCTCGCCCACGATCTTTTCTGCTTCGACGTTTCGTCCGTGGATCATTAACCAACGAGGGCTCTCAGGAATCCAGCGCCGAAAGACGATCACGATAAGGCCTAGTAATGCTCCAATTCCGAACGCAAATCTCCATCCCAGCCAGATCGGAAGCCACCTCGGATCGAGAAGAACAAGGGTAGCGGCTGCCCCAACTGCAGCGCCGACCCAATAGGAACCGTTGATGATTAAATCAACACGCCCGCGAACACGAGCGGGAATCAGTTCGTCGATTGCAGAATTAATGGCTGCGTATTCGCCGCCGATTCCTGCCCCGGTCACTGCGCGAAAGGCTGCGTAGCTCCAGAAATTCCAGGAGAAAGCTGATAGTGCTGTGCCTATTAAATACACTGCGACCGTTATAAAAAACAATTTCTTACGGCCAAATCGGTCGGTTCCATAACCGAAAAGGAGTGCGCCTGCGACGGCGCCGGCCAGATAGCTTGTTGCGCTCGCGCCGACCTGAGCCGGTGTCAATCCCAGGGTTTCCGGCCGGGTCAAAACCGCGCCTAATGCTCCTGCCAAAGTCACCTCCAGCCCATCAAGAATCCACGTGGCCCCCAGCGAGGCGATGATCAGCCAGTGCCACGAACTCCAAGGCAAGGCGTCCAGCCGCGCAGGCACATACGACTCGATTGTTTCGCCGTCGGTCATGCTGTGAGTTTTCGCGCAAACCGTCCGACGATGCAAAACCGCGCGTTGCGCGAATCGTAGCAGAGCGTCAGGGATGCAGGAGCGGAAATCCAGATTCTGATGACTAGAGCTACCAGAACGGAGGCTCGATCTGGCTTAATGTTGTGCTTAGTCCAAGGAGTATGGAATCTCCGGCTTGAGAAACGTCAGGCGTAAATCTACTGGGATGAATAAAGCCTCTGTTAGGTGTCCCGCCTATTCCGTACACAACCCACCTGTTTACCCCCGAATGATCGAGGCACGATTCGTTAGTTAGTCGATCAGCTTAAAATGCCGCCGCGATCAGTCTCAGGTTCTCAGTCGCAGCTTGGCTCTCGTTCGTTCCCGGAAGCACCATCTCAACGAAGTGACATCGTGCCATCTTTGGGTTCGCATCAAACAGCTTGGTTTTGTCAGTTTGAATGCTCTTCAACGAAGGACTTGCAGTGTATTGGTTGTGACTGGGCGTTTGCATTGCAATCGCACTCACGCCAATGACAGCTACAATGACCAGCATTGCTGCGACCAAGCGCTTGCCAATCTTAGCTTGGAGCGTTTTCATCAGCGGGCTCTTACAGGGATTGTGAATAAGTGTCAACAATTAAAAACAAAAAAGCTACAGTCTCATTGGGGAGGATGCCGGTCAAATTCAATGACAGTGCGCTAAAATTGACCGTGTCGAGAAAAGCTGCAGGCGCCGCGTTTGCCAGGCTGCTCGAATTTAATCTGGCGGGCGGAGATGCTGGCGACAGAGCTATCAATCGACTAACGCCGCCGCCGTCGTTCGAGAAACTGAGTTTGCAATTTTGGTCGACAGCATGAACTCAACAAGCTGGGGCTGCTTTGGCGCTGACCTCGATCTTCACGTGGCGAGGCATCGTGGGGGCTAACGAGTTGTAACCCCGGCGCAAAGAATCTTGACAGATTCGCTTTGCGCGACTCCGCAATATTCCCTTTTCGTCGACCTGAAAAAAGGACGATTACTTCGGCGCGAGGGACGCCACAATTGATTCGAAACGCGGGTCGCCTCGCAGCGGATCCCAAAATGGGTTCAGACGCAGATTACCATAACTGATAACGCCGCCCGGCAGCCGCGCGGCTTTCGTCAGTTGTTCGATCGCGAGATCCTTTTCGCCGGTCCATGCATAAATCACGGCGAGGTATTGGACTAACATTGCGCCATCGATCGCGCTTTTGCTCACCGGCACCAGATCAACAGCTCGCTTCCCTTCGCGAATCGCCTCCTGCTTGTTGCCCAGCGCGGCATCGATCACACCCATCGCGCATAGAGCAGCCGCATAATCCGGCTGGGTGCGCACCGTCTGCTCGAGTTCTTTATGCGCTTTCATGAACTCAGCGCGAGCAGCCGCTTCGTCCCCTCGGAAATGGGCGGCCAAACCTGCGCACCAGCTATTCGGGAATGGAATGTTTTCGGCGTAGCAACCGCCTCCGTCGATCGGCATGTTGGCAAGGGCCCGCTCGGCTGAGCCGGCATCGCGCTCGAAAAACGCCAGGTCGAGCCATTGATTAACGAGAATAGGCGCCGCCGTGGCATCCTCGGCGAGGATCGCGTCAATCGTCCGATGCATCTCACTGGTGTCCGCATGCCACTGAAGGCTCACCCAAGCCCGTCGCACTCGACTGGCGATGTCTTTCGGCGCTACGGCTAATGCGCTATCCAAAGTGGCGGCCATCTCTTTGTATCGGCGCAAAGCTTCGTAAGTCAGCGAGAGTTGCTGGAGAATCGAAAAATTGCGCGGGTCCAGTTCCAACGCCTGCTTCATTTCCTCCAGCGCTTTGTCCCATTGTCCCTGTCGACGATCGATGTAACCGGCGAGAAGCGGAATTCGTGATTCGTTAGGCAGGGTACGGCGCGCGATAACTAATTCAGCTCGTGCCCGATCGTAGTCGGAATAAGCCCAGTAGAAATGTTGAGCCATAGCCAGATGCGTTTCTCCCGAGTCAGGTCGCAGCCGTCGGAGCGATTGGATCGCCGCTTCTGAAAGCTTAAGCCGCGCATCAGTATGATCGTAACCGAGAAAATAGATCCGGTCGTGCGCGCCGGCCAGCTCGCCATAAGCGAGGAAAAACAACGGATCGCGGGCTACTGCCTGTTCTAGCAATTGCACCGCCTGGAATAAATCTTCTTTTGCTCTCGAGCTAAACGCAATGCCGTTGATGTAGTCCTTTGCACGGAGATAAGCGTCGTAGGCAACAAGATCCGTTGTGGGCGGTTCCTCGATCGCTGCTTTCTCAGTGGATGAAACTTCGGTCCCGAGTTGATCTGCGACTTTTTGCGCGATCTCGGTTTGCAGGGTGAACACGTCGTTCAAATCCCGATCGTATTCTTGTGCCCACACGTGTGCGTCGGTGCGCGTATCGATTAGCTGCGCGTTAAGATGAATCCTGCCCGCATCCCTGCGCACACTCCCTTCAAGCACATATCCGACGTTGAGAGCGCGACCAATTTCCTGCGTGTTCCGCGCGCCGCGATATTTGGCTACGCTATTGTGGCTGATCACCTTTAGGTTGGCCATCTTCGCCAGTTTGGTGGAAACACCATCGTAAATGCCATCGGCAAAAAACGAGTTGTCTTTATCGGAACTGAGACTCTCGAACGGAAGAACCGCTATGCCGCTTGGCGCACTTGGAGTGGCCATTTCGCCGTTCCAAATCATCGCCCCAACTGTTGATCCCAAAATCAGCAATAGCGCTGCCATTCCCGCAACAACTGGATTGCGTTTTGTCCAGCGCCACCCACGCGCCAGGGGCGACACAGGACGCGCTATAATGTCAAGCCCTTCCAGCCACCGTTCCAGGTCCTCGGCCAGATCACCAGCCGAGCGATAACGCGCTCCAGGTTCGCGCTCCAAACACTTCGCGCAGATTGTCTCCAGATCCTTGTCCAAGCCCGGCATCAGCGTGCGCAGCTTCGGCGCCGGCTTCTCACTGGCTTGCTGGATG
>DASREH010000072.1:0-18309 GCA_035652195.1 Candidatus Udaeobacter sp. | reverse complement strand
GACCACTCGGGGCAATTAAACGACGCAAGATCGGGAAAATCTTCATAGTAAATTCCGGGGGTTCCTGTGTCCCGGATGATTCGATCCCAGACTGCTGCGCGGGGTGTCAGGCGATCTTCAAGAGCCTTTAAACCGCCACTGTGCGGGAACCGAATGAAAACGACTTTGCACCCGCGACTCCGGAGTTTTTCCACGGCTGCAGTAACGTCGTGAAAGCGTTGTTCCATCGCGTGCCCCATTTGTTTTGCGAATTCTTCTTTCGGAAGGTAACTCGGTGGAGGTGGCGGAGTAAAAAGCGGAAGCCAGATTTGCTGGATGGTGCTCTGCAATTTTCCAGGTCGGGCACATTCTTCGATCATCCGTGATCGACGTTCGCGATCCAAAGTTCCGAAGTATGGCGGGATCCGCGGCGACACGAGCGCATAAGGGCGATTGGGAATTGGTAAACGTTGTAGAAGATCGCTGAGAGTCAGTTCCTCCTGTTTTAAAAACGCGACATGTTCCTCCAAGGGTATGGCCAGATATTGGCTGGCACGTTGCGCGAGTGTTTGACTGTGAGATCGGCGAACGGCTGTTTCCGAACGATCCATCGGAGGTGTTCCTGCCGGCGCCATAAACAAGTACGGAACAACGCTGCAGATCACCGTGCCGTGAAAGTTTTTGTCATTGGCCAGATCAAGCAGCACCGGATAGGCACAGCTGCCCCCCATCGCCAGCTGAATGGGACGTTTGCCAAGACCTTTCTGAAGTTCATCAAGATCCAGATCGAACCAGGCGCGTGAATCACCAATAATAACGATTGAGTCTGGTTTGACCCGCCTCCGTGCCGACGTCCACAGGTCCGCACTATCGTTAAGCGTCGGCCCGTAACCGATGGAGCGGCAATAAAGTTCCCATCCAGACGCGGCAGCGATGACGATCACGACAACCGCTATGGTGACGCCGCGCCACGGCAATTCAGGGACCGGCCGCACATATTCCAACGGCGGCCCTCCATGAATGCTCTCAATTTGCGGCGGTCTTTTAAAGAACAGCCGTGGTAAACGAAGCCTCCGCTTAAAATTGGAAATAGATGAACGCATTACTGTTTCCTTGAGTGAGAATAATCGTGCACGCCATGAAGGCCCATACTGCCGTTATCACCCACGGGGGGGCACGCATCACTGCTGTTTCGAGGTTGCTATCGCGCAGGGTCCAATGCACAAGAATCATGCCTGCTGTGACAAGCCCGATTTGAAGTATTTCGCGGGTGGTGAGGATCGCGTCGCCCTTCGGATGTCCACCAAACATGCCGCTCAACATTCGCGCGGCTACCGTAAAATCCGGTGCCCGGAAAAAAACCCAGGCAACACACACAGCAGCAAAGGTTGCGAACCCGCCGATGAGCCGGGTCATGAGAGTGCCAGCCCACCTCTTGTGTTCGAATAAGCCGCGCAGGACGCGTTCCACAACGAGATAAGAACCGTGAAGCAAACCCCATACTACAAATGTCCAGGCAGCCCCGTGCCACAGACCGCCGAGAAACATCACGATCACCAGATTAGCTCCGGCGCGCACAGGGCGGACCTGATTACCGCCGAGCGGAATATAAAGATAATCGCGCAGGAACGTGGAAAGCGAGATGTGCCAGCGACGCCAAAAATCGGAAAATCCTATCGCCGCGTACGGAAACCGGAAATTATCCTTCAGATGAAAACCGAGGCATAACGCTGCACCGATGGCGCAGGTAGAGTAGCCTGCAAAATCGAAAAATATCTGGCCGGCGAATGCCATGACACCAAGCCACGAATCCACGGCGATCAGTGGCCCGGCGTAACCAAAAATTCGATCGGCCGAACCGGAGAGCATTGTGTCAGCCAGCACGATTTTTTCGAACAGACCGAGAGTCATGAGTAGCAATCCCCAGAAAAACTGTCCTGGCCGCAAAGGCTGTGGCCTAACGAGTTGTGGGAGAAAATCACCTGCTCGTACAATCGGCCCGGCGACCAGCTGAGGAAAAAACGAAACCGCGAGGACGAAATCGCGCAATGACCTGGTAGGTTTCAGGACATCGCGATAGATGTCCAGTGTGTAGGAAAGGGAATGAAAGGTGTAAAAGGAAATGCCAACCGGCAATAGAATGTCGAGATGCGGCGGCTGATAAATGATGCCTATTCGAGCAAGCAGCCATTGGAAGTTTTCCAACAGGAAATTGCCGTATTTGAAGAATCCGAGCATGCTGAGGTTCATGCAGACGCTGGCCACCAGCCATGCGCGACGCGAGCGCCGTCCTTTGGCCCTGCTCATTTGTCTCCCAAGCCAGAAATCCATTGCCGTGGTGGAAAAGAGCAGCGCTGCGAACGGCGGATTCCACGCCCCGTAAAAGATGTAGCTGGCGATTACGAGAAGATTTTTTCGCGCATTCCAGGAATGGATGCTCCAATACGCTGCGACGATAACTACAAAGAAAACAACGAAGGTCAGCGAATTGAAAAGCATGAGGGCTGGGGCACCTCCTTATTCAAGAGCCCCTTGAATTGCCAGTTAATTCTACCAGCTGCCGGCGTGGTGTTCGCACCTGGAGACAACCGTACGGAGCGAAGGGATGCTAAACCTCGATGCAGCTGCTCAGTGTCGGCGTCGATGCGAGCCCGAGTTATCCGGATCGTATTCGTATAGGCGGGACGGATCACCGAAAACTGCACCAAGGGCGCGTTCGGGCCAGATCTCGAAATAACTAAGCAGCAGGGCCATTAATGGAACCAGGATGAAATAGAGCCCATGAGCGGCCATGATGAACATGGCGATTGCGCGCAGTATTAGCAAATAGACATCCCATCGCACACGCTGCTTCAGCTCCTGATCGGGCATGACATCGTATCCCGATTGAAAGGCCTTCCAAAAATGCCCGGCAGCGAGTGAGCCGAATGTAAACCAAAGTGCCGGAGACTCTGTGAGCTGGCGCCGCAGTTCGTTGCCAAGGAGCAGATCGTGCAGCGGAATCAGCACGATCCAGTACGGCAGACCAATAATACCGACAAGGAAAATCCATGTGAGGACAGCACCAGAAATGTTCTTCACCGAGAAAGCGCTCACCGATTTCGGCCGCGTCTCGCGCAGCGCTCGGGGAATCAGCGCCGTGACGATAGCAACCAATGCCGTTAGTCCATCAAACCAGTAATTAAACACGGCGAGGGCGGCCGACCACCCGAAGCCATAAATGCCAACGACAGGAATCAAATTGCGTGCTAGGACGCCCCAGGCGTGCGGCTGCGATGCGAACTCACGCAGGTGCTGAAAGAGGGGTGGAGGCGCGATCTGTCGCATCGCGGTCGACTTGGTCTTTTCCTGGGGCTGCGCCATTTCAATGGATTAGAGCAAGCGTTATAACTGATCCCGCTGCGGGTTGAAAAGCCAAGCCGCTCCCACAGGAAACGGGTTGGGACCAAGTGAAGATAGGATGCGACGCGATTGTCGTATCTATACGCTGATCGCATGTTCGATTCTCGACAAGCTCGTTAGGTCCGTCGTATTAGAACTCTGAATGATTCGTACGTGCATTACACGAGTCGCCTTTTGGTTGGCTTTGTGGGCGTCGGTGTTCTCGCCCGGGGCGACATATTCTACGCCCGAACTTACGTTGGATGATCTAAGGAACCTGGAGATCACTTGCTTTGTTCCTTCCTACCTGCCAGACGGCTTTCGATTACAGCGCGTCGACATTACGTACGATGAACCCGGTCCGGATGAGTCGAAGGGTTCGTTTCCGTTGTACTCGATACTTTACGGCAATGATCCGCACAGCGGAGGAACGTTCTCGATCGAGTCTGCCCGCGAAGGAATCGGGGACCGAAACATCATGGAGGAGGAGAACAAAGAAGAGACTGAAATCGAAACGCCTGTGGGGCCAATGTATCTCATCTATCGGCCAGGTGGAAAGGACGGCCGAAAGGATGAGATCAAGGCGAACTGGGTGAGCGACGCGAATATGGCGGCGGAAACTTCCAAAAACGCAAATGCCCATCCAATCCTGGGCAGATATCATGGATTTTCCGCCACGCGTATGACTCTCGCTGAGTTCTCGAAGATCGCCCACTCACTGCATCCAGTCCGCGATGAAAAGCCGGCGACACCTCTCCCGGCGCAAAGTCTACTTAAGATTCATCCGAAGGTGTTCAGCATGGTGAATTGCTGGATCTCGGATTCGGAAAGCCCGGTAGTGACAGAAATAAACCTTGAGGCCGTGGAAAAGAATGGGAACGAGTTTAATGATGACTGTCTGAAACAGCATGGCCAGTGGCTACAATGTCCAGTGCCAGACACGAATGGCTTCATGCGATATCGAGTACTGGAGTCAAAAGGCAATCATTACAGTGTGGAGTTTCAGGAAAACGGCGGTGGCACGCTCACCACAGCATCCGTGATCGGCTTCGACGTCGAAAATCGAACCGTTCAGCGCGACGGCAAGCCAGCGACAATTCGCGTCCTTCGCGTGTTGTCTTACAATGCAAAATAAGCAGCGGCTGCCGCAATGGCTGCGCTGAAATATTGATGCGAAGGAAAACAATTTGGTTTGGGGTTTTCATCGGCGCCGTTCTTTGTGTCGCCCCGGCGCAAACTCCGCCTGCCACCAACAAAAGTGAGATTCAAATCACCTGGCTTGGACATGCGGCCTTTGAAATACTTTCTTCCGGCGGCACAGACATTCTCATTGACCCGTTTCTGACCAAGGATCCGGCGACACCTGCTGAGCTTAAGGATCTGTCGCATTATCACCCCAAATTCATTCTGGTTACCCATTCGCACGGAGATCATTTGGGGGACGCAGTAGAGCTCGCAAAAATGAGCAAGGCAAAGATTGTCAGCGTTTACATGCCGGAGCCGTTTAAAAAAGGTGAACTGCCGCAAGAACTGATTGAGCCGGTGAACGTGGGCGATCATGTCACTCTGGGGGACGTGAAGGTGCATGTTGTCCCAGCGATGCACAGTAGCGAGCCAAGCGGGCGCCCGGTTGGTTTTGTGTTGGAATTTGCAGACGGCCGGTCAGTTTACCACGAAGGCGACACCTGGATTTTTGGTGATATGGCGTTGATCCAGGAGTTTTACCACCCCAACATCATCCTGATGCCTGTCGGAGCGGCGGCAGATGGACAAAGTCCGCGAATGGCTTGGATCGCAGTGAATCGTTACTTTAAGCCGCAGGTTGTGATTCCCATGCACTATGGAGCGTTACCCGGTTCGTCCAGCGAAGCAGATTTGCGTTCCGTCTTCGGAAAAGATCCTCGCGTCGTGTTTTTGAAGCCAGGCGAGACGAAGAAATTCTGAGCACTTCGCTCAATTGGAACATGGAGAAACAAGGCTGATCAGCGCGAGACAATGAAACAAGCCAGCGCGATTGCCACGATATCCTCGCAAACAGCTATAAAGATGTCTTTGATGTGGAAACTCCTTGCGATGCGTCTCCGGATTTCGTAACCGGCGAATGCTCCAATTGTGCCACCCATTCCCCCCAGCAGAGCTCCGCCCAACAACGAGTTTCCTGCCGCGACGCAAAGACTCGCACCGCTGAGGGCGCCCAGGACGATACGCGCCAATAACGGTACCAACGCAGTGCGCTTCGGTGTTGAAGGCAACTTATCTCCGATCAATTCGCCAAGTGCAAAGATCGAAAATATCACGGCGGCTGTTCTCGATCCCATGAACGCAAGCGGTGAACCGTTCAGATTCAGCAGGTCAAAATGCGCAGCCCACGCCACCACCGCGGGCGCCAACAACGACCGCAGTCCAGCGACGATGCCGATTCCAAATGCGAGCAGCAAGGCGACGCTCATAAGCGATTCTCTGAAATATACATGGTTGCAGGTTTTGTTTTCGCGAAGAAATCAATCGGATCTGATTTTGGCTGGATCGTACCGTTGCCATTTGTCTTCTACCCGATCCATCCACTCAATTCTTCCGGACTGACGATATATCCGGTAACGATCGACTACGGGATTGGTATCCGGATCTCCGCCGCATGTTCTGTTGTGCAATTCGCGAAGAACAAATTCAAAGTAGGCTGCTGTTGCTTCTTCAGTCTGATAGGTGAGGCACTTCATCGAAATGCGGTTCGTGTAAACCCCATCGTGCTTCAGGGTGCGCTCAAGCAAAGTGAGCGCAGCATCTTCATCCAGATTGTGCGAGCCGGCGCAGGCGGGCTTTGGTAACCCCAGAATCGAAACCATTGTGAAGCAGAGAGCTGAAAGCTTTAAGCTGTTTTTCATGCCGCTTTCAGCGATCCATAACTGCCAGGAAGCACAACTACAAGAGCAAAGGGAAGGGCTTCCATACCGACGGTATTGAGTTGCACCGCTACTGTGCAAGAAGCTCCGCGAGTCGACGTAATTCGGGTTGGTTGAGATCGGAGACCGCCCAGTATTTCATTCCGGCATGTGTCCAGGACAACACATTATATCCCCGACGTGTTATGGCAGAAGGAGGGCCGTCCCGATCTCTTGTTGCAGGCATGATGAACACGTTGATCGGGTGTTTGTTTCGATAGTACACGAGGGAAACCACCGTTCTGCCGTCGAGATAGTCGAGCCGACCTCCGATTAGAGGGAAGCCATCTCTGGACAAATCTCGAACCTCCGGTGCGAAGTCTATCTTTCCATCAAACCACGGTTTCACAGTGTGTTGGTCGGACGAGGAGACGTCGACAAGATGTGCGGCCAGCAGTGAGCGCACATGATTGGCGATTACCTCGTCGACAACCGTGTTACTTCGAGATCCGCGAGTTGTTTGGAAAAAGAACACTCCCAGGATGGCCAGGGCGCAAGCTGCTCCGGTCGCGAGAACAGGCCAGAAATTGAACCCCGTTTTTGCGGTTTGGGCTTCGCGTCGAAGGGCAGCGCGAACATTTCTGCGCAAACGCGAGGGAGCGCGATAGGCAGGCTGACTGTTCGCCACCGTTTGACGCAGGTCGCGAAGAGCGTTCTCGATGCCGCGGCATTCGGGACAATTGCGCAAATGTTGCTCGGTTTCGCGTGCAGCCAGCAAATCGAGTTCACCATCCACGTAGGGATGAATCAACTCGCGAATCTGTTCGTGGTTCATGATTTTTTCGCAGTGAAACTCTTGGAAAGAAGCGTTTGCAGTTGATGGCGGCCACGAGCAAGGCGCGACATGATCGTGCCAATCGGAACTCCTGCAATGTCTGCGATTTGTTTATAGGACAATCCTTCCAGTTCACGCAGAGTGATGGCCTCGCGGAATTCGGCGGGCAATTGTTCGATGGCGTCGCGCACTGTTCGTTGGTCTTGTGTGCGATCGAGCACGGCGCCGGCATCCAGTGGCGGAATTGTTTCGCCGTGCAGTTCTTCGTCGAAGGTGATCGTGTTTTCGTCCGCACGATTCCGTTTCATCGCGCTGAAAGAAGTATTGCGCACAATGCTTAAGAACCACGCTCTGCTGTTTTCGCCGCGAAAGTTTCCGAAAAATCGAAACGCTCGAAGCGCAGCCTCCTGTACTACGTCTTCGGCATCCTGATCGTTACGCATAAGGAATTGGGCCAGGTTGTATGCGGCGTCGAGATGTGGCAACACCTGCCGCTCGAACTCGCTGAGGCCAGGAGATTGGGTCAACCGGAACACTTTTCGTCGCTTTCAATCATAAGGAACAAGACTGCCCAGAGCAGAATTTTATTCCCGAAGGCCAAATTTTGTCTGGATCGGGAATAACAACCCGGCTCGCGAGGTCATGATGGTCAGAACAGAAAGGCAAAATATGAACGATCACAATTACATTGAACATAATGACGATTCCGACGGCATTGACCGTCGCGGCTTTCTGAAATGCATGGCATGGGCTGGCACCGGTGTGCTCTGGACGGTAAGCGGAGGGATACTTGCGTCCAAGACGCTTGCTCAAATTGCGAAAGCCGGCTCCTCGCTGACCGACCCGACGGATTTCAGTTTTCTGCAGATCAGCGATAGCCACATAGGCTTTAACAAAGAGGCAAACAAGGATGTTACCGCCACCTTCAAGCTTGCTCTTGATCGCATCAATGCCATGCCTGCTTCGCCATCTTTCCTGATTCACACAGGCGACATTACACAATTGTCGAAACCGGAAGAATTCGACACGTTCGAGCAAGTCCTTCAGAGCTGCCGAACGAAAGATGTTTTCTACGTTCCAGGAGAACATGACGTGCTCAATGATGGTGGGAAACTCTATCGTGAGCGATACCTAAAGAGGGTCGAAGCCAAAGGTTCCGGTTGGTATAGCTTTAATAAAAGCGGTGTCCATTTCATCGGTTTGGTCAACGTCCTGGATCTCCAGGCAGGCGGCCTGGGACAGCTGGGTAACGAGCAACTCGAATGGCTTGAGCAGGATGTGAAAAGCCTGAGTGCCGAAACGCCAATTGTAGTGTTTGCGCACATTCCACTCTGGGCGGTCTATCCCGAATGGGGCTGGGGAACCAGCGATAGCGAACGGGCTTTGAGTTTCCTTAAGCGCTTTGGTTCGGTTACGGTCTTAAACGGTCACATTCATCAGGTCCTTCAGAAAATTGAAGGAAACGTGACTTTTCACACGGCAATGTCCACCGCGTTCCCGCAGCCTGCGCCTGGAACCGCGCCGTCGCCGGGCCCCATGAAAGTGCCGGCTGAAAAACTGCGGAGCCTGCTTGGACTAACAAACGTTGCGTACAAACAAGGCGGAAACACTCTCGCTGTTATCGACTCTACCCTTAGCTAAACGCAACGAAAACCATAACAAAGTGAAACTATGAATATACTTATATCTACAGCTCGAATCGCCATCCTATTGGTCAGTATAAGCTCCCTGGGGCTGCCGATAGCGGGCGGCCCCACCACGGACGCAAACGGCGCGGTCCACACCGAACCAAAAATAGAAATCAAAGACTTTGCCTTTAATCCTCAAACTATCACGGTGAAGTCCGGTGAAAAGATCACATGGATTAACCGGGATGAAGAGCCACACACAGTCGTAAGCGTTGAAAAGCAATTTACAAAATCGTCGGCGCTCGACACGGACCAGGAATTTACAATCACAGTGGGTGCGCCTGGTACCTACACCTATTTCTGCTCGGTTCATCCAAAGATGACCGGTACGATCGTGGTCGCAAAATAGTTACGGCGTTCCCACTCAACCCGCTCACTTAGGAGGTCGTTATGCCAGCTCTGTTTGCCACGTCACCAACTCCTTTCAACGTAAGGACTGCTTTGCTGGCAGGCCATGCGCAGCATCCGGTGATCGTTCATTTCCCGATTGCCTTGTTTATCGCCAGTGTTGTCTTCGATGTTCTCGCCATTTGCCGTAAGCAACCTGGGCTTGCCACCGTCGCGTATTTTAATCTTCTTGGGGCAGCAATAACGGTTCCATTGGCGATCGCGACTGGTCTCGGAGCGTGGCGGTGGCAGCTCGAAGGCGCGACATTGAAAGGTAATTTGCAATTGCACCTGATTTCTGCGCTCAGTTCTGCAGCGATCATAATCGGACTTTGTTGGCTGCGTTCTCGTCTTCGAGCGAGAAACCAATCGCCGCGTGTTTCTTATTTTTTAATCGTCGCGTTCGGCGTACTGATGGTCACCCTTACCGGCCATCTCGGCGGGATCCTGAGCGGCGTCGAAGCTCCGTGAGTTCCAGTCGCTAAACGTGGCGGCTATTTCAAGTACTTATCAAACCAGCCGACCGTTTGCTCCAATCGATCGATTTGGTGCTCTGATTTGAGGAACATATGACCTTCGCCGGCATAAACGATGAGCTGCGTTGGCACGCCGAGCGTTTTCAAGGCGTGCCAGAATTCGTAAGACTGCGAAGCGGGACACTCTGCATCATGCTCCCCAACAATGATCAGGGTAGGCGTCTTTACATTCTTGATAAAACGGATAGGCGAGCTCTTCTCGTAAACGGCGGGATCGTCGTAAACTGAGACGCCAAAGAACGGAATCATCCATTGGCCAATCAGGTTTTGACCGTAGTAACTCTGCCAGTTTGCAATTCCTGCGCCGGCGACAGCCGCACGAAAGCGATCGGTCTGGGTTACCGTCCACATCGTCATGTAACCACCGTAACTCCACCCCGTGACACCGAGGCGAGTCGAATCAACTGGATATTTTTTTATGGCGGCATCAACTCCGGCAAGAATGTCACTGAGATCTCCATGGCCGAAATCTTTTACGTTGGCCCGGGTAAATGCTTCTCCCTGCCCATAGCTACCGCGAGGATTTGGCATCAACACGTAGTAGCCACGTAGCGAAAGCGCGGCGATAATCGCTCGCGACATTCCAAACCCAGCAGGCCAGTTCGGTGTGACTGCGCTCGAAGGGCCACCATGTATCAGAACAACCATGGGATACTTGTTGCCCGGCTCGGTTTTTGCCGGTGAAAGGAGCCAGCCCTGGAGGTTGAAACCTCCGTTTGCCCACTCAAGGCTTTCCGCTGCGCCCCAGGTGGCTTTCAGCGCGGAGTTATCATTCGTTAGGCGGCGCCAGTTGCCGATCGGTCCAACCCAAATCTCTGGCGGGTGATTGAACGTACTCCGTCCCACAGCGACGAATTTTCCATCCCTGGAAACGGCAAAATCAGGGAAATTCCCAAAAGCGTGGAAAGCTTCGTCGCCCTTCCAGAGTGTGCGCACTGAATTGTCAGCAACGCTCAACTCGGAGACGGCGCCTCCGCCACCGACGATTTCTGTGAATAAAATGGTATTCGGGTTGAGCCAAAACAGCGAGCTTACCGAGCTTTTTCGGTCTTTGGTGCGGTTTGTGAGCTCATGACCATCAACAGAGATGGTGAAGAGATCACCGCCGTGAAATCCTTCGTCGCTCATCAGCCCTTCAATGAACGCGATCGATTTACCGTCCGGCGACCAACGGGGGACCCCAATCTGAAGAGAGGGTTTATAGATCGAATTGGCGTGACCTTTTGTACTGTCGATCGTGTAGAGTTGAGCAATCCACCAGTTGTTATCGCCGGGCCCCGGTGCCGCGGTCGCAATGAAGCTCTTGTCGTCCGGAGACCAATCGAAGTCGTAGATGTGAAGGTTTTCCGGAGAAACCTGGCGTACTTGTCCAGTGCCAGGGTCGAGGACACCGATTCGCTGATTATGAATTGCAGTGTCGATTATACCGGTTGTCCTCGGAGCAGCCAATAAAGGCCCGCCACCGCCCGCGCCTTCGATGTATAGAAACGCGATCTGTTTGCCATCATGCGACCAGGCCGGCCGGGCGGCGTATCCGCTGAGGTTCGTAAGTCTTTTTGGATCGGAACCGTCAGCATTCACAGTCCAGAGCTGACGTTGTTCACCGCCATCGGCGTTGGAAAAAAATGCGAGCGTCTTGGAATCTGGAGACCAGGTCGGATCGGCATCCGTCCTTTCGGAGTTGCCCGGAACCTTGACTAATGTCGCCGACGCGTGTTCCGAAGCCTCGCGAATGTAGGTTTGCTTCGTTGTGGCGGATGCAATCGATTGCACCCAGGCGACGTGTGTGCCGTCGGGCGATAAAGCAAGGTCGCCATAGAGAACAGTTTTACCCAACTGCTCTGTCAGCTGCTGCATAGTCTGAGCTGTGAGTGCCATCGGAAAAAGACAGGCCAGAAGAAGATGCTTCATCTGGTGATCCTACAAAGGCTGAACGAAGCGACAAGGAAACACGAATTCGCAGCCACGAATTGTAATCGCGGTCCATCAGTCCAAAATTGAAGGCATGAAGCCAACTCCTTCACTGGCGTTGACAAAACTACGCACCGGCTAAATGCCGATGAAGCTGGCAACGGAAGAAAACCCGGCTGATGGAAGCGTTGTAGATCCGCGTCCAAATGAGTGCCGTGGCGCGGATAGACGGTTTACGAATTAGAAATCCATTGTTTCAGCCGGTAAGTTTATCGATGGCTCGAATAAAAATCCGGTTGGCAAACCCAGCCGATTCCCGGGCGCTGGCGGACCTGCGATATCGATTTCGCACTGAGATTGCGCCAGCCACAAAAAGCAAAGACTCGTTTCAACGCAGATGTGCCTCCTGGATGAGAAAGCGTTTTCGCTCGGGGCGTTCGCCCTGGAGTTGTTGGGTTCTCGACGATGGCCAGCGTTTACTCGGACATATTTGCGTGCAGTTGTTCGAGAAAGTTCCCAATCCTGTGAATGAACCGGAGCTTCATGCTTACATTACAAATTTCTATGTCGTCCCGGAAATGCGAAGCCATGGGCTGGGGCAACGATTGCTCAACAAAGCATTGTTATGGTGTCGCGCTCGGGGAACCGACGCGATTATTCTGTGGGCCACTCCCGGTAGCAGATCTCTTTACCGTCGATGTGGTTTGGCCGAATCCGCGGATATTTTGGAATTTCGACAAACTACGCATGGAAAACGCGCTACTCGCTAGCGGAGATCATGGCCTGTTCGAATCATGTCGGTTACACTGGATCACCTGCGGCAATTTGCGATTGCGCGCAGCCTTTTTAAGCCCACAACGCTGAAGCGTGCTCTCGACCGGCTCGGCTTTGTCCAAGCTGATCCGATACGTGCGCCTGCCAGGGCTCAGGACCTCATACTGCGCCATCGCGTGAAGGATTACTCCGTTGGCGACCTGGAACGCCTGTACCCGCGACTTGGAATCGAAGAGGATTTTTTTGTCGTGTACGGATTTCTCACGAGACGTATACAAAGGCTCATGCACCCGCGCGCGAACGCGGGTGTGCCTGCTGAAGGTTCCCGTCCATGGTCCGCGGCGCAAGAAAATCAGTCGCGACTGTTGCTGAAGTTCGTGAGGAAACACGGTGAAGCGCGTCCTCGCGATGTAGATCGTTACTTCTCGCACGGCTCGGTCAGAAACTATTGGGGAGGTGTGTCAAATGCGACGACCCATTTGTTGGCAGCAATGCATTACCGCGGATTACTGCGTGTAGCACGGCGGGAGCGTGGGGTGCGGGTTTACGCGGAGCAGCCCTACGCAATTGAGTCGGCTGACGCAGCGGAACGCCGTGCTCGCCTGGATGTGCTTATCGACGTAGCGGTACGAATCTATGCACCGTTGCCAGGTCCATGCCTGTCTGATCTCGTGCGCCGGTTGCGCTTTGCTGTTCCACAGTGGCGAAGCGAATTGAAGAATGCATTGCAAAGAGCAAAACAAAGGCTTTCGCACCGGCGGGTCGAAGGTGTGGATTGGTACTGGCCGATGGAAGAGGATATCATCGTCGTTGAACGGCCGACCGCGGTGCGTTTGTTGACGCCGTTCGATCCGGTTGTGTGGGACCGCGACCGGTTCGAACTTTTGTGGGGTTGGTTGTACCGTTTCGAAGCTTACACGCCCGCACCAAAACGAAAGCTGGGCTATTACGCAATGCCACTCCTATGGCGCGAGAACGTGATCGGCTGGGCAAATGTTTCCGTGGAGAACGGGAGACTCAAACCTGAATTCGGATATATCGCATCGCGTCCTCCATCTGATCGCTGCTTCAAGCATGAGCTTGAGGCAGAGCTAGCGCGCATGAGGTGCTTTTTGTCAATCGGGGATAAGCACCTGATCTAGCCTCTCAGGGCTCTGGTGAACCGAATGAGTTCGTCGGCCACCTGGTGTATTCGCGTGGTGATTTTCTTGTCATGGATGTGCTCACCGTCAAAAGCATCGGACGTGGCAAATGCGAAGCGTGGAATAATGACGCAACGAAAATCGAGCATGAGGCTGTTGGCGTATGCCATTACCGACATGTAACTACCGTGGCCTCCGGCAGCGCAAAGGAACCCGACGATCTTGTCCTCCCACGCACTTCCCGTGAGCTCGATCATGTTCTTGGTCGCGGCAGCGACATCGTAATTGTATACCGGCGCCGCAATGAGAATGCCGTCTGCGCGTTCGATCGCATGGGTCAATTTTTTTGAGCCAGGCATTCCGTAACACTGATCGGCGTCACAGAGCGGCAAATTCATTTCCCGAATATCGATCCAATCGCAATCGACTTCCTTTTTCTGCAGATGCGCGAAGGCAACTCGCCCCATCCGGCGGCTATTGCTGTCGGGGTTACCACTCGTGCTAATGACCAGATGCTTGGGCATGAAGCAATGCTAAAAGCAAACGCCAGGCACTCAACTTCGAACGCCGGCCTCGAATTCAGAGAATGATTTTAGTGTTGTCACGCTCGCGACCCTTCGTTCCACATATCTACAGCGCAACGCCACTGTCCATCAGGTTCGCGGCGCCAGATTGTGATGGCGCGGCCTTTCGTCGTGATCGGCGTGCCATTAGGTCCATTCATGGACACGGTGTTTTCGCCAAACATGTAGGCAAGTTTCAGGTCCGGTGAAAAATGCACCTCGCTTGATTTCCAGCTGATCTTAAAGCCAGGAATTCGAAAGCTGTTCTCCACGTAATCGCGCAAAGCGACCTTTCCGATAATTGGCGGAAGGCCAGGCGCGAAAACGACCGCGTCATCGCTCCAGTAGGAAACAATCCGGTCGCTGTCTATCCCTTCGGCAGCCAGCGCCGCCCATTCAGCGTCGCGGTTCAGTAAACGCTCCGCTTCCGCCACTGGCGAATTCATCGTGCCTCCTGCTGATTGCGATCGTACGGAACGATGTTGTCCCATTCATCGGCCGATGAACGCGCAACAAACGCGACAACCGGCTCGGTCTCACTCATGTTGAAGACTTCGTGTGGCACGCCGGGCTTAATATAAATGAAATCGCCAGCGCCATTTTCGATCGTTTGCTTTAGCCCGGCTCCAAATTCATGGCGAACGTTTCCTTCCATGATGTAAAGGATCACTTCGAAACCGACATGAATATGTGCATAAGCGACACCGCCGGGAGGAATCGTCGCGATGTTCGCGGATAAATTCTTCGTGCCCACATTTTTCGCGGACATACCCTGCTTGTAGTGAATGCCGTTCCAGTTTCTTTGGGCACCGCCGCCCCGAATGGTCAATATGCCATCGTGATCTTCTACCGCGGTTAATTGGATGTGGTTCTCGTCACTCTTCATGAGTATGACGAAAGAAGTATTGCCTTGGCCTTGGAGTTTTCCAGGCTGAAATGAGCTTCTCCAAAACGTCGCATGGAAGTACAATCAAAACGTTCCATTGAAACGATCACCGATTGAAGCGATGGAAAAGAGCGTTGAAGGATAATACGAGGAAGGGCTCAAGCATGGCGGACCTGAAGGATTCAGGCTTTAACGGTTTAACCCTTTAACTCTTCTACGAGGAACAATGAAATCATTCGAGATCGCTGGGCTGCCGCCGGATGAAGTGCGCCGCTTTGTGGCTGGAGAACATTCTGATCCGTTCCGAGTGTTGGGGCCGCATCGGGTTGGGGACGGCTTGGAGATTCGCGTGTTTCGGCCTGATGCGCGCAAAATAGATATCGTGCTGGATGAACATCCGGAGGAAGCGTACCCGGCCCAGAAAATTCAACAGGACGGTTTCTTTTGCGCAACGATCCGGGATGCGACGCGGGATCTGCCATACCAGATACGCGTTACCGCCTGGGATGGATCGCACCAGATAACACGGGACCCTTATCAATACGGTCCCATCATGGGCGAAGTTGATCTGCATCTTTTCGCCGAAGGACAGCACTGGGAAATTTACGACAAGTTGGGTGCGCATTTGCGCACCATCGGAGATGCCGCAGGTGTTTATTTCGCGGTTTGGGCGCCCAACGCGGAACGCGTCAGCGTGGTTGGCGATTTCAATGGCTGGGATGGGCGTGTGAATCCGATGCGTGCATTAATCGGCAGCGGCGTTTGGGAATTATTTTTGCCCGGCATCAAAGAAGGAGCGCACTACAAATTCGAAATACGCTCTCAAACGGGTGCGACGCTTCTCAAGAGCGATCCCTTTGCATTCTTCAATCAGCACGGAAAATCCACGGCATCGCTGGTGTATAATCTGGAGCGTTACACCTGGGATGATCATGCGTGGATGGAATCCCGCCGGACCCGAAATTGGCCGAGCAGTCCGATCAGCATTTACGAAGTCCACCTCGGATCATGGCGACGCAAATCTGAGGAGGATAACCGGCAACTTAGTTATCTCGAACTTGCTGAGACGTTGCTGCCGTACGTATTGGAAATGGGGTACACGCACATCGAATTGTTGCCCGTCGCCGAGCATCCCTTTGAAGGCTCGTGGGGATATCAAGTCACAAATTATTACGCGCCGACCAGTCGTTTTGGTACGCCTGACGAATTTCGGCATTTCATCGACAAATGCCACCAGGTCGGCATCGGCGTGATCATGGATTGGGTGCCTGCGCATTTCCCGAAGGACGCCCACGGGCTGGCTGAATTCGACGGAACCGATCTCTATGAGCACATGGACCCGCGCCAGGGAGAGCATCAGGACTGGGGTACGCTTATCTTCAATTATGGTCGTAATGAAGTTCGTAATTTTCTGATCGGGAATGCTCTGTTCTGGCTGGACAAATACCACATCGACGGCCTGCGCGTGGACGCCGTGGCTTCGATGCTTTATCTGGATTATTCCAGGAAACCCGGCCAATGGGTTCCGAATGTTTACGGTGGCCGCGAAAACCTGGATGCGATCTTTTTCCTGAAACGTTTCAACGAGGTCTGTTACGAGCGTTTCCCCGGAATTATGACGATTGCAGAGGAATCAACCGCATGGCCCGGTGTGTCACGTCCGACTCATCTGGGCGGCCTCGGCTTCGGGTTCAAATGGAACATGGGCTGGATGCACGATTTCCTGCAATACATGAGTCTCGACCCGATTTTTCGTCGTTTTCATCACGGTAACATCACCTTTTCGTTGCTGTACGCTTTCCAGGAAAATTTTATTCTCGTGCTAAGTCACGACGAAGTGGTGTACGGAAAGCGATCGTTGTTATCCAAAATGCCCGGAGACGAATGGCAGAAGTTTGCCAATCTCAGAATGTTTCTAGCATGGATGTATGGGCATCCGGGAAAAAAACTGCTTTTCATGGGGAGCGAGTTTGGCCAGTGGAACGAATGGAATCATGACACCAGTTTGGACTGGGAACTTATTCAGCTTCCCCCCCACGATGGTCTGCGCCGGCTGGTGCAGCACTTGAACTACATTTACAAAAGTGAACCGGCCCTCTGGCAACTCGATCACACCTACGAAGGATTTGATTGGATTGATCTGCACGACGCTGACAACAGCGTGGTGTCGTTCCTGAGAAAATCGCGCGAGGGAGATGTAGTTGTGTTTGTTGTAAACGCGACGCCGATGGTTCGGTACAACTATCGTCTGGGTGTCCCGGAGCGAGGATTCTATCGCGAGTTTATCAACACAGACGCTGAAACGTACGGCGGCAGCAACGTCGGAAACTTTGGCGGTGTGGAGACTCAGGATGTGCCATGGATGGGTCGAGAGCAGTCGATTCTCGTTCATCTGCCTCCTCTGGCCACAGTGGCGTTCAAGCTGCAGAGATAATCTGTTAGTAATATCCGGAGTCACTGCCTTCACGCGCAGCCGCGATGATCGTGCCGTTCGTGCTTGCTTGACAAGCAAACGAGATTTTCCAAAACTCGGTGCGCCTGGAAGCGCGAATCGAATGAAGAGCGCTTGGCCCGCTGGGTTCTTCGCCTTTGAACCACTCCCGGAATCAACTCCGCGGTAAGAAAGGAAGAAAGGAAGAACCCAATGAATCCATTGATTCAGCTTAACAAAACAATTCCCCTGTTTTTAATCGCACTGGGACTGTCCGGCATAGTCTTCTTGCCTGACGCCGAAGCTCTCAGTCCCAATCCCGATGGCGGCTATCCTGGAGGAAATACAGCCGAAGGAGATATGGCTCTTTTCAACCTTACCAGTGGAGTTTTCAACAACGCGATCGGGGTCTATTCGCTTTTGAGTCTTAGCGTCGGCAACTTTAACACCGCCGACGGCGCCGGCGCACTTCTTGCCAACACTGCGGACGAAAATACTGCCACAGGAGCGGGAGCGCTTTTAGCCAATTCGACGGGCGCCCTCAACACGGCCGATGGTGCGTTTGCGCTGTTTTCCAACGCGACTGGTGGAGACAATACGGCTATAGGTAATCGCTCACTGCTGAGCAATGTCGACGGCGACTCCAACAGCGCGATCGGCAGTTCTGCGCTTACCTCCAATCAACACGCTGACCGAAACACCGCTGTCGGTGACGGTGCACTTTTAAATAACGATCTAAGCGGCAAGGCGACTGCTAATTCGAACACGGCCGTTGGCGCGGGTGCGTTGCTCAGTAATATCGACGCCAACCAGAACACGGCCATTGGATCTGGCGCGTTGTTAAATAATGATTCAACCGGAGACGCGGCGGCAAACAACAACACAGGTGTTGGGGCAGGTGCGCTCCTGAGTAATAA
>DASREH010000071.1:0-30149 GCA_035652195.1 Candidatus Udaeobacter sp. | reverse complement strand
TCAAGCGGTGAAGGAAGGAAACAGAGCGGCAGGCAAAGGCGAGTAAAACCGAAACAGAACTTAACTGAATCGAGTTCCAACCAATCGTGGAGCCGGCGGTTGTGGATGTGCGAGGTATTCGTCCGTCTTACAACGTTAAGGACTCAGTCATGCTTTGAAGCGCGTCGGCTAATGTTTCGAACGTAGCGATTTGGATTTCGGGACCGTAATGGAATTGCGAAAGGATATTGAGACCGATATCCTTGTGCGGATCTGGTATCACCCGTGTAACGGAGGAAACTTGTTTTTCGGCGAGTGTATCCATGATCCGGGCAATGTGCGGTGCCGCTGCCGTATCCATTGACTCCAACCATTGGAAATCAGCCAGCACCCGGAAGCCTGGCTCAACATCATGCAGAAGCTCGCGAACGCGTTGCGCTACCAGGTTCGCCTCTTCTGCCGTGACCTTGTGCAGAGCGCTGATTACCAGCAGCCGTTTCGATCGATCAATCTCAACCGAATACATTCTTTGTGATCACACGGCGCAGCCAATGTCGCAAGTTCTTGGAGTCACCTCTTGCAGTATGGAGACGGCCATAAGGTTGGCCTGGGAGTCGCGCTGCCGAGGTGGTGTTGGGTTGTAGCCGAGAGCTTTTGCTCTTTATTGTTTTAGTGACCTCGACAGATCTCACCGTCTGGATCATCTCCGCGCTCTTGGCCATCGGTATTGGTTGGAGCAAGTATGCAAAATGGCGAACGCGTAACAAGCTGGTTCGTGACTTGGCGGCCATGGAGCCGGATCGCCGCGAGAAAGTACTTAGCCGGATGAATCCGGAACTTGCCATGGAAGCGCGCCAGGAACTTATGCGCCGATTTCACATAAGTTGATTGAGCGTCCGGGTTGTTTTCGAATTCGCATTCCATCCTCTTCTGAATCTCTGATGTCCCCTGCGCGTTTTGAAATGATCGTTCCCGTGTTGCCTGGCGATATCGACGCTCAAGATCACGTAAACAACATTGTGTACTTGCGATGGGTCCAGGATGTGGCGACTGCTCACTGGCAAGCTGTCGCGAGCCGGGACGCCCAGGAGAGCATTGGTTGGGTGGTTTTGCGGCACGAGATCGATTACAAGACTCCAGCCTCGCTCGGCGATGAAGTGCTGTTGTGCACATGGGTGGGCAAAGCCACGCGGCTGACGTTTGAGCGTTTCACCGAAATTCGCCGCAATCGCGACTCGCAGGTCTTGTCTCACGCTCGGACCCTGTGGTGTCCAATTGACGTCCAAAGCGGTCGACCTGTCCGGGTTCCCTCTGAGGTGCGGGCCCAATTCTCCGTTTGACGCTGAGTTGGAGTTGATCATTGACGGTTGAGCGTTGAGCATTGGTCCGTTGGAAGTTCCATCTCTTGATTCACGGCCAGTCGTCGCCTGCTATTGCGCAACATTTCTGAAGCCAGAGATGCTGCACATCTATCGACAAATCACAGCCCTGAACCGATGCCGGCCGGTGGTGATAGCGCAGAAGCGCGAACACGCCGCCCAGTACCCGTTTGATCGAGTCTATTTGGCTCCTAAACCCGCAACGCATTTCCTTCGACGCCTTTGGTCGAGGCAATTGCGTGATATGCCATGGCAGATTTCGTCGCGTGAGCTGCGCGCGTTACAGAGCATTTTGAGTGAGACAGACGCTGCCCTTCTGCACATCTATTTTGGGCAGATCGCTGTCCATCTGCTGCCCCTCATTCGTAATTGGAGAAATCCGTCCATTGTTTCTTTTCATGGTGCGGATGTGATGGTCGACATGAACAAGCCGGCGTACCGGCAAGCCACGCTGCAGATGCTCAGTGCAGTGAAAGCCGTCCTGGTGCGTTCGGAATCGCTCCGGCGCGCAATCATTGATCTGGGTTGCAATGAAAGCAAAGTCGAAGTGCAGCGGACTGGGATTCCCCTCGGTGAATTTCCTTTTCGTGAACGCAATTTCGCCGACGCGAAGGAATGGCGGCTGGTCCAGGCTGGTCGTCTGATCGAAAAAAAAGGCCTGCCAGTCACGCTTCGCGCCTTTGCACTGTTCCTGCGTCAACATCCAAACGCGAACCTCACGATCGCTGGAGAAGGACCACTACTGGATCAACTCCAGGGTCTTTCGCGTGATCTGAACATCAACAACCATGTTTCATTCACAGGCTTTATGTCTCAGGAGCAGCTTCGCGAGATCTATTACGCGTCACACCTTTTTTTGCATCCGAGTCAGATTGGCAGTGATGGAAATCAGGAGGGCATTCCGAATTCGATGTTGGAAGCGATGGCCAGCGGCCTGCCTGTGTTTGCTACTCATCATGGAGGCATTCCGGAAGCTGTCGAGGACCGGGTGTCTGGGGTGCTCGTGCCCGAGCGTGATCATGAAAAATTGGCTGCCGCTCTTCTCGATGCGGTGAAGGATCCGCCGTTTCTTGCCCGGATCGCGCGCAATGGCGCCGATCATATTCGAAACAATTTCGATCTGGCTACCCAAGCACGTCGCTTGGAGGAAATTTATTTGCAGTTAATAAAAACACAGGCCGCTGGCTAGGTCGAGAGTTCCTTTTCCAGCATGGAAATCGAGCCCGGATGTCGTTTCCAACGATTTGATGCGGCTGGACTTATCTCCCCTTGCGAATTAGATGCTGATATGAATTCTTCTAAAACTTTGTTCATCGCCCTGGCCTGCCTTTTCGTGGGCGCCCTCAGCGCCCAGTCCCAAACGCCGGCGGCAAAATCGTCGGGATCGGAGAAAGCTATTGCAGTCCTTCATCCTAGCTCCGCCAGTAAGGTCACTGGCACGGTTACGTTCACCGAGCAGGCAGATGGCGTCCAGATCCAGGCAGAAATTACGGGGCTGTCGCCAGGCAATCACGGGTTTCACATTCATGAATTCGGCGACTGCAGCGCGACCGATGCGAGTTCTGCCGGTGCGCATTTCAATCCAACTCACAAGCCACATGCAGGACCCGATAGTCCTGAACGGCATGTGGGCGACATGGGCAATGTGCAGGCCGACGCCTCTGGAAAGGCGACTTTGAAGTATGTGGATCATCAAATTTCACTAAGTAACGATGAACGCTCTGCGATCGGACGCTCCGTTGTGGTCCATGAGAAGCCGGACGATTTGAAATCACAGCCTTCTGGCGATTCTGGCGCACGGATCGCGTGTGGCGTCATCGGCCGCGCAAAAGGCCAGTGACAGGGGAGTCTGGCTCTGAGTTCGAACGTCCTCATCTGCCTATCAGGATTTCCACCTCTGTTTGTCGTAAATGTCTTGCTCGACAGCGCAGAGTTCATCTGATCAAATTGTTAAAAACCATCGTCCTGCACGCTTATGCCACGAATATCTAAAATTGAATTGTCGCCCGATAACGGGTGCGTCATCGACATGAAATGGAAACTGGGGCCGTTAAGCTATCACGCTTCTGCCGCAGGTAAGGTCGCAGTTGAACCAAACAAAGAAATTGCTCGTTTGCCTGAACTCGTGCTTTATGACCACGTTGGGTTCAAAGGATCCTACGCCCGCACCAACTTGAGTTTCCATTATGTTGGCGACTACTGGAATGATCGGATGAGCTGCGTGATCGTAGAGAGCGGAGTCTGGCGATTTTACCGCGACGAGTATTACAAGGGATCTTACTGGGACCTCGGCCCCGGCTATTACGAAAGTTTCTTTTCTGCGAAAGGTCCTGACGACGTCGTCAGCTCGTTTCAGTGCATCGCTTTAACCTAAGGCGCGACCCAGATTAGACGAGATAATCGCCAGTAACCGAATTTGTGTGCGCGACGCTTCGGCTTCACCGCTCGCCAAGTCGCACAGCGAGTTGATGAACAGTTTCCGCGCAGCCCCACGATAGTGTGAAGCCGGACCCGCCGTGCCCGTAATTGTGAATGACGGCACGGCCGTCGCTCAGCTGACCGCTTTCCACCCGAACACCTGATCTTCGGAACGGACGCAATCCGACGCGCTCGGCAAGAACACTTGGTTCCTGGATGTTCAACGAGCGGCTACACTCGGCGACGATGCGGGTTGTTGTTGCGGAATCCGGCACGAGATCATCGCTCAGCTCGTTAGTTCCTCCGAACAAACAATCGTTCGTACGGGGAATTGCGTACATCAGCGGTGCATCATCACAAACAACCGCGTATGAAAGCCCTTCGATTTTGGGCACGATTGCAACCTGTCCGCGATGCGGCTCAAGAGCGAGGTCGCAGACCAGTTCGCGGGCGCCGATTCCGGCACAGTTAATGACGATATCGAATTTTGATTCCACATCTTCAAGGTCTTCGAAGTAAACGTTTTCGATGATTTGGCCTTCGGCTTTAGAAAAGCGATTTATCAGGTAGCTGAGATAAATGGTCGTGTCCATCAACGGCACCCGTATTGAAAAGCCGCTCTGAAAAAAATCCGGTAGCGATTTCAGTTGATGAACACGCTTCGAACGCGATCCACCTGCGCGGCGGCGCACGGGCGTGGCTGGAGCATCAAGTTGCCTCGCGCCCAGCGGGAGCGCCCATTCTGGAATCTCAATTTGTTCACCCCGGGAAAGCTGGAGCAGCTCAATCATCGAAACGCCTGTCTCCGGCTGAACAGCCAAGTCGACCAGCGTCTGGTAGGTCTCCAGGGCCCACGGAATTGCTTTCTTCACCGGTTCTACATCGTACGGGAACCAGAGAGCGCCAGCGACCGCTGAAGTTGTTTGCTGTCCGATTTCTCCGGCGAAAATTGTAGTGCGATTCCCACGCTCGGCGAAAATGATACCGCAACTCAGGCCGGAGACACCCGCACCCACGATCGCTACCCGGCGTTTCATTCGAATCATCTACGTGCAATGAGCCTCGGCGTCATATAAAATGGCGAGCGATGGGCTATGTCATACGAGATGGTCTGACTAAAAAGGTGCTTGCGGGGGAACGGATTTCGACCGCGGAATCACTTGAACTATACCGGCTGCCGTTGGAAGAACTTGGAGCGTTGGCCGACGCGAGACGTGACCTGGCCAAGGCGAAAAGCTATGGCGGCCGCGGAGGCGAAATCGTCACCTACATCGTTGACCGCAACATCAACTACACAAACGTTTGTAACGTTTATTGCAAGTTCTGCGCGTTTTATCGGACGGAAAAGGATGAGGATCATTACGTCCTCTCGCTCGAACAGATCGACCAGAAACTTGACGAACTTTCCTCCGTCGGCGGGGTTCAAATTTTAATGCAGGGCGGACATCACCCGAAGTTGCCATTCGAGTGGTATCTCAATTTGCTGAATCACATTCGGGAGAAATATCCGCACATCAATATTCACGCATTCAGTCCACCGGAATTCCAACATTTCGCGGAAACGTTTCGAATGCCGTTGCGCGAAGTGATTTCGCAATTCAAGGCGGCCGGACTTGGATCAATTCCAGGAGGCGGCGGCGAAATTCTCGTTGACCGGGTGCGGAAGAAAATTTCTCCGCTGAAAATCGATAGCGATCAATGGCTGGAGGTCATGCAGACAGCGCACGAGCTCGGATTAAAATCGAGCGCTACGATGATGTTCGGACACGTGGAAACGATTGAAGAGCGGGTGGAGCATTTGCGTCGCATTCGTGAACAACAGGATCATAGCGGGGGATTTACGGCATTCATTTGCTGGACATTTCAGCCGCAACACACCGTTTTGAAGATGAAATATCCGACTGGAGTGGCGGAGTATCTGCGCATGCAGTCGCTCGCCCGCGTGTTTCTGGATAATATCGAAAATATCCAGAGCTCATGGGTGACCCAGGGCCCCGACATCGGTCAGGTGGCGCTCAGGTACGGGGCGAATGATTTCGGGTCGGTGATGATGGAAGAGAATGTTGTCAGCAGCGCGGGAACAACATTTCGATTAGACGCCATGCAAATTGAATCACTTATTCGCGACGCAGGGTATGAGCCGCGCCGTCGGAATAATTGGTATGAACTTTTGAATTGAAACACGCTATCGCATCGGTTCAAACTGAACGGCCGTTTGAAAAATCTCATCTTGACGACCGAGCCGTTCTTTCCGATATAGCCGCCTGTCCTGCGTGGGCCTGCTTGCGCGGGGCCGCGCTTCTTAACCTATGAAATATTTTTCTGGATGGATGCGCCCCCCGCTTTTTGCATTCTGGGCCGCTTCGATCTGCGCACTGCTGGGTGTGACAGCGGCACGGGCACAGGCGCCGCAGCCGCCACAGCAGGGGCCTCCAATAGTCCGGGCCATTGACGTGGAATACACCGGTCCCGGAACGGTCAGTAAGGAACGTATTCTGGCACAAATGCGGACCCGGGTGGGTCAGCCGTATTCCAATGAGGTGGTGGAGCAGGATATCGCAGCGCTCTACAAGACTGGCTCGGTTCAGAACGTCCGTATTTTCGCTCAACCGCAAGGTGATGGCTTGAAGGTGATCGTTGCCGTGCAAACACGTCTGATCATGCACGAAATCGTGATCGATGGCGCCGAGCACGTGAAGGCGCAACGCCTGCGCAAAGAAATCAAATTGAAACTGAATCAACCAGTTAATGAACAACAGTTGGAAGAAGCGCGGCAGAAAATTATCGAAGTCTATCAAGGCCGCGGTTTTACTGACGTCAACGTCGAATTTCGAGTGGAGCCTATTGATGAAAGACGCGGCACGGCCCGCGTGGTCTACACGGTGAACGAAGGGATCAAAGGCGCCGTGAGCCGGATTGATTTTGAGGGAAACACGCATTTTAGCGACAAGGTGCTGCGCAAACAGATGAAGACCCGCGGCAAGACCATCATTTCCTTTGTGGATAAATCCGGCCGGTTCGACGAAGTGCAATTACAACAAGATATCGACAAGATTCGCGAATTTTACCAGGACCATGGGTACATCGATGTTGAGGTGAGAGACGTGCGCAGAGAGCGCGTAGAGAAAGGTCCAATGGTGCTCACTATCGCGGTCGTTGAAGGTCCGCAGTATCATGTGGGCAAGCTGATCATCACTGGTTTTGAGAATACAACGCAGGAAAGGATTCGGGCGTTGCTGAAAATGAAGGAAGGCAGCGTCTATTCGCCCAAACAATTGCGCGAAGACGCGAAATCGGTGGCGGACGCATACGGCAGCGGCGGGTATGTAGACACTGTGATTCAACCCGACGGCACCCCGGCCGGTCCTGCCTTGATCGATGTCCATTACACCATTGAGGAAGGCGTTCGGTCGTTCGTGAATCGGGTAAACATTGAGGGGAACACGCGCACCAAGGATAAAGTCATCCGTCGCGAAGTACTCGTTGCGCCGGGCGACGTCTTTAACACCGTTCGCGTGGACGTCACAAAGAAACGTCTCGAGAACCTGGGCTATTTCGCAAAGGTCGAGACATATCCAGAAGACACTGACATTCCCGGGCGAAAGGATCTCACCATTCTGGTGCAGGAAAAACGGACTGGTTCGCTCAGCTTCGGCGGTGGCTACAGCACAGTGGATCAGTTGGTCGGGTTCGCGGAACTGACCCAGGGCAATTTCGACCTCTTCAACTGGCCATCGTTTACAGGCGGCGGCCAAAAATTCAGGCTGCGCATCCAGTACGGAACGCAACGCAAGGACTTTATTCTTTCACTGACTGAGCCGTACTTCCTCGATCGCCGCTTATCGTTGAATGGTCAGGCGTTTTACACGGAGGCGAATTATCTAAGTTCCGAGTACAACCAACGCAATTTCGGCGTCGCCTTCGAAATGCGTAAGCCGATCAACACCTATACCTATGGGACATTGGGATATCAGCTGCAGGACGTCGATATCTTTGATGTCGCAATCAGCGCGTCGGACTTCATCAAATCGCAAGCCGGCTCGTTTACTGAGAGCAAGATTTTCGGCGGTGTCGTCTACGACTCGCGCGATAATCCACTTCTATCGCGGAAGGGACAGCGCTTCACCTTCTCGCCTTACATCGCCGGCGGTTTTCTTGGAGGCAACACTCAGGTGTACGGGTTGGACTTTGAAGGGTCGCAATACTTTCACCTGCCATGGGACACCATCCTCGTGATCAACGGTGAAATAGCGACCGTGAGCCAGTGGGGGAACGGTGTCGACGTGCCAATCTTCGAACGATTGTACCTTGGTGGCTCGAACAATCTGCGCGGTTTCCCTTATCGGCAGGTCGGTCCCCTGGATGAGAACGGCGAGCCGATTGGTGGAAAGTCACTGTGGCGTACCACAATTGAATGGACTTTCCCCATTATTGAGAAAGCGCGCGGAGCGATCTTTTACGACACCGGCTTTGTTAACAGCGGTGCCTGGTCCTTTGGCTTCAACCACATCGCGTCGGACGTTGGCATTGGGCTTCGGCTTGATCTGCCCATCGGCCCCTTGCGCCTGGATTATGGCTGGCCGCTACAGCGCGACGGATACAATGGCGGCGGCCGTTTCAACTTCAATGTAGGCTATCAATTTTGAACGAATATATGTGGTTGCAGTCTAACGCGATTCCTAGCACTGTATCCTCCATTTTATGAAAAAGTCTCTGTCTACAATGCTTGCATTGACGCTCGTTTTTCCGATTGCGGCTTTTGCACAAGGCACAATGAAAATCGGAACAGTTGATATGCAGCGCGCTTTCAAGGAGTACAACAAAACCAAGGAAGCGGAGGTCAAAATCAACGACGCGAAAAATTCCGCGAAGAAAGAATACGACGATCGCGCGGAGTCTTACAAGAAAGCACTGGACGAGATCAACAACCTCAACAAGCAGCTGGAGTCGCCCGCGCTGAGCGCAGATAAGAAGACTCAAACGGCCAAGGAACGCGACGACAAGATCGCCAACATCAAGAACATGGAGCGCGAGATCAGCGATTTTCGTCAGACTCGCGAACGCCAATTACAGGAACAGTTGATGCGGGTGCGGGAAGGAATCGTGAAGGAAATTACGGAAGTGGTGATGGAAAAGGTTAAGGCGAACCATTTCGATCTCGTGTTCGATAAGTCCGGCATGAGCATCAACGGTGTGCCATTCCTGCTTTACGCGCCGGACAATGTCGATTTTACAAACGACATCATCGCCGTACTGAACAAACCAGGACGGGCCGCCAGCTCAACTGCGAAAGCAGCCGGCACTCCGGCAAAGGCAGCGAAGCCTTAGCAATCTAAATTTCAAAACTGAAAATACACGCGAGGTAAACTCGCGTGTATTTTTTTCGTACGAATGAAAAGCAGCGGTGCACGTGAAAGAAAAAGAATGCGCAGGCAGTTACCGATTGCGGACAGGAGAATCTTAATCGGCCGTCGAATTGTGGCGGCGATGTGTGCCTTTTTCGCGCTCTGCTCTACCTCATTCGCTGCGAATTGGGAGGCGACTCTGACCAGGGATCCGCCCGGGAATTTTCCCGGGCTCCGACCTTTGCACGCCTCGTATCGTTTCGGATGGTCTGGTTTCACAGCTGCCACCGGGGACGTGCATTTTACAAAGCCATCCCCAAACAGATTTGAACTCGACGGAACTGGCCGAACCATCGGTTTTGTTCGCGCGTTATGGAAATTGGACGTGAACTATAAGGCCCTCGCGAGTGCCGGCATACTGCGCCCCATCGAAACGCGACAAACCGAGAATTATCGGTCAAAAAAAATCGTTACCCATCTTACGTTCACAAATTACGGAGTGACTCGTGCGAGAACCGAGGGCAAGGGCCCTGGGGAAACGAAGACCAAGCAGTTTAATTTCCCGAATCTTTACGATTTGTTTTCTGCGATGCTATATTTGCGCAGCCAACCGCTTGAGGAGCACGCCGTTTACCGGGTAGTGGCCTATCCCGCGACCAATGCTTACCTTGCGACGGTCACAGTACTTGGCAGGGAAAAGATCTCAGTGCACGCGGGAAGTTACAATGCGATCAAACTCGATTTGCAACTGAAACGCATTGGCAAAAAAGGCGAATTAGAGCCGCATCGCAAATTTCGGCGCGGCACCATCTGGGTCTCTGATGATCCGGAACGACTTCTGCTTCGCATCGAGGCGCAGGTTTTTGTGGGCACGGTTTTTGCCGAACTACAATCGGTGCGCTTCGATAATCCCCAATAGCCCGATCGAATCGAACTGCCGCGGGCGTCACTGGATTGCGACCGTCACTCCGGAATCCATTCACCCTGAGGTGGAGGAGGGCCGGGTGGTGGGCGCCGGTGCCTGTGCGCCGGGCCATAAAATGGTTGGGCCGGGTGCGGCAACATCTGAAGTGCCGCCAGAGTTTCCAGATCCAGTTGGCCAGTCACCGGAATCCTGGCGCGGGCCTGGTATGCTCGCAGAGAAGTTTGCATTGCCGGACCGTAAACGCCGTTGATTTCGCCGTGGTAAAGGCCGCGTCTGGCCAGCGCAATTTGAGCAGAAACAATCACATTTCGCTGGACTTCAGGCGGTGCTGTTTCGAAAGGTGTTCGCGCAAGCACTCCCGTTGCCGAGTTCGCCGTGCCGGCCGGGTGCGATGGATAAATTTGCTGATCTGGCGGCGCGTTCGTAAAAGGTTGAACCGGTGGCGGTGTTAGATTTGCTCGTTCACCGGGCGGCTGCACTGCTCCGGGCGAAGCAGTGTTGCCGGGCTGTTGAGCGGGCGTCGTAGAATTCGTCTCAATCGATTTAACCGTCTCAGTGTCGAGCTCGCCGTTTACCTGAAGTCCGTTACGAATCTGATACCGACGGATGGCTGCGGTTAATTCCGCATTTTTTTCGCCTGTGATCTCACCGTAGTAAAAGCCCTGGTTTTTCAGCGCTTGCTGCAGCCGTTCGATCATTTGATCCGCTCGCGCCAATACAACTGACGCAATCAAGATCAACGCAGCGATCTTGCCCTTCATTTTACTTTCGACGCCTTCGCGTTTTGCGTTATTCAGTGGTTTGCCCGGCCTGTGACTGCCAAGGTTTGCTTACGTTTATTTATTGCTTCGCGGTATTGTAATATGCCGTCAGCGATGGCCGCGGCAATCTGGTCGCGATAGTCATTGCTCGCGAGTTTGGAAATGTCCTCTTTGTTGGTGAGAAATCCTCCTTCGACCAGGACGGCAGGAGAAGTCACGTTTGCAATTACAAAAAATTGCCCCGATTGGGTGCCTCTATTGACGGCTCGCGTACGAGCTACCAGCGCCTCCTGAATAAATCCTGCGAGCCTTTGACTTTCAGGATTTGGCGCATTGGAAAGTGGTCGCCACACAAATGGCAACCATGAAGCTACCGAGGAACTCGAACTGATTTGATGCGAAGCGTAGTAGGTTTCGACGCCGCTGGCGATCGGTTTGTTGCCCTCGTTAAAATGAATACTGACGAAAATGCAGTTTCTGGTGCGATTCGCGACCGCTGCGCGATCAGCGAGAGAAACGTAGGTGTCTCCCATTCGCGTCATCAATGTTGCGATCCCTTCCGAGTCCAGGAGCCGATCAATTCGTCGCGCCACGTCCAGGGTCAGGTCTTTTTCGAGCAGGCCTCCGCACATGGCTCCCGAATCCTGTCCGCCGTGGCCGGGATCGAGAATCACGACCGCGAATGGACCGGATGGGGAAGGCGTTACTGGAGATCGTGCCGCTGCCTGGGGCTTACCTCGTCCCGCCTGGTGCAATTGCATCCAGACGAAGGAGGCCATCATCAGCAACAAGCCTGAAAGTGCGAGAATATTCCGAACCGTTTTCACTTTTGAGTTCGTGAAGATGATTTCTCCTCATATATCAGTCGCGGAGCAAGGGACGCAATTCTTTGTCTGACATCGACCGATACCGGATTGCTGTGCTCGCGCCGCGCTCAAGCAATGCAGCTTCGATTCCGCCAATCGCGAGCTGTTCCTGTCGATGTTTTGTAACCGCGCCGGGCTCCGGTTGCTCGCTTACATCCCCAGTCTCCAATATCATATGTGCGATGCTCCATGCGTCGAGCGCCGTGTTCAGTGTTGACTGAAGATTCGCGTCCGCTGCGTGCCTGGTTGCGAGGAATGCTTCCATCTGTTCCCGGGATTGCTTCGTCCCGCTGAGCGCGGCAAAATTCTGCTGGACTCTGGCGTAAGTCGCGCCATTCGTGGCGATTTCTCCATCGTATTCTACGCGAACAAACAGATCCTCCTCCGGACGTTCTCCGACCTCGGCGAAAAGCATTCGTGCCAGATAGGGCGGTCCATAAACCTGTTCGAATGCAGCCTTCATTACCGGGCTGAGGGAGTAGTGGATGAGCCGCCGCAATGAAACATCTGCCGCAGACCGTGTGAAGCCTTCGGTACTGGCCAGTTCGATCGCGGCCATTCGCAAACGCTCGATGTCTCCGGGATGACCGATCGCCCCCATCGCGATGCGGTCGTAGATCTCAAAAACTTTTTGGCGCGCCTGACCGATGGTGAGAAATAAGATGCCGTCTCGATAACCGAGTGCGGCAATCGGACTTCCCGGGGCGAGCTGTGCTTCGATGTATTCGCGGCGATTGGCGATCGCCTCGACCCAACGGTACGGTTCTTCGATCATGCCACCGTTTCCTTGAAGACCGTTGCGATTTTGTTTTCCGGCAAAGTTGTAATGCCTTCGCGTGATACAATCTTGATCAGAGGATAAATCTTTCCGCTGCGATCGACGCCGCCGGTTGATGTGTCCGATTCGGCAGCGGTATCCAGCGCGCGCAAGGCAATGGACACTGCTTCGTCTTCGCTCAATTCCTGCAACGGTTTGGCGCCCCAATTATTTTCATAATAAAGAATACCCCGCACGGCCGGTGAGCCCGATCCAGTGGCGGCGTAATCTGTCACTTCAAATTGCGCCCCCATTGCATCATAGAAATAGAGGCGCGCCTCGGGCTTGGGATGAAAATCGTACGTCGCAAAGATTGGGACCACGACGCCAACCCCCTGCATGACAAATCCGAAATTATCGCGCAGCAGCTTGGATAAAGCGCGAACCTTGCCGTCCACGCTCATTTCCTGGAGCTGGGTTCGGCGGAAATATTGAAACGAGTGCCCGAGCACGCGTGCCATTTCCCAGGCAGTGGCCGGCACTCCGGCGATGGCCATGATGGAGTGCCTGTCAATTTCCAAAACCTTATCTGCGCGATCGTACACCACGGTGTTGCCAGCCGTCGCCCGACGATCGCCCGCCACCAGCACGCCACCTGAAAATTTGAAAGCCAGAATTGTCGTTGCCTGCGTTGGCTGCCAGCTTTTCTGAGCTGTCGCCAATTGCGGGATGAAATTCGGAGTCGCTGGAGCAAGCAATCCTTTGTGCCGCAACAGCGCAGGGAAATCACCGGCTGCGCCAGAGGAATTCTGGTCAAACGCTACCGGAGAGCGCTCCATTATTCTCCAGTGCGCTGGCGATAGCGCTTGGATTGATTGGGATCCACCTTGCGCATCTTTTTTAGAAGATCCTTGGTGTCTGGCCGCGAAATATCCGGTGAGCGAGGACCTCCACCATCGCCTTGTTTGGGACCCCACGGAGCCGGTTCGACCGGTTTTTGAATGCGCTCGGGCATAAAAAAATCTAAGAGCAAATGTTGGAAAGGCAAGCGGGACGCCCGATCGTGATTCGTAAATTGTTACGCGGTACGTTGGATTCGAGTTTAACGTTTGGAACTTTGACGATTCAGCGTGGCGAAGCCGCTTGCCAGACAAATCGGCAGGTGGCAAACTTTTTGCGCTGATGAAGCTGGCATTGACTTTTTGCGCGACATTCCTCTCCGGGTTGCTTTGCGTTGCTCTTGCTCAATCACCCGCAGCGAAGGCCGGGAAGCCGGATGATAACGCTCAACTCCAGGCGCTGGCGAAAAAAATAGACGAACAGAATGCCAAGATTGACGCGCTGTCGCAGGAGATCCTGAAGCTGGAGCAACAAATCGCACATATACGCCCCGGCGTGATGATCGGCGAAAGTACGCCCTCCACCGCGCCTGCATCCGAGGCCGCGGCCGGGCCGCACGCGGCCAGCGGCAACACGCACATTGTTGCGCGGGGGGAGACACTGACTTCTATCGCCAAAATGTACAAGGTAACCGTGGACGAACTGCAAAACGCCAATCATATCGAAGACGGCCGCAAATTGCAGGCGGGACAGACCATCACGATTCCATCTGGCTCGGCGTCGCCTTCCGGTTCGCCCTCACCAACTCAGTAGCGCCCGTGAATCAAAGTTGGTTTCTGCGCAAGCACGAAGATGGAAGCACCTTTGGTCCGGTGCGTTTTGAACAAATTGCGCGATGGGCGGCGACAGCGCAGATCGCACCACACGATACGGTTTCCAACGACCGGCAGAGCTGGGTCAAGGCGCCGATGCTGGCGCAACTCGGGATGGACTGGCTGGTGGAGCTGACCAGCGAACATTACTACGGACCAACAACTCTCGGTGCTCTTCAGGAGTTTATTCGGCTGGGTGAAATTGACGGTGAAACTCTCGTCATCAACACGCGTAACGGTGCGCGTTGCAAGATTCAGGAAATGCCCCAGCTATGGGAAAGAGGGCGGGTCGATGCCGGAGATTCGCAGACCGAGATTCAACTCGGAGATCCGGTGGGACCGCCGGTGGCAGGAATGTCGCTCCCTTTCCAGGAGCAGATTCGTGATCTGGAACAAAACCTGGAAGAAGAACGCCGCGCCCTGGCAGAGGCCGAACGGCGGTATATCGAGTTGAAGGAAAAATATGAAGCGGCCATTCAGCGGGCCGGTAGTTAGCAAACAGGCAGTTCCTCTTCTGTCTCTGCGTTCTGCGAACTGACAATCTCTGTTGACGGCTCTGTTTGCCGGAGCGGCGAGCTTTCAAGAAGACTCTGCTCGCACAGGCGCGCATACTTTCCGCCGAGTGCCAGCAAGTTCTCGTGCGTGCCGCGCTCGATAATCCGGCCATGATCCAGTACCAGGATTTGGTCCGCACGTACGATCGTCGAAAGCCGATGCGCGATGACAATCGAAGTCCGGTTTGCCATCAGGCGCTCGAGCGCTTGTTGAATCAGCCGTTCCGTCGCGGTATCCACGCTCGCGGTCGCTTCATCGAGAATCAAAATCGGCGGATCTTTCAAAAGGGCGCGGGCGATGGAGAGTCGTTGTTTTTCGCCTACGCTTAATTTCACTCCACGCTCGCCCACCACGCTTTCCAGGCCGCCGGGTAAACGCTGGATAAATTGTTGCGCGTTTGCCGCAACCACCGCTCTCCATAGCTCCGCGTCAGTTGCATGCGGTTTTCCCATGAGCAGGTTTTCACGAATTGACCCGTTGAACAAAAAGCTTTCCTGCGTCACCACACCGATGGTTTCACGCAAAGCACGCAGGTCATATTCGCGGATTGGTTTCTGATCGATGTAGATTTCTCCGCTGGTGAATTCATAGAACCGCACGAGCAAACTCACGACCGTCGATTTACCGGCGCCGGTTGCGCCCACCAGGGCCACCGTTGTACCCGGGGGCGCATGGAATGAAATATTCTTTAGTGCCGGCAAGCCCTCCACATAGCTAAAGCTGACGTCCTGATACCGAATGTCTCCGAGAACCCTTGTGCTGGCGCGATCGGAGGTCGTGACCACAAATCCCGGCTCTACTGGTTCGTCGAGAATTTCAAAGACACGCTCGCCGGCCGCGCGTCCAGCTTGCACAAGTTGGTTCAGTTGGTGCAATCGGCTCAACGGATCATAGAGAAATGCAATTAGAATCAGAAACGCAGCCAGATCGCCAATTTGCATGGAACCCGTCAGCACAGCGTGACTCCCAAATCCAAGGACCAGCAAAGCCCCCAGCGATTCAAACAGCGACATTGACGGGCTGTAGATCGCCCATACTCGCATCACCACCAGGGTGGCGCGCCGCAATTGATCGCTTACCCGGTTAAAACGCGCATGCTCTTCCTTCTCGCGTACGAAACTTTTGATCTGGCGAACGCCTGCGAGATTATCATGCAACAGCGCATTCATATCTGAGGAGGCGCGGCGCTGCAGGCGATACCGCCGATGCGCGGTCAGCGTATAGGCGAGCGTGCCTCCGATGAGCAATGGAAAGGGAACGAGCGCCAGCAACGCGAGCTTTACATTCAGATAGAACATCATCCCGACGACGATGAACACCTGCAGAATTGCCACGACCCCTTGTTCGATTCCGTCAATCAGGACACGCTCGACGGAGTTGACGTCCTCAATCACGCGCGTCATCAAATCGCCGGTGGCGCGGTTGTCGAACCATCGAAGTGGCAGCAGTTGGATGTGAGAATACAGATCGCTGCGCAAATCGAAGATCACCTTTTGTTCGAACGTGTTGTTTAGGATGATTCGAATGGCGTTAAACCCGTGCTGGCAAAGAAATGCAATGGCCGCAAGGGCGATGAGCGGCAGCAATTTGTCCGGCCGATTCGCGCGCACCACATCGTCAATGATCCATTTTGCGGTCGCGGGAAAAACAATCACCATCAGCGTACTTAGGATCGCGCAGGTCAACGTCCCCGCGGCCATCCACGGATAACGCTTCAAATACGCAAAAACGCGCCAGACAGTTTTCATGGTCTGATGAAACGTCGATGCGCGGCTCGCTACGTCAAGGTAGCGGCGGATGGTATGGCCAACCTGCCTGCAATTTCCTCCTCGTACGCTGCCAGAGTCTGATTAACTTTGTGCTTGCCAATTCCGAGGTAAGGCGTCAAACGGGTGCTATGAAAACCCCATCTAGAACATTCGTATTCCTCATATTAGCGATAATCGTAACTCTCGCAGTTGTCAGCTGCGCTACTTTCCAATTTGTCGCCAACCAACAAGCCTTATTGTATCTTGGAGGCGAGACCACATACGCCGAGTGGAAGAGCCAGAGTCAGTTCGACGATGCATTGGCACGAGTTTGTAAGAACGGAGGTTATTACGATCTCACCGTTCTCGTGAGTGCCAGCAGTCAACCCATCCATCCGTACAAACCTTGCGCCGCCCACCCGGTAAATATCAGGATGGTTAGCGTCACAAAATCCAAAGTCGCGGACCGCAAAGCGGCTGCAGAACCCGCGGCTGGCGATCCTAATGCTATGCACAAGGTTGCCAGTGCTTCTATCGACGACATAAGGCAGGTTGTCGACGCGCTCAAATAAACAGCATCAGTCTCTGGGTCCGCTTCTGAAAGCTGGACGGGTGTTCCAACAAAAACATCTTTATCTAACTTGGTCGTGCCTGCATTTTCTGTTGATCGTTTCATTTTCATTTCGGGACACGTTGCGATCAGTGGCGGACGGACCAACGATTTTTCCTACTCCCTTTAAGAGCTTTTCGCAGAAAGCGGAGACGGCTATGTCCGTCGCTCTGGGCCAGCATTTGACTCCATCAAACCCGATACGCCAAGCAATCGGAACATATTTAAATCTCGCCGGCATCGACGCTGGTTATGGCTACTTTGCGCCTAATGTGCCAGCCGGTTACCGGCTCGTTTTTGAATTAACCTATTCCGACGGCCGCGTGGAATACGACTTGCCTGCCGTCGGCAGCGAAGCCGCAGGACTACGCATAGCTGGCTTAGTCGATACCATAGGCCGCACACCTTACGACACACTGCGCGAAATCCTGGTGAAGACCCTGGCCCAATCAATCTGGCGCAAGCATCCCGACGCGCAGAGCATTCGGGCGATACTCGCAGCAGTCAAGTTGCCAACGGCTAACGAATTCAAACATGGGAAAAGAGAGTCCTACGAATTTTTATACGCCTACGACTTCAGCGTGCAGAATTAGCCTGCACGGGCCAGTAGTCGGTAACTAACATGAATCGGTCGCGGATTCGGCTATTCGACTTTCTGTTTCCCGCGGTCACTGATAGTTGGTTGGCAGTCTTACGGATTGGTCTTGGGTTTCAGATCACGTGTTACTCGTTTTCTTTGCGAAAGGATTGGAATTATTTGCTGTCGGAGACTGCCCGGAATGTGGCGGAAGCTTTGCTCTCTCTGGAAAGCCATGTTGTGCCGAGGTTGGGTTGGCTCGTCACTTTAGGGAATCAGATCGGTGCAGAAGAAAATACCGTTCTCAGCGTTATCTGGGTTTGTTTGCTTGCCTCGGGCTGCTGTCTTCTAATAGGACTCGCCTCTCGCTTCTCAGCTATTCTTGCCTGGTTTCTTCACCTGTGCGCGGCCAAGAGCGGTGGGTTCGTGTCCTACGGCATGGACAACTTCATGACCATTGGACTCTTCTACTTGATGTTATCACCGCTGCCCGATCGATATTCTCTCGACTGGCAGCTACGGAAATTGCGATCGAAAAATCCTCAGCTTCTCGGGTTCTGGCGCCGAATGATCCAGCTTCACTTGTGCGTGATTTATTTTTTCAGCGGCCTTGCAAAATGTCTTGGAAGCGGGTGGTGGAATGGTTCAAGCGTCTGGCGCGCTCTCATCCGTCCACCCTTCAACGTCATTGATCCTGAGATGCTCGTGAGATGGAAGTACGTTTTCCCGGCGGCGGGAATTCTCATTTGCCTTTTGGAAATCGGATATCCCTTTTTTATTTGGATTAACAAGACGAGAAAGATTTGGTTGATCGGCATTTGTGCAATGCATGTCGGGATCGGCCTGGCCATGGGGATGTATCTCTTCGCGTTGATTATGATAGTTCTGAACATTGCGGCGTTTGCCTGCTGGTTTGATCTGCAATGGGCTAGGAGCACATCAGTCTTGAGTCCTCGGAAACGGACCCCTGAATTCACTGCAACTCAACATTCTGTGCAGTCCATCCTTTTGTCCGCGCAAATGCTTTTAACGTCAATTACCGCAACCATGGCCCCTGGAACCCGTAGTACTAAAGGGTGAACCCGCAAGGTCAGCCCGCGGAACCGGTTGGCGATCTCCCACTCGAGATTGCGCATATCCTGTTAATCGACTTAGTCGGCTATTCTAAATTGCTGGTGAACGAGCAGGTCGAATTGCTCCAAGAGTTGAAGCAGGTGGTGATTGGCACCGAAAGTTTCCGGATTGCAGAAGCAAGAAGCGAACTGATCCGGGTGCCAACCGGAGATGGAATGGCGCTCGCTTTCTTCCGCAGTCCGGAAGAACCGACCCGGTGCGCGCTCGAAATTAGCAAAGCATTGAAAGATCATCCGAGTATTCGGTTGCGGATGGGAGTTCACAGCGGTCCAATCAACCGAGTCACGGATGTTAATGACAAAATCAACATAGCTGGTCCGGGGATCAATGTGGCTCAGCGCGTCATGGATTGCGGTGATGCCGGGCATATCCTTTTGTCGGCGCATGTCGCGGAGGATTTGTGCCAGTACCGGCATTGGCAACACTGGCTGCACGACCTCGGTGAATGCGAAGTCAAAAATAAGCTGCGCCTGCACCTGTTTAACCTGTCGAAGGAAGGTCTCGGCAATCCGCAACTCCCCGAGAAATTCCGGCGCGGAACAGCGAGAACTGCATCCGCGATTAACGGTCGTCCAACTTCTGCCCGCCGGTGGCCCAAGTTTGTCTTTGCAATCGCTTTCGTGCTGTCGGTTGTCGCGCTGATTGTGAGCTCCCTGACCTTTTTCAAACGATCAAGCCCAATGGCGGTAGCTAAAGCTTTTCGCGCGCTTCCCGAGAAGAGTATTGCCGTTCTTCCCTTTGAAAATTTAAGCAACGATCAGGCGAATTCCTACTTCGCCGATGGCGTCCAGGACGAGATCCTCACTGGACTTTGCAGAGTCGCTGATTTGAAAGTAATCAGCCGCACATCGGTAATGCAGTACAAGGGCGTTCCGAAGCGCAATTTGCGTGAAATCGCGATTGACCTGGGCGTAGCGCACGTTCTGGAAGGGACGGTACAGCGTTCCGGCGGTCGAGTGCGCGTCAACGCTCAATTAATTGATGCGCGCACAGACAGCCAGATTTGGGCGGAACGATATGATCGGGATGTTGCTGACGTATTTGCCATTGAAAGTGAATTGGCTGGGAAAATCGTCGCGCAGCTTCAAGCCAAAATTTCTCCAAGCGAAAAAGCGGCCATCGAAGAAAAACCAACTGCTGATCTTCCAGCCCATGATCTGTACATCCGCGCAAAGACACTCATTACGACTGCAGTTTTCAGTACGCCTCAGGCGGAGAGCTTATTTGAGGCCGTTCGCCTCCTGAACGAGGCGATTGAGCACGATCCAGCGTTCGCGCTTGCATATTATCAACTGGCTCACACTCACGATGTGCTCTACTTCAGTGGCACCGATCACACCCCAGCGCGATTGGCCATGGCAGATGCGGCAATCCAATCGCTCACCCGGTTGCGCCCAAATTCAGGGGAAGCGCATCTTGCTCTCGCCAAGCATTTGTACTGGGGTTACCTCGATTACGACCAGGCTCGAAACGAACTTAGCCTGGCGCAGAAAAGTCTGCCGAACGAGCCGTGGGTATTTGTGCTGGCCGGATATATTGATCGACGGCAAGGGCGCTGGAATGAATCGATAGAAAAGCTTGAGCGCGCTGTGGAACTCGACCCACAGAACCCTGCCACGCTTCAACAACTCGCTCTTACCTATGATTCCGTCCGCCGTTATGCGGATGTCGAGCGTGCATACGATCGCGCGATTGCTGTTACTCCCAAAGATGCCGCGCTGCGAGCCTCGCGCGCGGATGTCGAGTTGAACTGGCACGCCGATCCGAGCCCGTTGATCTCGACGATCGAGACCTTTGTCGCCGAAGATCCCAGCGAAGCGAAACATCTCGCGTATGCTTGGATTCCCGGAGCACTGTGCAAGCGTGATTTCGATGGGGCGCGTCGAGCCATGGAGGCCCTGCCCATCGATGGATGTTATGATAACACTATTCCGTTCCCGCGGAGCTGGTGTGAAGGCGTAGTCGCTCAGTTTCTAGGTGATAAGTCGGCGGCCTACGCTGCTTTTACGAATGTGCGTGCCGAAGCCGCCAAAATAGTTGCGGAACAACCCGATTATGCAGAAGGGCATTGTTTGCTCGGGATGGCAGACGCAGCTTTGGGGAACAAGGAGGAGGCCATTCGTGAAGGTCACAGCGCGGTTGAACTGCTGCCAGTGGCGAAAGATGCGATCATTGGTTCCCGATTGGTTCACTATTTGGCGCTCATTTATGCGTGGACGGGCGAGAAGGACCGTGCGCTCGAACAGTTAAGCGTCGCAGCCAAGCTTCCTGGTCATTTGAGCTACGGCTACCTGCGTCTGCATCCTTACTGGGACCCGCTGCGCGGCGATCCGCGTTTTGAGAAAATAGTCGCCTCGCTGGCTCCAAAGCAGCGATAAATTCCAACAACCGAGTGTTGTTCCGAGCTACATTGCGTCAATCTTAACGGATGACTAACGAATCACACCCATTGGCAGATGAAGTTCACATCGAGCAACTTGAGGTGTTTACGCGTATCGGAGTTCCGGAAGAAGAGCGCGCGACTCCTCAATGCCTGAAAGTCAGTGTTTCCTTTTGGCCCTTCCGGCAGACGCGCGATTTGCGCGACGATATTCAGCACGCGGTGGACTATGCAACCGTCGCAGAGGAGATAAAAACTTTCGTTAGCGGTGAATCCACCATTCTAATCGAAACGTTAGCGGATCAGCTCGCTGCACATTTACTGAAAAAATTTCCCGTCCAAAAGGTGACAGTCGAAGTGCGGAAATTTGCCCTACCGGATGCGAAACACGTGTCCGTAATTGCAACGCGGGTTGCGTCGGTTGGGTGACGAACGGAAAGAAGTTTCAGGCACTCCTCCGTACGATGGACATCGTGCCACCGGATTCTATGCTCCTGGCGAGCGATGGGATTAATGTGGTATCGCTGGGGCTGCCATTCGAATAATTGCCGCTGGGCAGACCGGCTACTAGAATGCCCGCGTGGAAGAGGACAACTGGGAGATAATTTCGATCGAGAAGCACTTCGGCAATGCGCATCTCGAAGTCGTCACCGAGGAGGTGCGAACACCGGCCAGATCAGAACCGCGCACGTGGACCACTGTTCACCGCAAAGCCGCCGTGATTATCGCGCCGGTGACGGCAGACGGAAAAATCGTTCTTATTCGACAGGAGAGAATTCCTGTTCGCAGTGCAATTTGGGAAATGCCTTCGGGACAGATCGATGGCCCGCCAGCTGAAACCGTTGAGCAAGTCGCGCTGCGCGAACTTGCCGAAGAAGCCGGCTATGAACTGGCAGCTGATGGCAAACTCATCGGGCTCGGTTATTACTTCACTTCCCCGGGATTTACGGATGAACGCGGCCATTTCTTCTTAGCGCGCCCGGTACGAAAATCCAAAAGGCTGTCAGCCGCAGACGAAGGAGAATCGATCATCGGTTGCCGCGAGTTCAGCGTACGAGACATTCGCCAAATGATAGCCGAAAACGAGATTCGTGACGCCAATACATTGAGCATGTGGGCGCGGCTCACGGCGTCTGGCCTGCTTCCAGGTGCATCGGTTGACGGCTCCCGTTCTGACTAGTCGCGATTGTTTGGAACATCGAAGTGTAATCAGAATGACTTTGCGGGACATTTTCAAATTTCGGGACCTGCCTGAAAGCGAGACTTCCAAACCGTTTCTGGAACACTTGGAAGACCTGCGCTGGACCATCGTAAAGATGGCGATCACTCTGATGGCAGCGATGATCGTCTGCTTTGCATTCCGTTCCGCGCTCGTTGGAATACTACAGGCTCCATTGCGAGATGTCGGTTCACAAGTGGGCACACTCAAAGCGCTTGGCATCACGGATTCGATCGTGATTTCGTTTCATCTGGCATTTTACGCCGGTATCGTTCTCTCTTTCCCGTTGCTGCTCTATTTCCTGGCGGAATTCGTCCTTCCTGCGCTCACCGCGGTTGAGAAGCGCTTTTTGTTTCCAGCCATCATCGGTAGCTTCGCGTTATTCCTTCTGGGCGTCTCCGTTTGTTATTTCTGGTTGCTGCCAAAAACGATCCTGTTTTTCTTCCGCGACACAGAGTCGCTCGGCTGGGCGCCCACCTGGACGGTGCAACAATATTATTCTTTCGTGACGCGATTCACGATCGGCTTCGGGCTTGCCTTCGAATTGCCGGTGCTTGTGCTCGCTCTGGTTCGGTTTGGACTAATTACCTACAGGTTTATGGCGCGCACACGGCCTTACGCTGTTGTGCTGATCTTTATCCTCGCCACCATCATTACCCCAACTCCGGATATATTGACGCTAATCGCAATGGCGCTGCCAATGTGCCTGCTGTACGAAAGTTGTATCTGGATTGCATGGCTGATGGAACGCCGCGCTTCCAAATTGAGTGCCACTTAACTGCGTGGACCATCATCCGGCTTACCAGATTTTGTTCGGCGTGTTTGCGTTTGTATTGGGCGCGGCGGTCGGATCGTTCCTGAACGTCTGCATTTACCGCTGGCCTGCCGATCTTTCGATCAACAAGCCGCGCCGCTCTTTTTGCCCATCGTGCAAACAAGCAATTCCTTGGCATCAAAATCTGCCGTTAATCAGCTGGATTTTACTCGGCGGCCGCTGTGCGAATTGCGGTGGAAAAATCGCTTTTCGCTATTTCGCCGTCGAACTGATCAGTGGCCTGTTGTTTCTGGCGATCTGGCAAAACTTTCCATGGCAAACGGCAATCGCCTACTGGCTGTTCGCTTCGCTCCTGATCGTTGGAACGTTCATCGATCTCGAACATTTTATTATCCCGGACCGGATAACAATTGGCGGAATCATTGCGGGCGTTGCCTGCAGCCTGGTTGTGCCTCATTTGATGGAAACAGATTCACGGCTCGCCGCCGGGATTCGTTCTTTGCTGGCCGCCGCGCTCGGCTATGTAATTTTGCTCATTGTGTTGGAGGTGGGCAAAATCGCGTTTGGGAGAAAACGGATCGAATTCGATTCCCCCACGGTGTTTACCTGGACAAAACGTGGCGACGACGCTGACCTTGTGGTGGGGAGCGAAGAAAGTCTGTGGAGTGACTATTTTGCCCGGGAAAAAGATCGATTATTACTGGAATGCGAAGAGGCCCGGCTGGATCACCACACCTATGGCAACGTGACGCTGGAGTTTCACTACGACCGTGTCGCGGCGGAGGGTCAGTTGTTTATGCTCGACGATATGACCGAGATCTCGGGGGTAGCGCAGGCTCTCGTAATCCCACGCGAAGCGATGGGTCGCGGCGATTTGAAATTCCTTGCGGCGATTGGGGCGTTTCTCGGGTGGCGCGCAGTCCTGTTTAGCCTTTTTGCTGGGTCGCTCGTGGGTTCGATTGTTGGTCTGATCACCCTGGTGGCAGGAAAACGGGTTTGGTCCGCAAAGTTGCCGTTTGGACCTTATCTGGCATTTGGCGCTTTCAGTTGGATGTTTTTTGGCGAACTGTTTTTGCGTTGGTACGCCGGATTGCTGGGCACGTAGCGCGTGAGCCGTTCTGATTTGCAACTGCCATTAGTGCTCGAGGTCTTTTATTCCTGCGGAACATGATCTTAAGGAACGCGCGTTTAATTTTTCCCGATGGAATTCGCGATGGCCTTGAGGTCCTTGTCGAGAAAGGAAAAATTACGGCAATCCGCGATGATAGCTGTTCCCGCGCAGAGGACGTTCTTGATTTGGATGGAAACTATCTCGCACCGGGCTTTATTGATCTTCACGTTCACGGTGCGCGGGGCCGCGACACCATGGAGGCTTCTGTCGAGGCGTTTCACACAATCTGTGATTATCACGCCGGCGGTGGCACCACTTCGCTGTTGCTGACAACGACAACTGCGCCAATGGAAACGATCGGGCAGGTGTTAAATGCCGCCCGTGATGGTCGCCACTCGATCAGGCAGCTGGCGGGCATTCATCTGGAGGGACCGTTCATTTCGAAAGAGAAATGTGGCGCACAACGCGTCGAATTCATTCAACTTCCTGCCAGGTCTTCTGTCCGCAAACTGCTCGATTATGCCGATGTGATCAAACGAATCACAATCGCTCCGGAGCTACCCGGAGCGGCCGAGGCAATCGAGGATTTTCACACGAATGGAATCAGTGTCAGCGGAGGGCATAGCGACGCATGGGACCATCAGGCGCGAGAAGGTTTTGCGCGGGGAATGAAAAGTGTGACGCACACGTTCAATTGCATGTCGAGTTCGCGTCGACGCGGCATTTATCGTGTTGCCGGTTTACTTGAATTTGCCCTGAGTGAACCGGGCATCAGTTGCGAACTGATCGCCGATGGTCATCACGTTTCAGACACATTGATGACGATGTTGTATCGAGCGAAAGGCGCCAGCGGAATTTGTCTCGTTACGGATGCGATTGCCGGCGCCGGATTGCCGGACGGGTCGCGGTTCTCGCTTTTCGGAAGAGATTGTGTCGTGGAGAAAGGCGTTTGTCTGCTCGCAGACCGCTCGGCGCTCGCGGGAAGTGCTTCTCGCATGATCGATCTGGTGCGCACCATGGTCGAGGACGTAAAACTTCCAGTCCACGAAGCGATCAGGATGGCCACGGAAAATCCTGCGCGCGTCATCGGTCTCGCAGACAAAGGCTCTCTTAAAGTAAATGCAGAGGCCGATCTGGTTGTCCTGTCGCCGAGTTTGGAAGTGCTGCGAACGTTTAATGGAGGTCGGCAAATGTTCTCCCGCGAATCCGAAACGCTGAAGCATTAGCTATTCGTGCCCGGTGTGCCGGTCGCGTTTCGCGAGCGCTATAACGAGAGCAAAAATTCTGCTGTGTCCAGTGCTGCGCGGGGCCGGCTTAGCTTGCTAATGTTGGTTGACCATTCGCGCCATTCTCTTGCATCGTCATCAAACGCCCGCTGTATCTGTGCCACAACATCGCGCGGTGAAGTCGCGATCACGCCCGAACGCGTCTCCACAATGAGACGCGCATTTCCTTCCTCCTGTCCGGCCACGACGTAATTGACGATCATCGGGCACGCTGCAGCAATGGTCTCCTGCACCGTCGCACCGCCGGCTTTTCCGATGAGTAGATGACTATTCTGAAGGATGTGCGGAAGTTCGTCGGTCCAGCCAATGACTCTTGCTTTGCCTTGTGCAGAGGCTTCGATCTCGTCTTTGAGTGTGTTCGCTCGCCCAATTGTTACGGTGAGGTCGACTCCCAATTCGGCCAGCCGATGCACGAGTTCCGACGCACCGCGAGTCGCCGCGTGTATCATGTACAAGACGCGCCGCTCAGAATTGCGCGCAGGCAACACACTGTTCGAGCGTACAGAATCGGCAAATTTTGGACTTACAGGAAAACCAAACACCTTGATTTGCTGTGAAGGAACACCGGCTTTTTGCAGGACGGAGGCGCTCTGTTCGTTCGCAACGAGAAAATAGTCAGCCCTGCAACGGTACCACGTCGCGTTTATGGTAATTGAGTCGGTCACGACAACCACGATTTTGCAGGATTTTGACCAGTCGAGGTTCCGTTGCTGAATTCGTCTGAAGACATTTGGATAAGCTGGGAACGTGCAAATTATCACGTCGGGCCGGAAACGCTGAAGTAACGTCTCAAAGTGAGTTTCAAGCCGCAACAAACGGGCGAAATCGCTATCGAAATCTTTCTTACCGTCGAGCCAGCGATAAACCGCCCCCCACGTGCGGGGCGCGAAATTGACGACCGCCAGGTAAATTTTGCGGACGAGCTCATTTAGCGGCCCATAAGCTTCGGCAAACAAATCGTGCAACTCCACCTGCGTTCCTTCCGGGGCGACGCGAGTTAGACCGTCACGAATCCCGCGTGCGGCGCTGTTGTGACCCTCTCCAAAACTCGCGGTGAGGATTAGAATTCGTTTTTTCACAATTTGTCAGGCGATGGCAACCATCAGCAAAGTCGCCTCGTGAACGAAAGAGAAGGGAGATTTACCCAAGCATTCCGAGTTTAATGGATATTTATGTCGGGCAAAGTAAACTCTGTGCGGAGATGAAATACCTCGGATTTGCCTGGCGGGTAGTTCGGCGTCTGGTTTGGGAAACAGCCACCGATACCACCACCGGATTGGCTGCACAGATGGCGTATCTGCTTCTCTTCGCCCTGGCTCCGGGATCATTGTTCCTCTGGCATCTGCTCGGTTTGTTCGGCACCGATCCCACCAAATTGCACCGGATGTTTCTTCTCTTAAAAACGTTTATGCCGCCGGATCCGAAAGTGCAGGATATTCTGGATTCTACGATGGCCAACGTGGTGGTCACAGGCTCGAGCGGTCTGCTCGCCAACGCCGGCATCATTCTCGGGATTTATTTCGGGACGGTATTCATTGCGACCACTTCGCGCGCGCTCAGCCACACTTATGGAGTGCGCGAAGATCCTCACTGGTGGTCAAAATATATCATCTCATTTTTCATGCTTTTTTGGTTTGGAATCGTGATCCTCTTTTCGTTTAACGCGCTTGTTTTCGGAGAAAAGCTGGCCGGTATCGCAGAGGTCAATTTTCAGTTGTCGTTCCCGCTGCAAGCCTGGATCGCGACTCTCAACCTGCCTTTTACATTCATTGCATTGGTCCTCCTCGCGCTGGCTCTGTATTTGTTCACGCCGGAAAATTATCTGACGTGGCGGCAGGCGTTACCGGGCGCAATTTTCTTTTCAGTTGGGTGGATCATCGCGACGAAGCTGTTTCAGCTGTACGTGGCGCGATATGACCGGTACAACCCCACCTATCTCGCGCTGGCGTCCATCATTGTGCTGCTTACCTGGATGTACCTGACCTGCTTGTTGTTGTTGCTTGGCGGTAAACTGAACGCCATTCTTCGGCGTGAAGGCGAAAAGATGCGCGCGGCTGCGTCCGTGGCACCTGAGCCTGCGTCGACAACTTAAGAGTTATTAATTCAAAAGAGCTCTGAAACTCCTTCTCTCTTAACTTTTTCACGAGTTGGTGGACTCCGAAAGCATTCGGGGTTGATCGCGTCGCATGCTCTGTTACGCTCCGTTGCAGTGGTGCCCTTTCGCTTTTGGCTCACAACTGCGTTCCTTGCCACCGTCATCCTTGGAAGTTTCCTCTCTACGCAAATTGATGCCGAAGAAAAAGGTCGTCACGAGGAATCCGGGCAGAGTGAGTTGCATTCTTCACGGTCTTCGAAGCCAAAAAAATCCCCGACGCCCAGACCAAAGTCATCAAAAAACAGGTCTGGAAAAAAGGAAACCACCTCGGCGACCGCTGAAAAAGTTCCGACCGCAATTCCCCACGCAAAATTAGCGAAGGAGCAGTCGGAGGAGGAAACAGACGACTCGCCAAGAGAAAAAAAATCGCCAACGCCTGCGCCTAAAGCTAAACGGGCCAGCAAAACTGACGACGAAGAACAGGGAAAGGCTCGGGCGCGCGAAACCGCGGAGCGTACGCCTTCATCGAAAACAAAGCGGCGCCACACGCCCACGCCCAAATCGAAATCCTCGAAGAAGAAATCGGAAGAGAAAGAGGTTCCGGCCAAAACAAAACAGCGAAACAAAACGAGGTCAGTGCGAAAAGAAGAGGGAACATCGAAGCCTGAAAAGACACCGGCGGCTTCTGAAGAACAGGCTGCAACCTCGGAGAGATCAACTCCGCCGCCGAAAGCTGTCGAGTCTGCCGCTCCGACACCGGCGCCGATGTCTCAATCGAAAGCTGCGCGTTCTGATTCAGCCGGCGAGCGGGCTCAAGTTGTTGTAGAAAAATCCGGCCTTGAGGAAGATCAGGGTTTCGAACCACCGCCTTCGCCTCCGCCACGAAGAGGTTTCTGGCCGTGGTCTCGAAGTTCGGGCAACTACCGCTATTTAACGCGATCCGTGATTGATGCGATCCGACGCGCACCGGTGAAACGGCGTCGCTGGCAATTCATTGTGGTGCATAACAGCGGCACTCGCCAGGGCAACGCCCGGGTTTTCGATTACTATCACCGGCATGTGCGCCGGATGCAGAACGGGCTTGCCTATCATTTTGTGATCGGGAACGGAACGTCGACTGGAAACGGTCAGATTGAAGTAGGTGATCGTTGGCGGCGCCAAATCAATGGCGGTCACGTGCATAGCGATTATCTAAACAACATTTCGCTGGGGATTTGTCTGGTTGGCGACTTTAATCGCAGCCAGCCAACGCGAGCGCAGCTTGATTCATGCGAGGAACTCGTCCGCTATTTGCGACAACGTTGCGGCAAAACCGACAGGGGAACGATTCCGGTGCGACCACACCGGGAAATGAATCCACCGCGTTGGGCGACCGATTGTCCGGGAGATGATTTTCCCTATTCCTGGTTTCGCAAGTTTTAGTGCGGCCGCGATCCTCCGATCGCCGTCACTTGCGTTCCGCCACGACTAAATTCGCTTCCTTGTAATTCCAGCGATACCCGAATCCGAAGTCAAGTGGAGGAGGATTGCTCTGCCGAAAGATTTCCTGAAGCCTGGGTTGATAATGTTGTTTGAAAAGATCGATGGGACCCAGGTAAACCCCGAAAAGGCGCAGGTTCCATTTGTTTGGATCGAAGTAAGCGAGCGGAATTCCGGAGTCGTCCTGCACGATTCGGTTACTATGCTCCAGAATAAAGTTGCGAATCGTCGCGAACCCCGACTCGAACATGAGATATGAAGAAGATTTGAGAAAACTCGATCCGTTTCCGAGTCTTTGACAAAATTTCAAGAAACCGGGCGACGACTTAATGCCACCATCAGAGATGTCGGTAGAGAAGTAATAGAGAGTTTGCGAATTGCCCGATTGATTGTCGGTGTAGCGGATTCGCACTCCGGAAGTGTTGCCGCCTTTTTTATCAGGCGCGGCTTCTTCAAACGAGCCGTTATTGTTGAGTGATCCAAACGTGACGTTCGTGATCGACTTGTCAGCACGCGCAAGAAACACGTACAGAATGGGCAACACGCCGTTGAGGTTCTGTTCTTTGAGATCAACCTTCATGTGTTTTGTGATGAAATAGGTCGTGTTCAGGGAGGACTTCATCGCGTTTTCCAGATTTCCCAGCGCGCCCGACAGATTCAGGATGCGCAACGGATCCGGTGGCGGGCCTAGCGACTCCTTGCCGCAAAGCACATACACCGAGGCATTCGGAAAAAACTGATCGACGTACAAAAAATCGGGTCCGCTAAACATATAAAATGCCACGGGAGTCGGCTGAGTAAGTTCAGGGAGATACGTTGCGATCCAGGCGTGCAGCTTTTGCAGTTGGCGTTGGTAAAGCTTGTTAAACTCGCCTTCGAAAAACGTGGCGTGCGCCTGCCATGCCGGATCTTGCGTGAGTGGTCCCAGTGGAGAATCTTCCGGCAGAGGCATTCCAGCGAGAAACCGTGCGATATCATTCGGACCAGCGATGGAGGGCGTGACGGGAATTGCGCGCGGCGCGACCTCAGGGATCTGCT
>DASREH010000070.1:0-2655 GCA_035652195.1 Candidatus Udaeobacter sp. | reverse complement strand
GATGCTCATGCCATTAACGACCTTGTACGTTTCGATGACGCCCGGCGGTGGCGTGGGCGTCAGAGCGATTGGCGGCAACGGCCGCTCCGCCACACTCGGAAGAGGTCTGGGTGTCGGTATTTCCCGCGGAGGCGGTGATTGAGCGTTCGCCAAATAAGCAGCACACATCACAGTTGCAAAAAGCGTCGCTTGTTTCATTAGTTGGCCCTTTCCGTTATGAAATATCCAGGCATCTGCCTGGGAGTGTACGTCAAGCCGTCGTGCGCGCATCAGCGATCACGTTCCAACCCCTCGGCCTTTTCGCAATGGCGGTCATCCGTCTGTCTATATCGGCAGCCATGAAAGATTCGGCCCTGTCTCCAGGAGCATCGCCGACTCACTCCACCGATAAGTGCTACGGAACTTATGATCATTCAGTACTCTACGGTGATCAACCTTCAAAACGTCTGAATAATGCGTAGGAGGTCACCGTACGTTGCCTCGGATTGGTGTGCCAAAAAGATGAACGGTTTCCGAGTGGCTTACAACGGCCAAGATGATTCAGGATCCCGAAGGTTTGTTCGAGGACCAGCGTGCCGGTGATCAAATTCTCTCCTCGGACGACCCGTTCAAGACGCTTTGATAAAGGGCATCAACATCCCGCCCAAGTCGGGCGCTTGCGTACCTCGAGATCGCAGCTCTGCGAATATCGAATTTTTACTCGCTCACGAAGCTAAGTATTTCACCACCAACTACTGCGGCCGGAACAAATTTTGCACAAAGAAAGGCAACCCGTAGTGAGCGCTATCGCCAAGTCTCCGTGAAAGTGACGCGTGAAAAAATCATTACTTATACTAGCTGCGCTTCTGGCTGTTGTAACGTCAGCCTTGGCGGAGTGGTCGATCGAATACATGAGCCAACCGCGTTACAACGTACAGACGGCTCAATTCTCGGATCATGCGGTGCTCGTCACCGATAGTTGGGAGAGGTATGAGGCCTCGACCGACAGCTGGTCGAACGGCGTTTTGTCGCGGCCACGGGTAGGAATCAGGGTAGCTCAAGCAGGGACCAAGGCGTTTTTCGCTGGAGGTTGGTATGGCCCGTATACCGATCCAGTCTACGTGAAAAATGTGGACATTTACGATGATGCTACTAATAGCTGGTCAAGAGGGAGCCTTTCGATCGCGCGTCAGCCCGGCGGCGCTGGCACTCTTGGTCGCCAGGTCTTTTTCGCAGGGGGCCGAAGCGCAATCCAAAATCATAAGAACGTCGACATTTTCGACGCCCAGACGGGTACACGCACCAACGCAGCGCTCTCGAAGGCGCGAGACAATATTGCGGTCGGGTCAGCCGGCAATAAAATCGTGTTTGCTGGCGGCTGGTTCTGGGACATTAACTACAATGTCCTGTACTCGAACGTAGCGGACATTTTCGACAAAAGCACCGGCCTCTGGACCAGGGCGATGCTCTCACAGAAGCGCGACACCATCAGCGTAGCTGTTGTCGGAAATAAGATTTTGTTCGCCGGCGGTCTCACCATCAATGGTATCTCACGCAACGTCGATATTTATGACACGGCGACCAACACCTGGACCACGGCCGTTCTATCCGTGCCGCGCTACGGCAGCACAGTAACTGTACTGGGAAGCAAGGCGTTCTTCGCTGGCAGTGGCAATGGCTCAAATACCATCGATGTCTACGACGAGCACACCAATTCGTGGAGCACGCTTGGGCTGCCTGTCCCTCTGGTGTCGATGGCCAGTGTGGTGGTTAATAATCAAATCTTCTACGCAGGCGGCTATCAAGCTGGGAGCTATGCAGTTTCTGACCTGGTTCAGATTTACGATATCGCCACCAATAGCTGGTCCAACCAAAACCTCTCCCAAGCGCGCGCCGGCATCGCCACTGCGAGCTTTGGAAACGTATATATGTTTATCGGCGGCTTAACCAAAGTCACGTATCCACCTATCGGGTCCGGTACGGTGGATATTTACACTGCGCCATAAGTGTCAACAGATTAAATACGATAATAAAACTCAACGACGCTTCGGGTGAACCTGCCTGTGTTAAACACGATAGTAACTTTGTCAGATAACCTCAACTGCGGTCGCGACCCGGTTAGTCCAAATCAATAATGTTTGGAGCTCCGAACGCAACCTGGATCGTGACGGCTGGAATCGACGGGGGAAGGCAATGCAGTCGCTGCCTGCCTTCAGACCAATACAATGCCTTACAAAGTCGATTCACGACTACGCAAAGCCGGGGAGACTGGAATTCGGCCCGGGCGTGATTAACGCGACAAACTAGGCGCTGATGAGCGGAAAGTTTTTCCTGAGCATTGGGCACCGCCCTGATTGTGACAAGATGTTGACCCTGCTAAAGGAATACACGCACGACGCAGGCGAAGAGTCAGAGCCGCTTGCAAATCCTAATTAGTTCGAGGTTGGCCGCGAACACGTCGAATGCACCGCGTGCTACGTCAATTCTGCCTCGCTAGGATTCGAACCTAGACAGAGAGATCCAGAGTCTCTAGTGCTACCGTTACACCACGAGGCAAGGGTGAGCGAACAGCTAAAAGCAAGTTACACGCATGCGCAACCGCTTCGGGGATCGCAGGAAAAGCTTATCCTGGTTGAAAATACCGAAATCCGAATGCGCGAAGGTCAACGGAATAAC
>DASREH010000069.1:0-11157 GCA_035652195.1 Candidatus Udaeobacter sp. | reverse complement strand
GCGTTCATCTGTAACGGTGGCGAATAGAAATTGCTCGCCACGTGCAGACCAAATGCATTTTAATTGCAGCTTATGCGCTTCCTACTGCTGATCATTCTGATACTGCTATTAATCGCCGCCCTGCCAACCTGGCCATATAGTACCGGTTGGGGATATTACCCCAGCGGCGGTCTGGGCCTTGTGGTTTTGATCGTGCTGCTCGTCGTCTTACTTCGCTAGGTCTGGCGACGATTGGGATAACCGGTGCGATTGAAATTAACGCCGGAACGCTTTGTCCTTGCCACGCCATAGTAATTACAACACACGACTGTACGAGTTGCCTGTAGCGTTTTGGCAAGATCTAGTAATAGTTGCGAAAATTGTTCCGTCACTCGCAATCGTCTTCAGAAAAGCCGATCCACCCTACACCGCCTAGATCAAACTTTGTACCGTAATGGTCTCAGGGTATGTGTCAGCTTTTGCAGGCCCAGCTCGAGGCGAGTTTTCACTGTGCCTAACGGGGCATGCGTGGCCGCGGCAATTTCCCGGTGACTGAGTCCCTTGAAAAACGCAAGCTCCAAAGCCTCACGCTGAAGCCGCGGCAAAACCCGCATGCATTGCTTCAAAAATCCGCGAAGATCATTTAGCATGAACACTTGGTCTGCGTCACGTGTCGAGTTTGACGCTTCATGCGTGATCCGTTTTTGATAACGCTCACGCACGCGAGAATAGGCCTGCCGCCGTCGCAACCTGTCAATGGCGCGGCGACGGGCTATGGTAACCATCCACCCCAGTGGCTTGCCTGCCTTTGGCGAGTAACGCGCTGCTTCATCCCAAATCTGGACAAAAATCTCCTGTAACACGTCATCAGCTTCTGCCTCTTCGTGGACAACACCGTCAATGGTCGCGCGCAGACGTTTGCCATGGCGATCATACAACTCGGCAAGCGCCTCATGCCGGCGACGCGAAACTGCTTTCATTAGCGCCTCGTCTGGTACGGGCGACACTCCTGGTTGATCAAGATTGGATCCAATCATAGTCAGTGAGAAGTTGGCGCTGTTGATGCCGTAGCCGGTTGCCTTGCCTCTTTGCTGCCTTGCCACCAATCCGATTCAGCTACGCCGAAAGATGATGGGTCCGCGTAACGCCATTGATGTGGCCCCGAGGGGCACCCAAGCGTGGGACAATACAGCTTGCATCTGCCACCGGAGAATCCCCGAATTTCTACCTGGCGGCCCTTGAATTTGCGTCCGCAAACGCTGCAGACTCGCTGATCGTCGAGCGAATCCCATTTTCTGAATCGATCTCCTGCACGCAGGAGTGACAATCGATCGTCGAGTTTAACATTAGCAGTCATAACACAAGGAGCATTGTGCGCTTTGTGTTAAAACAAACAATCGGGACAGCGGATGATCACATGATCGGACAAAACCCTACGGAAGCTGTCGTATCTCGTAGAGCATAAGAGGGATATTTCCTACCGAGGTGTAAGGTTTATGACCCATAAAATACAGTGTTTAAGCGAAGACTTGCGCAGTCACTTCGCGCGATTTGAGACCGCTCAAACCTCGGCCTCGTTACCGGGCACCGGCTAATTTAGAGCGTCGCGGCGTTAGAAAATTTATGCGGGATGCGCAGTAGTTTGCGCAATTGCCATCTCCAGCCGTGCGGTGCGGATGTGTCAACCGTTTCCGCGGGAACGATTGCCCCATTTTTAGGTGACATCCTTTTTGCCACGGCAAGAATTTCATCCGTAGGCAGTGCCCAATCCATGGGAATCGAGTTACATTGTTCGGATGGACAGCTCAGCCGAAACTGTCCGTTCCCGCGTGCACCGCCAGCGACTTTAATTTCGTGGCCAGTGATGATTCTACCGCAAACAAGGCAGTAACGTTTGTCATCCAGAGAGCGCCACTCACGAAATTGATCGAGCCGCTGTAATGCGAGCAGTTTCTCCGCGTCAGGCAAGGGACTGGGAGGAGATCCGTCCATCGCACATATATTGAGCAGCGCTGCATGCTTACACAATCAGGCACATGGTGGATCGGTGTATCGGTGAAAACCTTAAACCAAACATAGGCTGACCTTTGTCCCTAGCGAAGTCCCGGCTACAACGGATCGGATGTCACCGAACTGAGCTGAACGCTACTGCTCTGCGCCAACTCTCAGACAAACATCGTGCGTATTGTTGTACCTCTGTAAAAAACATCCATCCAATCCCGTTGAGCAGTGCGTTCTACACGCAGATGAAGAAAAACAGTGCTGCGGCGAGAGGCGGCCATCTAATGGATTTCGCTTTTGCAGCAATGGAACAAATGGAGCTTTACTGCGAGGCTCATCCCGGCAGTCCCTCAGCAGTGCGCCGCCCAAGGTTGTTTGTTCGGGGGGAGCTTTGGATCGCATTACTGGGGCCGAGTGTTGAGGAAGGAATCGTCGGTATTGGCGCCAGTGTCACAGCAGCGTTGCGAGCGTTCGACGCGCAGTATCTGGCCGGGCTGCGGCCAGATATTAAGGGGGATGATGAGCCGATTCAGCGCCGGGCATCCTCTGCAGCGGTCTAATTTGCCGCGCGAACAATGGCGCAGAAAACTGGCAAACAAATTTGTCACAGCCAGCATTCGATTGTCGGACGAAACAAGTTTAACTTCACAGGAGGGACATTTGGCAATGGGATCGGGACGACGGAGACGAATTCGCTCAAAGTCCAAGCATCGGGCGGGTGGCAAACGGCATAAAACATCGCGACGCGCTGGTCAGGTTGAACCAACACACAGCCTGCTGCTTGCTTCGCTGAGATTTTGGGAGATCGAACGGGATTTAATCGAAGAGCGCATAGCAGCCATCGGCCGGTGATCGTTTTGTCCGAGTAGTAAATTGTGTCGGAGTACGCCTACTTGCTCGATCCAGATCCGATCCGGAATTTCGCGTAAAAGTCCAAGGATCGTTCTTAGCGGTATCAAATTCTTGAGCCGCTTAAAGAGCTTCTGTTTGGCCTGGCTTCACTATTGCTTCATCCAGCTTTGGTAAAGCACTACGTTCTCTAATTTTACTGGTGGCGGTCCATAGAGCATTGCTCGAGCGCCTCGGAATGTTCTTCACTAACGCTTTCCAGTGAGAAACCGGTGACCCACGAAACACTTGTCCGATCTTCGCGCTGCGATTAGCCTAAAAAGGGCCATGGCTGCGAAGCGGAAATTCAAAAAGCGCCGTGCAGTTCGTTCACGCAAGAAATCGGCGCGATTCAAATCCGCTCGGAAGACGTCGCCTGTGAATCCCCCGAAAAATTCACGTTGCCCGATTGTGGGAATTGGCGGCTCCGCCGGAGGATTCGAGGCTGCAATGGAGTTGTTACGCCATTTGCCGCCAAAGACAGGAATGGCTTTTGTGATCGTGCAGCACCTCGATCCGCATCATGCGAGTCAATTATCAAAGTTACTTAGCCGGGCGACTGCGATGCCGGTTATCGAGCTGGCGGGCACTACTACCCCGCAACCGGACACAGTTTATGTGCAGCCGGCGAATAAATGCGTCGTCGCGAAAGATGATACGCTGACATTGGTTCGCAGAACGCAAAAGCTCAATTTGGCAATCGACCATTTTTTTGAATCGCTGGCAGACGTACGAGGCTCGCGAGCGATCGGCATCATCCTGTCCGGAAGCGGCACCGACGGAACAGCCGGTTTGCGCGCAATCAAAGCGGCGGGCGGGTTGACTTTCGCGCAAAGCGAACGGAGCGCGAAATTTGATGCGATGCCGCGTAGTGCCATTCGCGCGGGCTTTGTCGATGCCGCCCTTCCGCCGCGCGAGATTGCGCAGGAAATTCGGCGCATTGCCGAACATCCTTACCTTCAGCTATCCACGATCGATCGTGAGCGCGCGGCATCCGAGAAAGCAATTTATCCGCAAACCAATGACATGGCGCGCATATTTCTTTCGATTAGAAAACAAACTGGCGTCGATTTCAGCAGCTATAAGCACGCAACCTTGCTTCGCCGCATTCATCGGCGCATGGCCCTGCATCGGATAGAGAAGCTCAGTAATTACGCGAAATTCCTTCGCAACAACAAGAAAGAGATCGACGCGCTCTTCGATGATTTGCTCATCAATGTTACGCATTTTTTTCGCGACCACCGGATGTTTCGCGAATTGAAAAGACGATTTTTGCCAGCTCTCTGGAAAAGCAAAAGCAAAGATGATGGCAAAATATTGCGCGTGTGGGTTCCCGGATGCGCTACGGGTGAGGAAGTCTATTCACTCGCCATGGTTATTTTGGAAACAGTTAACCAGCAGACTTCGAAACACATTCGGATTTTCGGCACTGATTTAAGCGACTCAACTCTTGAACGGGCCCGCGCCGGCATTTATTCCAGCGCTATAGAGAAAGACGTGTCGCGACCACGTTTGAGACGTTTCTTCAGCAAACGCGACGGCGCTTACCAGATCAGCCGTAAGGTGCGCGATCTTTGCACATTCGCCCGTCAAAACATCACCGCGGATCCTCCATTTTCGCGCCTGGACTTGATCAGTTGTCGCAACGTCCTCATTTATCTGAGCCCGCAATTGCACAGGCACTGTATCCCGCAGTTTCATTACGCGCTAAATCCACGTGGCTATCTGATTCTGGGTCCAGCCGAATCCATCGGGTTTTACGACAAACTCTTCGAGGTAGTGGACAGAAAGAACAAGATCTACGCCAAGAAAAACGTCCCCACGCCGCGGATTGCGGATCTTGTTTCTTATCGCGGTTACGAATTTCCGGAGACGGCGGCGAAATCCGTTACGAGGGATCACACGGAACTTCTGGAAATGGCCGATCGCATCATGCTCAGTGCTTATGCTCCGGCTGCAGTAGTAATTGACCGGGCCCTACATATTGAACAGTTCCGGGGTCGCACCGAGGATTATTTGGAGCAGATTCCCGGTCCGGTAACGCGTAATCTTCTGCAATTGGTGCGGCCAAGCATGGTAGCCGATTTGCGCGCGGTAATCGATCGCGCAATTGCGAATGATAAACCGGCACGCAAAGACCGAGCGCTTGTTAAACTCGAAGGAAAAACGCGCGAGGTGAATATTGAAGTCGTGCCCTTCAAGCTCGCGGCCTCCGACAAATCCTGGCTGCTGGTCATTTTTGACGAAACGACAAAAGGAACGCGGCCGGGACGTTTGCTTGAAGTATTAGGGAGGACTACGACGCGACGCGAGATGAGCGATATGCGGAGGGAATTGACGGCATCTCAATCGGCTGGCCAGGAGTTGCTTTCCAGAAACGAAGAGTTGCAATTGATGAACGAAGAGCTGGAAACGGCCAAGGAAGAATTGCAATCGACCAATGAAGAATTGACCACGCTGAATGATGAATTGAGCAATCGTAATGCGGAGATGATTCAACTGACCAGCGATCTGGATAACCTGCTGAACAGTGTTCAAATCCCGATCGTGATGGTCGACAGCGCACTGATAGTGCGCCGAGCCACACCCGCTGCGCGCAGTGCTTTCAACGTGCTGGCCACGGACGTCGGACGGCGCATCACTGAGCTAAGGCCCAACGTCGATCTGCCCGACTTGGAAATTGTTTTGCGCGATGTGATCGAGACATCAAGCACCCGGGAGCATAAAGTTGCCGATTCGCAAGGCCGGGAGTACTCACTCCGCGTGCACCCCTATCGTAGCACCGACAACAAAATCGATGGCGCAGTCATCAGTCTGTTGGATCTTAATAAAGAAAGACAGAGCCATGCCGGTAAAACGCCACGCCGCGCAAAGCAAGAAATGGCGCCGAAAGCGCGATAAGATTGCGGCATCGGATCACCTAACTATGCGCGAATTGATACGTGTGAACGGGAAAAGCAAGCACGCCACCTCTCGATTGCCACGGAAATTGTCGACCAACGGAGAGGTTGGGAAAGCGAAGCGGTTGCCGAGCAAATCAATCTACAGGCACCCGAAAACGGAACTGGAGGCGGCCGTCCAGCGTTATGTCGATCTTTTCGAGTTCGCGCCGATAGGTTATGTCAGTTTTGACCGCGTCGGTCGAATCCACGAGATTAACCTCGCCGCGGCGAATCTTTTAGATTCCGCGCCCGGTTCGTTGATCGGCCATCCGTTTGCGTTGCACGTCACAAAAGACGACGTCGGAGTGTTTTTGAATCATCTTAGTCGCTGTCGGCGTTCATACGGTCGAGTCGAATCCGAACTGCACCTGAAAAATAAAAACGGCGAAGTCGCATTAACACGCCTTACCACCTCGCCGATAACTTCATCGACGAGTAATGGGCCTTTGCTTTATCAGACGGCAATTGTCGATCTGACCGAGCGGCAGCGCTTTGAAGAAAGAATCCAACGATCCGAAGAGCGCTACCGGACACTGTTCGATCTGGTTCCGGTGGCGGTGTACGTCTGTGATGCCGGTGGAATTATTCGGGAATATAATCGGCGAGCCGTTGAATTGTGGGGATCTGAGCCGGGCAACAATGGACAGGAACCGAGATTCTGCGGTTCCCACAAAATCTATTACCCCGACGGCCGCCCAATGCCGCACGAAGAATGCCCCATGGCACGGGTTTTACGCGGCGAACAATTAAGCACCGAAGATTTGGAAATTATCGTCGAACGTCCGGGTGGTGAACGGCGAAACGTAATTTCGGTCCCGCGAATTCTTAAGAGTGCGAACGGCAAAGCCACTGGAGCAATTAATTCCCTTTTTGATATTACCGACCGGAAACACGCAGAGGCCGATGCCATGCGACTGGCCGCAGTTGTTCAATCGTCGCACGATGCAATCGTGGCGAAAACTTTAGATGGCATCATCACTGATTGGAACCAAAGCGCCGAACGCATCTTTGGATACAACACAAAAGAGATCATTGGTAAGTCGATCCAGACGCTGATTCCTAAAGAACGACACCCTGAAGAACAGCAGATTATCAGAACCATTCGGCAGGGCAGATCGTTGGATCACTTCGAAACGGTTCGTCTTCGGAAGGATGGAAAGCAAATCGATGTGTCGCTGACGATCTCACCCATCACAAACCCGAAAGGCGAAATCATCGGAATTTCGAAGATCGCCCGAGATATAACCACGCAAAAACAAACGGAACGACGCCTGACCGAACAGGCGCGACTCCTGGATTTAACCAATGACGCGATCATTGTGCGCGATCCGCAGGATCGGATCACTTATTGGAACCGTGGGGCGGCGCAAATGTACGGCTTCTCGGCAAAAGAGGCACTCGGAAAGCGTACCCACGAGCTGCTGCGGACGGCGCATTTCGGCAGTTACGAAAGCATCCAGAAAAATTTAGAGCTCGATAATCATTGGTCGGGTGAATTGCTTCACACGCGGAAGGACGGCGAAAAGATCGTTGTGTTATCGCGCTGGAGCCTGGACCGGAACGCGCACGGACAACCGCTGTCAATCCTGGAAACCAACACTGACATCACCGCCCGAAAATGGGCGGAGAAACGGCAGCGAGTACTCTATCAATTTGCTCAACGGCAACACACAGCCACGAAGCTTGGCGAAATTCACGACGCAGCGCTCGAGGCGACAATTTCTGCTTTAGATTGCCAACGCGCAGCGATTTTGCTTCTCGACAAGGAAAACGTGATGCGCTTTGTGGCCTGGCGCGGTCTGTCCCAGAAATACCGCAAGGCGGTAGAAGGCCATTCGCCCTGGCGACGAAATGCAAAAAATCCCGCGCCCCTCCGTATTAACAATGTTGACACTGCCGACATTCCGTCGCCCCTGAAATCAACCATTCGACGCGAAGGTATTCGCGCCGCTGCATTCATTCCGTTAATCAGCAGCCATAAGTTGATCGGCAAACTCACGATCTATTATCGCACACCACACGTCTTCAGCGATGACGAGCTTAAAGTGGCAAGCACGATTGCCAGTCAACTTGCCCAAGCCATCGAGCATAAGCGCGATGAAGAAGCATTACGGGAAAAGGAAAGTGAGCTCGAACTAATGGTCACGCAAACTCCGTTCATGTTGACGCGGTGCACACGCGATCTGCGGTATCGTTATGTCAGCCGCTCTTACGCCGAACTTGTCAGGCGCAAACCCGAGGAACTTGCCGGGGCACAAATCGACAAGATTATAGGCAAAGAAGCCCTGACAAAAATCATGCCCTACGTGGAGAAGGTGCTTCAAGGAAATCCAGTGGAATATGAAATGGAAATACCGTTCCAGGGTGTCGGCGCTTTGTGGATGCAGTGTGTTTACACACCGGACCGGGACGCCGACGGCAAGGTGGTCGGATGGTTCGCATCCCTCGCAGAGGTCGGCCGGCACAAAGAAGCGGAAGCAGTACTGAAAAAATCGAAAGAACTCCTGGAGAAGAGCGTCCGTGAGCGAACAAGCGATCTGCACACGGCAAACAAGGAATTGAAGGCCGAGATTGCGCGACGCAAAGGGTTGGAAGGCGAAATCCTGGAGGTCAGCGATCGGGAACAGCAGCGCCTGGCCCAGGAACTGCATGACGGGCTTTGTCAGCACCTGACCGCTGTTGCCTTCATGACACGATCCGTTGCATTGCGACTAAAGAATCATCGAGTAATCGAAGTGAAGGACATCGAAAAAATCGCCGAGCTGGTGAATAACGCAGCGAGCGACACGCGTAACCTGTCGCGAGCTTTGCATCGCGTAGACGTGGACGCAGGTGGGTTCGTAAAAGCGCTGGAAGATTTGGTGGATCGCGAGATGTGGAGAACCCCCTGTCGCCTGGAAGTCAAACGATCATTTCATATCGAAAATGATATCGTCGCGGGACATCTTTATCGTATTGCGCGCGAAGCGGTAATTAATGCGAATAAACATGCCGAAGCGAGCGAAATCGTCATCGCGATCAGGGGTTTCCGAAATGGAATCGTCTTGAGCATAACCGATAATGGCGTCGGGGCTCAAAACATCGGAAATGGTTCGCACGGGTTAGGCTTTCACATCATGAACTATCGCGCCCGCGTGATAGGAGGGACCCTCAATATCGAACACCTGGAAAAGGGTGGGACCCGTGTAACCTGTTACGTACCGGACGTAACAATTGAATCACACAACGGAAAGAAACGGCAGAGGGCGCGCTTATCAGCAAAACTTACCAAGGCGTTGACCACACTTTTGTAAATTTACTGCATCGGACAATCTGTGGAGTCGCGTATCTAAGTAGCAAAGGAAGACAGGAATGCAGATGGCCACCACGAAGCACGCCAAATCGACCAACCAGAATCCGAAATGTGACCCACCCAACGCAAAGCGGATCGTGGTTGTCGACGATCATCCGCTTTTTCGAAAAGGGCTGGCCGAGTTGATCCACTCCGAAGACAGCCTTGCCGTGTGCGGCGAAGCTGATAACGCTGCCGAAGCGATGGAAGTCATCCGCAAGCTGAATCCTGACCTGGTCATTGTGGACCTCAGTTTGCCTGGGGCAAACGGGATTGAGCTCATCAAAAACATCCGGGCCGAATTTGCGAATCTGCCAATTCTTGTGCTTTCCATGCACGATGAATCGCTTTACGCACTGCGTGCGCTACGAGCCGGCGCAGAAGGTTACGTAATGAAACACGAAGCAATGGCCAATGTGATCCACGCCATCCACGAAGTTTTTAATGGTCGGCCTTACCTCAGCCCCGCCATGGCCGCACAAGTAATTACCAAATTTGCTCATCGCGAATCGGAAAACGAGACCGACGCAGTCGAGAGACTTAGCGACCGTGAATTGGAGATTCTTGAGTTGATCGGCAAAGGCAAGGACGTACGTGAAATCGCGAAACTCCTGCATCTCAGTCCCAAAACGGTGGAGACCCATCGGTCGCACATCAAAGACAAACTCGATTTAAAAAACTCACGGGAAGTGGCCCGTTTCGCTTTGCAATGGCTTAGCACGCGCGGCGGCTAAGGTAATTCCTGTAGCCGGCCGCGCCGACGGCTGAAATCAAGGCGAGGCAACGAAGTCGACATTTGCTGAACTGCGTGGCGTTGCCGCCGATTTCTCTTCCTTTGTCGGCATAAACGGATTGAAGTTCCATCGGAAATTTCCGATCATCGAAGCAGAATGATGCAGCCTGCTCTCGATATGGTCATCGCCACGCTGGAAAAAATTCGAGAGACGAACGATCGCGTGCCCCAGGCATCGAAAAATGCGCTGCAGCAGTTGCAGTCCGTTTTTACGACGACCATGCCGGGCGTAACCCAAAATTCTCCACCGGCGGGAGCACAAATATCCAATACGATTTCGGGCAAATCGCAGATCCTTGCGGCCATTCGCGAACGCGTGTGTAACTGCGAAAAGTGCGCGCACCTGGTCAGCTCGCGTACCCAAACGGTTTTCGGCGTCGGCAATCCCGACGCGGAAGTCATGTTCATCGGAGAAGCTCCTGGCGCAGACGAGGACCGTCAGGGCGAACCTTTTGTCGGTCGCGCCGGACAATTGTTAACAAAAATTATCAAAGCGATGGGTTTCGGCCGCGACGACGTCTACATCGCGAACATTCTTAAGTGCCGCCCGGACATGCCCGCAGGTTCGTTTGGAAACCGCGCGCCGACACCGGCAGAAATGCAAATGTGCCGGCCGTACCTGCTCGAACAGATCGACATTATTCAACCAAAAGTGTTGGTCGCACTGGGTGCAGTCGCCGTGGAAGGTCTGCTTGGATCTCGCGGGACGATGCGAGAATTGCGCGGACGGTGGCAATCATATAACGGCACGCCGTTGATGATTACTTATCATCCTGCCTACCTGTTACGGAACCAATCGCCTGCTGAGAAGCGGAAAGTTTGGGAGGACATGATGCAGGTGCTCGAGCGCCTTGAGAAACCAATCAGCGAAAAACAGCGAAATTATTTCCTGTGATTTTTGGATTCAGTCCTGATAACGGCTGAGCAACGCGCAATCGCCAAAATGAATCGCGCTTTCAGCGCTGATTATTTTAGACGTTGTAACCAGACCCCTGGGGCGTTGCCCCAGGCTGGGGGGTGAAGACCGCGCCTACAGCGCTAAAATTTGATCCCGATCGTAACCATTGCGGTGGAATAACACGTCCATCAGCGCCATAGGCGCGAAGATCATTTGGTAGCTACAGCGCTAACAGCTGATTCTTATTCGTTAGCGTTACGTTGGACTAACACGCCCATCAGCGCCATAGGCGCTAATCATTTTAGCCTGGGGCAACCGCCCCAGG
>DASREH010000068.1:0-10287 GCA_035652195.1 Candidatus Udaeobacter sp. | reverse complement strand
GGAGGTCGCGTCATAGGCCTGATGGATTGACTGTCAGTGAATCGAATCCAGCAACGTTTCGACTAGCGGTTTTATCGCCGTTATTAGCGAGAGAACTCGAGCTGTGGAGATCGCGTCAGCCCATCAGCTGTCGGCGATGGTTTCAGCGCAAAAAATGCAAAATTTTTGCCAAATCACGACGTGCTGCTGAGCGATGGAGTTACCTACATTTATCCCATGAGACGAGAAATTATCATCGGCCTTGTCGCCACTCTGATTGCGATCGGTGGAAACGTCTCTTCCGCTGAACCTGAAACCGCCAGGCGAAAGCTTCAGATGGGAACGGTCGAGCCGTTTACCTACGAAAATATCATTGCAAATTTTAGAACAGCCGGACTCAGGGCCATCGAGTTACAAAAGCGCTGCACTATCTTTTTCGAGGGCAAGTGGAAGAGCAGCAATGTTTATGATTATTGCGTGATTATGGTCGAAAATTCTGATCAAGATGTCCAGGTAACGTTTTACCTGACGGATGCCCACGAGATGAATTGGGTAACAGAATTTCTCGACGCGCCGTACTTCAGTCGTTCAGAGACTCAAAAACTTTTTGGGCTTATAAATTCCAAGCGCGACGCTCGCCGCGAACCGATCGGACGTTATCGGGTTGATTTTCATCGGTGGCAACCGCGTCATGCGGAGATTCTCGTCTTCAGCTTCACTCCGGTTCGCGCTCGACTTTGATCGAGGTTTGCACAAGCATCCGGTGACGACCAGCCAATCCCTCGGGCGACGCGAAGCGATAACGCGAGCTGGCCGAATTTTCCCCGGTTCAAATAGCCCGTTCCAAAACTGCGGATAGCTGCTCCACTCGGCGATGATGCACTTTGAATAGTATGAATGCAATCCTCCGGACCGTGGCAGCCCCGAAGCTGAGACATCAGCCCCCGGGCACCCGGTTTTGGGAATCTGTGACCGTTCTGCATCGTCGCAGGACTACTGTCATCGCTCTGTTTTCGTGTGCTGCGATCGGGGTTCATCTCTTCCTGCGCTTTGCGTTGCACACATCGCCGGGAGTCTCCCAACTACCGCTTCTTGCAGCGCTGGTTTTTGGCGGTGTTCCTCTCGTTTTTGAACTAACCAGAAATCTTTTACGTCGGGAATTCGGATCCGATCTCCTTGCCGGAATCTCGATTATCACTTCTGTCCTGCTTCACGAATATCTCGCCGGCGCGATCGTCGTACTGATGCTCTCCGGCGGTGAGGCGCTGGAGAATTATGCGTTGCGCCACGCATCTTCGGTGTTGCGGGCTTTGGCAAAACGGATGCCAGCCATCGCACATCGCAAGCGAGACTCTACAGTCACTGATGTAGCGCTCGATGACATTTCGGTTGGTGACGTCCTGGTCATTTATCCACACGAGATCTCGCCGGTGGACGGAACTGTAATCGAAGGCCACGGGGTGATGAACGAAGCGTTCCTCACCGGCGAACCATTCGAGATCACAAAAGCGCCAGGATCCGCCGTCATCTCCGGCGCGGTGAATGGGGAGTCCGCTCTCACGATCACGGCGGCACGTCGTGCCATCGATTCGCGCTACGCCAAGATCATGGAAGTGATGCGAGAGTCGGCGCAAAACCAACCGCGACTACGACGGCTCGGAGATCAATTGGGAGCGATTTACACTCCAATCGCGGTCAGTATTGCGGTGCTTGCGTGGATAATCAGCGGTGAAGCCGTTCGCTTTCTTGCCGTGCTTGTAATCGCCACGCCTTGTCCGTTGCTGATCGCCATTCCAGTCGCCATTATCGGTTCAATCTCGTTGGCGGCGCGGCGTTCCATCGTCATAAAAAATCCAGCCGTGCTTGAACAAATCACGAGTTGCCGCACTGCGATCTTCGATAAGACCGGAACGCTAACCTACGGCGAGCCCAAGTTAACCGATCAACTTCTTGCGCCCGGTTTCACACAAAAAGAAGTGCTCACATTGGCCGCGAGCCTTGAGTTGTATTCGAAACATCCGCTTGCTCGCGCCATTCTCGCCGCAGCAACATCGCAAGGGCTTCAACTTCAGCAAGCGTCCCGGGTCACCGAACCTCCTGGTCAGGGATTGCGAGGCATGGTCGGTGGTCATGAGGTTCAAATTACGAGCCGCGGCAAACTTATTGCGGAAAAGATTCCAGGCGCGGAGCATCTTCCACCGGTCGGTGGTGGACTCGAATGCATCATCGTCATCGATGGGAAATTCGCAGCCGCGTTTCGGTTTCGCGACGCGCCCCGGGCCGAGGGACGTTCCTTCATTAGACATCTCGGACCGAAACACCAGTTCCGACGGACCATGATCCTGTCCGGCGATCGCGAATCGGAAGTGCGTTATCTCGCGGAGCAGGTTGGTATCTCCGAGATCCATGCGGAGCTAAGCCCGGAACAGAAGCTCGCGATCGTCAGGCAGGAAACAAGCCGCGCGAAAACGCTATATGTGGGCGATGGGATTAACGATGCGCCGGCGATGATGGCGGCCACGGTGGGAATGGCGATCGGGCAAAACAGCGATATCACCGCTGAAGCGGCTGACGTTGTGGCAATGGAAAATTCCTTGAAGAAAGTGGATGAATTCATGCATATCAGCCGCCGGATGCGTTCGATTGCTTTGCAAAGCGCTGTGGGTGGAATGTTGTTGAGCCTTGGTGGTATGATGTTCGCAACCGCCGGCTATCTGACTCCGGTTGCGGGCGCTATTTGCCAGGAAACCATCGATGTACTCGCGGTTTTGAATGCCTTGCGAGCTGCTTTCCCGCCAAAACTGATTTCGGACATCTCAGAACCGACATCACGGTAAACAACCGTGTTGCAGGTTATGCCTGCGCTCGGGATGGTTTACCAGTTCCTGAACGCTACGCGCTCCGCAGGCAGCGCCCAATGATCAAGACATACAGGGCCATCATCGCGGCTACAGCGAATACAATGACGTATTCCATCTTGCTCACCTCACTTTGCCTTGTCGGTACAATCAACGCAGGGGTGACCCCAACGGTCACACCGACAACCGCGCTTCTCGGGACGAGGAGCGGTGTTATCTTCTGTTGTGATCGGAACGTGACGCGCCTGCTTGCCGGGCGCCTTGATTAGTCCCGCCACACACCGGGCCTTAAGGTATTCATCCAAGGTTAAGATCAGATCTGCTTTCATGACCGTTTCCTCTTTTCGATACGAGTCTGCGGTTAAACACAGGAGCCTGCTGTTCATGGATTGGCTTTTGCTTTGCAAAAATTGTCGCGGTAGCGCGCAAGCGTGAGCAAGAGTTCAATTCGAGCGGCGCGGAAGGATAAGAGAAAACAACGACTCAGCCGTTCCGCAGCATAGCGGCTGCGAATCCATGGCCGAATTGGCGGAGCGATCAGTTGACTGGCCCAGCCGGAGCCGACACGTCGAGGCCTTCGTACGTCTCGGCGACAATGTTATCGACAACCGCTTTCATATCGTGAGTACGTTGGAAGGCAGCAAGCTGTCGATCCGCGCCGGTGCCTTCGCGCATAATACGCTCGATGTGCGCCATCTCGCGATGCGTCCCAAGCTGCTCTGCTTCACCGGAGACAAACTCTAGCAACTCGTTTAGCAAACTACGTTCTTCCACTTCGGCCTCGCGGCCAAAGTCGATCAATTTTCCGTCGATGCCGTAGCGCGCTGCGCGCCATCGATTTTCATCGAGAAGACGTCGGCGATAAATGCGGAAAGTGGTGTTTTGCCACAGCAATTTGAAAAGCTTGGCGATGACCGCCTGAATCAACGCCGCAATTGCCAGCGTATCGTCCACACGCGTTTGAGCGTCGCACACACGAACTTCCAGAGTATCGAAGAATGGGTGCAGCCGGATGTCCCACCAGATTTTTTTCGCGTTGTCAATGCAACCGGTTTTGACCAGCAGCTTACAGTAGTCTTCGTACTCAGAAAGCGATTCAAACGAATCCGGAATTCCCGTCCGTGGAAATCGTTCAAACACTTTCAGCCGATAGCCTTTCAGGCCGGTGTCATGGCCCACCCAAAAGGGTGAGTTTACCGACAGTGCATAGATGTGAGGCAAAAAATACCGCGCTTGATTCATCACGTGAATTGCGCCCTCGCGATCGGGAACTCCCACGTGAACGTGCAGTCCAAAGATCAGATTTGCTCGTGCGAGCAATTGCATATCTTCGATGATCTGCTTGTAACGTTCTCCTTCAGTGATGTGCTGGTTGCGCCAATGAGAAAAAGGATGCGTACCGACAGAGGCGACCTTCAGGCCGCTTCGACCAGCTAATTCGGCCAGTCTGCTTCGCAGCTCAACCACATGCGCCCGAGCGCAGTCGATCGAATCGCAAACCTCAGTGCCCAGCTCCACCACGGACTGGTGCATCTCCGGCTTGATCTGCTCCTTGAGGAGGATCTTTCCTCCCTCGAGAATTTCATGGATATGCGAGCGTAGCTCCCGCGTTTCCGGATCGATGATCGCAAACTCCTCTTCGATACCCAGGGTGAATGTGTGGTCCTTCGCGCTCATGATGGATCGGTTTTGTCGGAAGATGGAGATTGTGGGCAACAAATGTCCGCCAGAAATGCCGCGCTGTCATCCCGGTCGGGACGAACGGTTTCGCACCATTTTATGATGCGCAATTTCGCAGCCTCCGTGGTTTTTCACGGGGCGTTTAACCCATAGCACCCCTGAACCTCGTTACATCGCTTTTGAGCTGAACCGCTCACCCAGCTCGACTCGCGCCCATTTGGTGAAAGCCTCAACCAACAGTTTTGGATTGCTGGAGTGCAATCTGAAACCTGGAATCAGAGATCGCTGCGCTCGATTGGTCTTTCCCAGCATTCGACGCTTGCGACGCTGGCGCGCAATCTCGGCGAAGCGGCGGTTATACATGCGCATAAAACGAAAAATTGGTCCAACGCCCGCAGCTGAAAATGGTGGAACCAGCAGCGCAGTTTCGCCGTCTTTGTACGGCCGGGAAGCTACTCCCACATAATAAAGGCAAAGATCAAACAACAAGGCAATGTTCATCAGATCGAATTCGCCCATGTATTCGTACTTGTCCTTGTAAACTGCTTCGAACCAGCATTGATAACACTGCGCAAAATTGTCGTTGTACTTTTCAATCAGTGCGTTTACGTCTTCACCTCTTCGTTGCGCCGCGATGAGCGCGGCTGCGCGTGAAGCGGTGAACGAAATCCAATCCATACCCGGGCTGTAAAATGGATCCAGAAACGCCGCTGCATCGCCGACCAAAACGAACCCATCGCCGGCAAACGTGGTGCTGTAATACGCAAGATTCTTTCGCCAGTGCACATCTTCCTGGTCAAATTGCGCGTCGATGAGCATTTCGCGCGCAACCGGGTGCTTCAACAGAAAAGCCTTTAGCCGGTCACCAAGTTTTCTGTCGTCCTGTGGCCAGTCGACCAGCCTCTGGTCAAAAACCACACCGACGCTGACGTCACCACCCTTGAGTGGGATCCACCAACTCCACCAGCCATCGCCGAGCACGTGATTGGTGGCGGTGTTACGTGTCGCATATACAGCGCGCGACCATGAAGGATATTTCTCAGCCAATTCCCGGCTGTCCCAATCCTTCACTCCTTTCCACCTGGACCAGGCTGCAGCGGTTGGATGTTCCATGTTACTTCTCCACCAACCCTGCTTTCGCGCGAGAATTGCTGCTACACCGGATGCATCAACAACCCAGCGTGACCGCACTGTTTTGGTGCCGTCACCGTTGCGAAACGTGACAACTTGCTGCGAGCCGGGCTCCAAGCGGACGTCCGTTACCGTGGTGGAGCGCAAGATCTTTGCACCAGCAACGACGGCCCGGCGCAGCACTTCTTCGTCGAACGTGGCGCGATCCAGCTGATAGGACGGGACCCGCACCTGGTAAAGCGAACCGATCTCGCTGGCGTCTGCCAGTGTGTTCACTTCGCTGTTTGTAAACCAAAACCGCAATCCTTGTTTCGGCAGATGCGACTCATTGAGATATTGAGTCAACCCCAGCACGCGGCTCATGAAATATGCGCTGACTTCGACTGTCGCTTCGCCCACGCGTCGCGAAAGCTTTTCCGATTTCTCAAGGATCAATATGCGAATCCCGGGATTTTGCCGTAACAACAAAGTCGCAGTTGCCGATCCAGAAAGCGCGCCTCCCATGATCACGACATCGTAGACGTCCGCATCATTCGGTTGAGTTACCTTTGGCTGCGAGTCCATTTGCGAACAAAATAGTTTTCTTGACGTGCGCTTACTACGTCAAGACGGCAATTGATTAACCTCTCGAGCCGGTGTTATTCGGTGCTCGTCCACAAGGCTGGCCGACGACTGTCTAGTTGCCGGTGTATCAGAGACGCAAAGATCAGGCCGCGTCGGGCATCGAATCTTTAGCAGAGGCGTCGCTGGGGTAACCGGCCTCAGCGTCGCGCCTGAAAAGTGGCCGAGACAAGCGGAGCCGTTTCTGAAGCGCTATGATAGCGAAGAACACCTGGTTCAGAAAACGCGTCCACAAACTCGCATTCCATTTACCGGCAAGAATGGTCGCGACTGATCGAAAGATCAGCTTGGGAGGCTCCGGGCTGAAAAAGACATCTCGAAAATGCGGTGTGTAGAAACCCACCACAAACCGGCGAAAGATCTCGAACCGTTTACGCTGACGACGAGAGAACGCGGCAAAACTCGCATCCGAGAAGTCATTCGTTGCAAGAGCGCGATCAAGCTCTTTTGCCGCTTCAATGCCTGATTCCATGGCGATTGAAACTCCGGTCGAGAACACCGGATCGAGAAACGATCCTGCGTCACCGGCCAGAATCCACCGATTGCCGGCATATTCTGAAGCACTGTACGAAAAATCCTTTTCGACCCGCACAGCCCACTCGCGTCGCGCGTTGCGCATCAAGTCAGCAACAAATGATGTCTCAGAGATGGTTCGATTGAGAATCTCCTCCGGCGAACCATTTTTTAGTTTCAGGTAAAGTTGTTTTGGGAGAACAACCCCAACACTGGTCAATTCTTTTGAAATTGGAATGATCCAGAACCAGCCCGCGTCTTCGCGTGCTACGAGCCGGATATCGTCCGGTCGCGGCCCTCCCAGGCGCGGCACGTTGGTGTAGTGCGAATAGATTGCTACATTGGCGAGTCGCGGCTCGTCAGTCCGCAGCTCAAACTTCCGTGCGAGCAATCCTCCGCGTCCGGTAGCATCAACCAGCGCGCGAACGTGGAACCGCGAAGTTGCACCATCAACGCGTGATCCCACATCCAGAATTGCCGCGTCTTCCGTAAACTCGCACTCGCTCACGTTGCACGCTTCGCGGACATCGACACCCACTTCACGAGCGCGTTCCAGCAGAATCCGATCAAATTCTTCGCGGCAAACCTGATAAGTTTGGGGCTTCGTAACCTCTCGAACGCAGGTGAAGTCAACATATCGTCCGCTCCGACCATCATGCGTATAGAGGCGCGCACCCCATTTGGCGGGAAAACACGCCGCTTCAACCTGCTTCGCGACACCAAGCACCTCGAACGAGTCGTTTGCAGTTGATAACAACGACTCACCGATGTGGAACCGCGGGAATGTCTCCCGTTCGAAGAGAACGACCGAATGCCCTTGCTGTCGCAGCGAGATGGCCGCTGATGAACCGGCGGGTCCGCCGCCAGCGACAGCGAAATCAAAATCGTACCTGACAGGTGAGCCAGTCATTGCAGCGATAAGGTATCACCAGGTGGAATCGGGAGAAGGCAATTTCTCAAATGCGTTGGATTGAAAGCAAAGTTCTGCTTTCATAGGCAAAACCAGCCCCGCGAGTTTCAAGAGGCATATATGACGTCGAAAATCATCATCGGTTTTTTTCTCGGGATCGTTTTGCTCGTGGGGTGTAATAAGAAGTCCACCGCCGTTCGGAATTCAAACAAGGTTCGCGTAGGCTACATCGGTTTGACGTGCGAAGCGCCCATCTATGCTGCTTACGAGAAGGGCTTTTTCAAGGAAGAGGGCCTCGAGCCTGAACTGGTGAAGTGCAATTGGGCGACGTACAAAGACGCGCTGGCGCTGGGCAGCTATGACATCACCCATCATCTGGTGATGTACTTCCTCAAACCCATCGAGCAGGGGCTGGACGTACGATTCCTCGCCGGAGTTCACCGCGGCTGTTTACGCGTGCAAGCGGGCGTAAAAACGAATATTCACACGATCCAGGATTTAAAAGGGAAACGAATTGGCGTGCCGGGAATGGGCACTCCTCCTTTCGTGTTCGCCAACCGTGTCTTCGGTGTTCACGGAATCGATGCAGGCAAGGATATTACCTGGAAGGTTTTTCCGGCGGGCGAATTAGGTCTGGCAATTGACAAGGGCGAAGTGGACGCCGTTGCCGACGCAGAACCGATTGGAAGCCTGTTAATCGCAGAGGGAAAAGTCAGGAATATTGCAGACCAAATCATGGACGCGCCGTACAAGGACGAATATTGCTGCGAAGTCATTGCTAACGGAAAATGGGTGGACGCCAACCCGGACATCGCGGCGAGGGCAACGCGCGCCTTGTTGAAGGGCGCGAAATGGGTCGAGACCAATCCGAAGGCAGCGGCAATCCTGGCAGTGGAAAAAAAATATCTCGCCTCGACGCCCGAATTAAACACCGTGGCGCTCGCCCGCTTGCGCTACATACCGAGTGTTCATTTGGCTGAAGAGTCTGTCTACACCGCAGCTCGAGAAATGAAGGTCGCCAAAATGCTCTCTGCGGAAACCGACACAGACGCGCTCGCGAAACGTGCCTTCATGCATCTCGACGGCGTTACCGACGACTGGGTTAAGAACCTTGAAGTGGAAAAACTTGCCGGGGCTCAAGTCTCACCTGACGAAGACATCCGCCTCATCGCGGCGTTGATCCAGAAGGACACCGGAGATTCGTGTTGCCGGAGAAAAATGTTTGATCAGCCTGATCAGGATGCGCCAAACCTGGCGGATCCTGATGCGCCGTGTCTTCGGAAAAATACACTCGCTGAGAAGAACTGAGGATTGAAGTGTCTCAATAGCGAGTTTGACAACGCGCTGTATGCGCTAACTGGATAGAAGTGAGTCTGGCCACGTCGCAAACACGGTTAACAACGATACGGACATCGCGCGATCGTGAGGTGAATCGGTTTAAGGATGAGTTCAAGATGCCATGGCTGATGCCGCTGGCTGTTCCAACCGCGGCTGTGATTACGTTCGGAATTCATTTGCTGTTCGCGAAAAACGCGCCGACGCTCGAGACGCGCGCGTACTGGCTGCTCTTTTGGGAGATCCTGGCCGTCTCATTCGCTCTGGCCGTCGCACAGCGGTTTTGGCTGGGATTGCGTCAATGGATGCGGCATATGTGGCCGATTTTTACCGCTGCAATCCTGTTAGTAGGCCTGTGGGATCTGATCACGTTCGGCTATCAATTGCTGCCATTGCCGTACTTTCCGGGACCGGCCGCGGTATTGCGCAGTTTGATTTCCGATCGCGAGCTTCTACTCGATAGTACCTGGCACTCGCTCGTCTTGCTCTTGAGTGGGTACATCCTCGGGGTGATCGTTGGATTGATCTCCGGGGTGTGCATTGGATGGTCTCGGTCGGTGCGATATTGGGGAATGCCGCTGCTCAAGGTTGTCGGCCCAATTCCTGCCACAGCGTGGATCCCGTTCGCAATGGTCGTCTCCCCGTCAGCGGTTGTTTGCTCAGCCGGATTGGTTGCCCTGGCGGTCTGGTTCCCGGTCACGATGCTAACGGCATCGGGAATTTCCAATACTCGCGCATCCTATCTCGATGTTGCTCGAACACTCGGAGCTGGTCCTGGCTATCTTATCTTTCGCGTCGCGATTCCCGCCGCGGTTCCGAATATTTTCATTGGCTTGTTCATGGGTCTGGGTGCCTCTTTCCTGACTCTTGTCGTTGCTGAATCGGTAGGAGTTAAATCCGGTCTCGGCTGGTACGTGAGCTGGGCGCAAGGCTGGGCAGAATACGGAAAAGTGTTCGCCGCTCTCATCATCATGGCGGCTTTCTTTTCAACTCTCATGACTCTTCTGTTCAAGGTGCGCGATCGCCTTCTCGTGTGGCAAAAGGGAATCATCAAATGGTAGCGATGGCTCAGAACGAATCAGCTACACTTCGTGTTCGAGCCGTGAGCAAAAGCTTTCCGACTGTCGACGATCCGCTGACGCAACGACAGGCGTTGAAGGACATTTCACTGTCGATCGCCCCCGGAGAGTTGGTTTCCCTGGTTGGCCCGAGCGGTTGCGGCAAATCCACTTTGCTTCGACTTATCGCCGGCTTGGATAC
>DASREH010000067.1:0-7637 GCA_035652195.1 Candidatus Udaeobacter sp. | reverse complement strand
ACATCCACGTCCGCGATATCGATCGAGAGGATTTCAAAAGCGGTATTACTATCGAGACCTTTGGCTAACACTGTCTTGGAGATTCGGTCCGGATTCTCCAGAACTTCTTTGTAGGAATGAGCTGAACCAATTGCGCTGACGATACCTTCGCCGACTCGGGCGATGATCGTTTCTTCAGTCGCGCCGCCTACAAACCGGTCGAGATGCGACCGCACCGTGACCCGCGCTTTGACTTTCACGCCGATACCATCCTGTGCAACACCATCGATTGTCCCGCGACCCATTGCCGGATTAGGAGCATCGATCACCTTGGGATTGATGCTCGTGCGCACCGCTTCCAGCACAGTTTTGCCAGTTCCTTTCGTGGCAAGGTCAATTGCGCATGCCCGGTTGAAATCGAGCGAAATCCCTGCCTTGTCAGCAGCAATTAGAGCGAGGACTACGTGGCTCACGTCACCGCCGGCGAGATAATGCGCTTCAAGCGGATCGCTGCGAACATCCAGCCCGGCTTTGACTGCGGTGATGCGATTGTCCACGATCAAACCCACAGGCACTTTCCGTAGTCGCATTCCGACCATCTTTCCCAGACTTACTGGCGCGTTTGCGATCCGCGCCCGAAGCCACAGACCGAAAAAGTTGAAAAGAACAACGGCCAGCACGAACGCAAAAAGTGCCAGCACTGCGATGCCGACAAGATAGAGCGAGTCCATAGTGCGGAGGAGCCTAGCGAAACCGAATCGACCCGAAAAGTTCTAATTGGTAGCACGCGTTGTTGCGAACCAGGTGGGTGTGACTCCAACGGGTTTGTCCTCGAGGGGGCGGTAAAAATGAATACGCCCCTCGCACGATACCTGCGCCTTCGGCGGCTCAAGCACTATGGTCTTCGGAGAAGCGGATCCGCCTGTAGAAGGCTGGTTCCAGACAGTCCGATATTTTTTGCTCGCCTACCGCAATTTTTTTTGCTACAAGCGCAATCCCCATGATTTCGCCTGTGCGAGGGTCTGATTGAAGAAATTCGGGATTGTTCCACATGCATACGCTCGAAAAGTGGCACCAATGGTATCAGTCGGTTAGCGTAATAGAGCCTCCGCCCCGTGTGCCTCATCGGCCCTCGGAGGACCCTCACTTGGAAGCGTGGGACAACCGTCTGGCTGCACAGAATGTTTATTTTGAATTGTGCGTCGCCAAGCAGATCGGGCAGCCGCGTGTTGCTGATGAGAAAAGTGTCGCGTCACTCAGAATGGATCAGGGGTTGGCAAAGCCGGCGATCGAAAAAGCCATTGCGGCGTTCATCCGCGAAGGTTCATGGCCGACCCTGACCCATCGCGAGTATTTGCATTTGATCGTTCGTATTCAGCTGGCCCGAAAAGTTGTGGCAGCCATTCGCGATAACACGCCTCAGGGGATGGTTGTGAAAAGCCAGATGCCTGATCTGGAAAATCGCGAGTACGCGATCCAGTGGTTTCTTGTCGATCTTTGGAATTTAGCAGGCAAGGCGTTCCTTGCCGCGATGGCCCGCGATTTTTTAGAAAAGAGAACGGCTGGGAGCAATGAAAGCCAGCTCGAACAGTTGGCTGGCGAACAGGGGAACTGACCCGGGATGTGGTGCTCGGGGCGGGACTTGAACCCGCATGCCTTTCGGCATACGCCCCTCAAACGTACGTGTCTGCCATTCCACCACCCGAGCTTTGCACCTTAGAATCGGCGAAAAATCTTCCCTCAATCTGCGCTCGTTGGCAACTCACTCCATAATCCCAGTGAGCCTGCAACTGTCGAACGCAAATCGAAGCAATGCGCACCAATTAAATGCGTGTATCGCTACGTGAAATCGATTGATCAGTGGTTACCTTGCTCAATCACCGGGAATCATGAGGACCACTACGACCAGTTGCAAGGATGGAGAATGGATCAAAATGGATTTACACATCCATACGCTCGATGACCCCAAAGACGCCGTGGATTACTCCGCGCATCAGTTGCTTGAGCGCGCCCGCGCATTTGGCTTTCGAGTACTTGCGATCACCCTGCACGATGCCGTTTTCAATCGAGAGGAAGTTTTCGCCGATGCAGCCGCCATGGGGATCCTACTGATCCCTGCTGCTGAAATGCGCCTTCAAGGTGCGGACGTGATCGTGCTGAACGTAACTCCCGAAGAAGCAGCAGAACTGAAAACCTTTAAGGATCTTCGGCGGCTACGGGAGCGCCGTGGCGACTCGGTTTTTACAATTGCGCCTCATCCGTTTTACCTGTTTGGCGGGTCGATTGGATCGCGACTGTTGAAAGAGATAGACTGCTTTGACGCGATCGAGTTTTGCCATTTTCACATAGGGCTCTTCAATCCCAATCGTCGTGCCACGAGAGTAGCGTCGCGTTTTGGCAAACCATTGATCGCAACGTCTGACGCTCATCGCCTCCATGCTTTTGGCCGGCATTACACCAGCATTCCCGTGCCCTCCGAACTGACGATTGAGAATGTTTTCGCAACGCTGCGGAGTGGCCAATTACGTCTAACGAGTCCGGCTTCCACCGTCGCCGATCTTGTCAACGTGATCTATTTTGTTTTCCTTGCTCATCCATTTCGAGTTCGTCGAAAAATTGCCGCGTCCCGGAGAAATTCTACGACTTCTGAAAGACCGGTTCCGCTTTAGGCCTAACGGGCAGACGATTCGGGGCTCAGGTCGTAAATTGCGCCCCAATCTCCGGATGCAATCCGATGCCCGGTCGTTTCCCACGGGCGGGTGCTCCCTTGATAATTTGAAGTCTCATCACGTCCCCAGAAGATGTACCGCACACCAAGTGCTTTTGCGGCGTCGCGCCAGTTGGGCGCGCCGCGCATCAGAGCGGTCAACTGCCTGTTAGGACCGTCGTAATCGAACCCCTCAGTCCACAAATGGCCCGGATAACCAAGGACGACTTTCCGGCCCTGGAGCAACAGCGGATGATTGTAGGTCGGGTACGCGGCGAAACGAGCTTCGATTGGCAAAGGCCGAACCACACTGCCAATCGCGTCTAGTCGCGCCCGCTCAATCAATCCAAAACCTGGATGTCCCGCCGCGAGGCCGCCCAGCAAAGTTACAAATCCGGAGGCGAATAGCGCGACACAGGTAACTGCTCGTTCAGGAAAGGGCCACCTCGCAATCAAATCGCTCCACAGAAATGGCAAAATCAAAAAATAACCCCACACCATCAGCTTGAGATTGTCCCAATCCCACGGTGCCGTTTGAACAAAATATCCAATGCCAAAAATCACAACGGCAGATAGCACGAATACAACGTCCGCAGGAGGTTTCTTGCCCCAGCGCCATCCAGTTTTCCAAGCGCGCCAGCCGCAAAGCCCAACCAACGCCAGCACAAGCAGAACCCATAAGCCAAAGTTCGTCAGCCAGAACTGAAAGAACGGCGCGACTACGCCGTTCCACGTTTTCTGCAACAAAGCGCCGAAACCGGTAGCAGATCCAAAATTAGCGTTACCACCAAGCCGAAAGAAAGGCGCGCCGAAGTCAGCGGAATCTTGTACCCATCCGGGGTGCCATTTTACCATTGATTTCGCGTGAAAATGGTCGGTAACCAGCCAGACAGAAAACGTCGCCGGGATGAAAGCAGCGCCTAGCAATGTAACAGCGTGTTTGCGCATGGGCGCCTCACTGAAAATCCTGGGCCAGCGTACCCGCTCGAAAAATAACGCAACCACCAGCACGATGGTGAGAGCGATAAAGGTGTGAACGTGGAACAGTGGCATGGACGCGTACAAAGAAAGTTCCACCCAAAAAGGTAAAGGGCCTTTCCGCTTCGCTTGGCTATCGACGTCCACCGCAGGAGCAGAATTCGCATCTGCAATTGCGGCCTTCGTTTCGGTGGCCTCCTTTTTGGGGTCAGTCTGTGCCGCCGTTTCAGGCGAGGGAATCTCTGGGGCTGCCGATTTTCGGGATGTAAACGAGATCGGCGTATCACGAAAATATTTTTCGCGCCAGTGCCACAGGAGAACCAATGCCGCTGGAATGGCGTAGAGCCATCCGCGCTGCGTTACGAACATGGAAAGCGGAATGCTTTTCCAGGCGATCTTGTTGCCGCCCTGATAGTCCAAAAACTTCAAGGTCTTCAAAAATTGAAAGCCGGCTATTCCGCCGTTGAACAAGAAACCTGCCACTCCAAAAGTGCCGCCCCAGCGGAAAAACGCATAAAAAGTAGCCAACGAACCGAGCAGTCCCACCCAAACCAGTCCGCGCAGGAGATCGACATTCACGAGACAAAGCAAAGCGTTGAACAAATCGATTCCCGCCGGATACCTCAGCTTGCTTAGTGCGTATATCGGACTGTCCGGCCAAATTTGAGCGCCATTGGCGAAATTCCTGATCAGGGTAATGTGCAGAGAAAGGTCGCCAAGATTATTCGGCGACTGGATCTTCAGTTCGCTGCCGTCGATATATAGCAACCAGCAGAAAGATCGCACCGCAAACAGAGCGAAAACCGCCGCTACGAGCCAGAACCAGATTTTTCTGTAGCGCCAGGTTGGCTTGGACCTCTCTGTTTCAGCAGCGAATTTTTTAGCAGGATCCGAAGTTCCCAGCCACGTGGCCACGGCAAACGCAAGACCGCACACGAGCGCAAGAACGGCGCTTAAACGATTCAACCCGTGGCCGGCCATCCCGAGAAGGAGGCCACAAATAACCGAGAAGTTAACAAAGCTTAAGCCTGCTGAAAGGAGCTTCATCGAAACAAGCGTTGCCTAGCCTGGACCCGGGGTTGCCGCAGGGTTCGCGACGGGCGGCTTTCCTACAAAATCCGGCGCCCTGCCGGAGAAAAATTGTTTGAAGATTTCTGCCTTGAAATAAGCCTTCGAAGGATCCTGGTAGTTTCGAATAGTCAGCGTGTCGGTGTAGTATTTGCCCTTCAATTTCGATTCCACCTGTTTGATTTTGTCTTCCTGCACGAGGAGAAAATCGCCATCGAGGTTCGCCGGCATGTTTCCTCCTTCGTAATAGCCCACTCGATCGAAATCTCCGAGCATCCATGGAAGCGGATAAACACTGGACCGTATGAGATGGCCGGTGAGATGATAATAAACCGGATCTTTTTTGGCTAATGTGAGAAGCGGTTTGGTGAATTTGAAAATGTCATTGTAGGTCTGGACATAGGCATACGGTTCCTCGGGCGAGCTGCAGCGGAAGTAATTCAGATAAATAGAAGAACCGAGCGAAACACACAAAAGGGCTCCTATTGCGCGATAGGCGATCTTCAAATGTTTTGGGCGAACCAGCAGGATCCCCGCGCCGAATACAAACATGAACGGCCATCCGAAACTGATAATGCACCAGGGCGTTTTGTATCTGACGTAACTGTAGGCAATCAAACTCCCCACCCCGTAGATCGCCAGATAACGAATACTCAGGTTCTTAAATTTTTGACAAAACAGGCAAAGAATTAATCCTGCCAGCATTGGCAACTCGTATCCGAGAAAATCAGCGTTGCCCCACTTCAAGGATGGCAACATTAATCCTATCCAATAATCCCATGGCTTTTCATGACCGTGACCGGCGGCGCCAGTTTCGGTCCAGGCTTTGAAAGCTTGATACAAACCTTTTACGCCGTTCCAATTCAGGAAAAATCCAGAGTAGAAAACGACGATCGCAGCCGCGCCGACGGCGAGGACCATGAGCAGATCGATATAGCTCCATGTTTGCTTCACAGGCTTCGCATCGGGAATACGGGTTAGTGCGAGTGAAACCATCAGAACCGGAATTGCGATCACCGCGCACGCGACATGAATTGCGTAAGTTTCCTTGGTCAGGATCATTCCTGCCAATCCCATTCCTGCGTACCAGAGATAGTTTACCCTTCCCAATCGCCAGATCCCGAGCAGCCCGAGGATGAACATCGTCGAGAAGAGTTCGAGCCAGACTTCGTGAATGGCGTACCGGCCGTAGAATACAAATCCTGGCGAAACTGCCAGCGCCAGCGCAGCGATTCGACTCACATTTCGCCCCACCAATGGCTCGAATTTCAGCATGAGCCAGACACATCCAATACTCACCAGTACGACAGGCAGACGCAGTGCCCAGATGTTTCGGCCGAACAAACTCTCGGACAGCAGCAGCATGTAGAAGTGAAGCGGACCGTGATAATTCGTCGGGTCGTATCTATAAAAGCCATTGTGCATCACCTGATCGACGAACCAGCCGTTGATGCCTTCGTCGAAGTGCGGTGGCTTCATACCCAGCAGCAGAAAACGCAGGAACGCCGCCAGACCCAGGATTAACCATGGAGTCCAACCTGTTTCTGCCAGGCGCGCTTTCCATGTTTCGAAGTAACTGCCCGCACCCGCAGCTGCGGGTGAATATTCTGCTGGCGCGCCGCCTTGGCCGCTGCTAGTACGCGCTGCCATGCGCATCCTTGTAACCGGTGGCTGTGGATTCATCGGGAGCAACTTTATTCGGTATATTTTGCAACATTACAAGCCCGCGTACTTGACCAACGTCGATGTGCTCACTTACGCGGGCAATCTCGCCAATCTGGATGGCGTGGTCGAGGAACATGGCGAACGCTACGAGTTTTTCAAAGCCGATATCGCGAACGCCGATCAGATGGATGCCTTGATGACGGAGCATCAATTTTATGCTGTGATCAATTTTGCGGCTGAATCTCATGTGGACCGGAGCATCAACGACCCGCTCAATTTCATTCACACCAATGTCATTGGGACCAGCGTGTTGCTTGATTGTGCCCGGCGGCACGGCGCCCAACGTTTCATACAAGTATCAACGGATGAAGTTTATGGTTCGCTTGGTTCCACCGGCAAATTCACGGAACAGTCCCCGCTTGATCCGAGTTCGCCGTACTCGGCGAGCAAGGCCGGGGCGGACCTGCTCGCTCTTGGCTGCTACAAGACCTACGGCCAGGAAGTCCTGGTGACCCGCTGTTCAAATAATTATGGGCGCTATCAGTTTCCCGAAAAACTGATTCCACTCATGATCATCAAGGCGCTGCGCGACGAACCATTGCCCGTTTACGGAGACGGGCTGAATGTTCGCGATTGGATCCATGTGACCGATCATTGCGCTGGGATCGTAGCCGCACTTTTCGAAGGAAAGCCGGGCCGCGTGTATAATTTTGGTGGCGACGGCGAGATGGTGAACCTCGATGTTGTAAAAATGATTCTCGACAAGCTCGACAAGTCGCACAGCCTGATCTCATTTGTCGCGGACAGGCCAGGCCACGACCGCCGCTATGCCATCGATTCGTCGCTCGCGCAGCGCGAACTCAATTGGAAGCCGCGTCGCAATTTCCGCGAGGGACTCGACGAGACCGTTCAGTGGTACATCGAAAACCAGGCGTGGTGGCAACCTCTGCTCGAGCGCGCTGGAAGATATTGAATCGTTCTGGCAATTTCAGACACGCGCTAAAACATCGGGAGTTTTAGCAAGGCAAAATATGAAAATCGTAATTCTGGGCGCAGGCGGCCGGCTTGGTGCGGCACTGTTACGCGAATATCGAGGGAGGTTTGACGTCACGGCGTTCGATCGTGCGCAACTCGATGTTTCTAACTTGAATGGTGTGAGGGAAAAGCTGCAAGCCACAAGCTTTGATTGCCTCATCAACGCATCAGGTTTTACGAAGGTTGATGTCTGCGAAACCCAACC
>DASREH010000066.1:0-33205 GCA_035652195.1 Candidatus Udaeobacter sp. | reverse complement strand
CCAGGTCCCGCTCGCCGGATCGTACAGTTCGGCGGTTCGGGACTCGACAGAAAGGGTGTTAAGGCCGCCAGCGACCAGTACCAGTCCGTTCGGTAGCAATGTCGCGGTATGAATATCGCGTGCAGTCTGGAGATTGCCGGTCGGACGCCATCTTCCGGCGTCGGGAACTGTCATGTCACTCCCGGTAGTAGGGTTGTCTGGAAGCGGTTGCGAAGCGTTGGTTGTGTTGAGCATTGCGGCAGAAAGCGCGAGACAAATCTGCGATCGGATGAATAACTTGAAGTGGTGTTTAATGATGGTTCGAATGCCCAAGCCTGCGGCTGATTGACTGATATTTTCAGCCTTAATGTTTCGATTTTTGGTCAATTGCGTTTTGTTTAGGTTCATCTCCGTCTGGTAATCGTTGTTGAATTGCAGAATAACCACGAGAGGCTCGACTCCTTACGAGCGCCATTCAAAGACGGTAACGAAATTGTTACAAAGACAAGGTTGTTCTTCCTCGAGCCGCTACACTTCAACAGGCCGATGGCCCGAAAAACGCCCGAGGATCGAACGATGTTGGCGTCAAAGATAAAAACCCAGGAACTCCGCGTGTGATCCGGCGTTACCCGCCTGCTGCGTAATTCGGATATCGCTCGTGCAGCTCCCGGGATAATCGATCGGCTTCATCGGCATTCCCCGCGTGCCGATACGCAAGTGCAGCCTTGTCCAATGCGCGCGGAGTGATGGCCGGGTCGTCGTATAACAGCGCGACACCTTTAAACGCTTTGCCTGCATCATCAAAATTTCCTCGCTCCAGTTGCACTTCGCCAGCAAGCAAGCGCGCTTCTGCGTTAACACGCCCCTCGGGTTGGAGTGTCATTATCTCCTCGGCGATTTTTTGAGCTTCGTCCGGCTTATGTGCGCTGATCTTCACAGCACCGAGCGCGAGCAACACCTTTGCCTTCCCCGCCGGATCTTGAGCTGTCCGCAAGTATTTCCCGAATGCGTCTTCTGCTTCGGGCAAATTCTTCAATTTGGTTGCCGTGTCTCCAAGATAAAAGAGGTAATCGGGTTTAACGCTTCCAGAATGATCCACCTTGCTGAGCGCGCTCAGGTATTTTTCCGCCGCCGGGAAATTTTTATCGTTATAGTACCCGATTCCAAGCCACTCCAGAATTTCAGGCGGGACATTGGTGCCCGGACTACTGGCCATGAAATTGTTTACTTCTTTGGTGAGGGCAGCGCGATCTTTCAGGTAGAAGTGAGATAACATGATCCGCAGGGATGCGAGATTGTAATATTGCTCCTTGTTCAACTGGCGCGCGGCGTTAAGCGCCGACAACGCGGTTTTATACTCCTTCGCTTCGAATGCAGCCTTCCCGATGTAATATTGCGCCTGCGCCGCCACGGAGCTTTTCGGATATTCTTTCAAGAGCTGTCGAAATGTGTCCACCATGCTCTTGGTGTTTTCTTGCTGCCCGAGAATTAACGCTTTCAACTGCAAAGCCGCCTCCCGCTCGTGCGCTTTGGGATATTTGCTGAGGATCGTGTTCAAGTCAGCCACTGCAGCGGTGTAATTTTTGTCCTGTTGATATGCCAGCGCTCGTTGAGCCAGCGCGGCAGGCGCTTGCGCATCATCCGGAAACGCGTGGACGTAATACGTGAAGGCTTCAATCGCGCCGGCAGTGTTTTTCCCATGTACCTGACACAATCCGAGTTTGTACGCCGCATCGGCACGTAATTTGGCAGAAAGCTGAGAGGCACGTAGTTCCTCGAAGATCGGAATCGCCTCCGCGCATTTTTGTTGTTTATAGAGTGCTTCAGCCTTTAACAGCTTGGCCTGATCTGCACGTTCAGTGGCAGGATCTGTAGCGAGAAACTCGTCTACTGCGGGAATCAGCGCTGACGGGTCAGAGTTGTAGACATTGATCAGGCGTTGATACGCGGCATCTTTTGCTTCCTCTCGATCCGGATATTTCGTGACAATCTGACGGTATAACGCTTCAGCCTCTTTCGAATTGCCAAGCTGGCGCTGACTGTTTGCGGCGAGCAGCAACACTTCGGCCTGCGCAGCTTCCGGCAGCTTGTCTTGCTCCTTTTTATATTCGGCCAGCAATTGAGAGTATTCTCCCATTTGATATTGCAATTTTCGCAAGCCAACCTGCGCGATTGCCCGGAACTTTCCGGCCTCTGGCAGAGCGCGGCCTTTGCGCAACAAGGCCTCAGCTTTGTCTGACATGACCTTGTCGTTTTTTCCCTTGTCCGCCTGAACAAGTTCGAGCGCGATCATGCCTCCGCGCACCGCCGCTTCCGCTTTTAAGGCAGGCTTCTGGGCTTCGTTTGCCAACGCCTCGTATTGCTTCAGAGCATCGATCTTCTTGCCGCGTGCCATGAAAATGGATGCGGCGGTGATTCGCGCGTCCTCTCGGAACGGATTGGGATTTCCTACGGCAGCAACCTCGGCGTATATGTTCGCCGCCTCATCCTTGCGACCGAGAGATTCAAGGCAGCGCGCTTCGAAATAGTGCGCAGAAAGTGCGACCGCGGGTTCTTTCGACTTCGCAACCGAGCGATGAAAAAGCGGGAGGGCTGCCGCGTAATCTTTGTCTGCGAACTCCATCTCAGCCAGCGCATAGGCTGCAGGCCCGGCGAACTCGCTCTCGGGATAATCGTTGAGAACTTTCTGGAGGTTTGTGCGAGCGCTGGAAGCCCGTCCCAGATTCCGATAGCACTCACCGATTGAGAAGTAGGCGTTCGCCCGACCCGGGCGACCAGGATTATCTGCGAGATACTTTTGATATTCTGGCACGGCCAGATCGTAAAGCTTGCGAACAAACAGTCCGTTTGCGTAATCGAGTTGACGTTCGGCTTCTCCCTGGCCTCCGGATTGTGCCGCTTCTCCCGGAGAGTTCTCCTTCAGAGAACGAAGGACCCTGTCAATTGACTCATCACTCGGAGGGCGAGGCAACGCCGTCGGCCGTTCGACGGGAACAGCGCGTAGGATTGGCGGTTCGTCCACGGGACGCGCTCTCCGAACTTCCGGCTCCGATTGCCCACTGGCGATGGCCCCTGTCCAGAGCAGCATCGCCAGTCCCAGTAGACTGGCTGCGTTGCGCTTCGTTTTCATTTTGCGGTGGCGAAAGCTACGTTACTGACCCCTGCCTCAGTGCAAACGTTCAACACTCCGATGATGTTCTTATAGGCACCCGTTTCATCACCGCGGATCACTACAGCTTGTTCAGGGTTCAGTTGAACCAGATTTTTTAATAAGTCGCTCAATTCGGCACTGCTTAAAGTGCGACGATTAACCACTACGTTACCGTCCGCCTTCACGTTCACTATAACGTCGCCGATTGGTGCGGTTTTTTCCTTGGCCGCGGAAGCTTTGGGAACTTTGACATCAAGCTCGTTTTCGGTGCGCGCTGCATTCCACGTAAGCAGAAAGAAAATCAATAGAAGCAAGAGGACGTCCACCAAAGGCGCCAATTGGATGCCTGGATGATGCAGAGGCGCGTGACCACGCAGATTCATTAGAATGAAAAAACTTTACAGTTCCTCTTCGATCAGCACCGGTGTGCGCTGGGGCTTGCCGTATTGCAATGAAAGGAGAGCCAGGACGTGCGTTGAAGCAGCTTCCAATTCCGAGATGAGCTTTTGTGCACGGCCGCGAAAAAACGCGTAAAACGCCATCGCCGGTATGCCGATGGCGAGGCCGGCAGCCGTATTCACCAGGGCTTCGCTGATGCCGCGCGATAACGCGACATAACGCGCCGACCCGATGTCAGCACCGAGCGCGCCGAACGAATGAATGATTCCAAAGACTGTACCAAGCAGGCCCAACAGTGGCGCAATCATCCCGATATCGGCCAGGTAAATCACCCGGTTATTCAGATTCGCTGCAACCCGAGTTCCCTCCGTCTCGGCGATTTCACGGGCCTGCTGCAGGTCCGCATGCGGATTCTTGGTCATGAAATCGAGTACTTTCTGCACCACGCGCGCGATCGCTTCGCTGTGGCGATTAGACACCGCAAGCAATCCGAGATAGTCACGCTTGCGCAAAAGCGCGTCCGCCGTGGCCATATAACCGGACGAAACGACGGCCCCACGCCGGATTGTCATCAAATAAACAACCAGGAGCATGACAAAAAAGATCGACAGCAAAAGCAGTGGAATCATTACCGGGCCAGCTTTGACCAGTGTCTCCAGAACCGTTTGTGAACGCTCAGGCACCAGAGGAGGTGTAGCGGAAGCTTCTTGTGCTAGAACAGAAGACGCGCTCGCCAGCGCGCCAAACAACAAGACCCAGATCTTCATGCCGGAAATTTCGTAATGATATGCAGGGCGATCAGCCGATGCAAATGCGCCACTCCCAGATCAAACCCACGCTACGCTGCAGAGTTGCTGGCAACCGGGTTGGCGGCCGATCACCGGACGCAGGGAATCGAGCCCATCAACCATTCTCAGCGACGATAAGACGTGGGTAACATCAACGCCGCACCAGAAAGATATGCGCTGGTTGAATCTCCGGGTCGAGTTCCACGTAGTTACGATCACCGCGCCAGGTGTATGTCGCACCACTTAACAAATCTTGCACCTGATAGACATCGCTCTCCATTTGCCCGAAGCTTTCGACCGGAACGCGGACAAACGAATTCTGTTTGCGATGCGGGTCAAGATTCACGACGACTAGAATGATGTTATCGCGCGCCGGGGTCATCTTGCTGTAGAACAAAATCGCGTTGTTCTCAGCATCGTGGAACCGCAAATTCGTGTAGAGCTGCAGCGCGCGATTTTGCTTCCGGATTTTATTTAGCCGCGTGATCCAGTCTTTAATGTTTCCCGGCGCATCCCAATCACGTTCTTTGTATTGATACTTTTCCGAATCCAGATACTCCTCTCGGCCTGGCAAAGGCTCGTTCTCGCAAAGCTCGTATCCGCTGTAGATGCCATAAAGCGGCGAAAGCGTGGCCGCCAGAGCGACGCGGATCATAAATGCAGGGCGTCCACCCTCCTGAAGCACAAAGGGCAGAATGTCAGGAGTGTTGGTCCAAAGATTAGGCCGAAAATACTCGCTCATTTCAGTCTGGGTGAGCTCAGTAAAATATTCGATCAGCTCCTGCTTTGAATTTCGCCAGGTAAAATAGGTGTAACTCTGGCTAAACCCCGCTTTCGCCAGTGCCTTCATCATTTTAGGTCTGGTAAACGCTTCAGAAAGAAAAATGACGTCGGGATATTTCTCGTGGACTCCTTTGATCAGATATTCCCAAAAAGCCACCGGCTTCGTGTGCGGATTGTCCACCCGAAAGATGCGCACGCCGCGATCAGCCCAAAAAAGTACAACGCTTTTCAGCTCGGCCCAAAGCTCCTGCCAATTTTCGCAATGAAAATTCAGCGGATAGATGTCCTCGTATTTCTTTGGCGGGTTCTCGGCGTATTTGATCGTGCCGTCCGGACGCTTGTAAAACCACTCGGGATGCTCTTTCACGTAGGGATGATCGGGCGAACAGTTGATCGCGAAATCCAGGGCAATCTCCATTCCGCGCTGGCGGACCTGTTTTTGAAGCCAATCGAAATCCTCGAGAGTGCCTAGCGAAGGTTCAACTGCCTTGTGTCCGCCGGCTTCACTGCCGATTGCCCATGGCACGCCGGGATCGCCTGGTGCGCTCGTGGTCGCGTTATTCCGGCCTTTTCGATTCGTGTGCCCGATTGGATGTATCGGTGGAAAATAAACGACGTCGAAACCCATGGCCTCAATGTCATCCAGGCGCGGCAAACAATCGCGGAATGTCGAGCCGCGATCGCCGTAGCCTCGTGCAGAGCGTGGAAAAAACTCGTACCAGGCGCCGATGAATGCCGCGGGACGATCCACAACAACGCGGGGAACAGGCTTGTATTCCGTCGTACCCGATCGATCCGGGTATGTGGCCATCAATACTTCGAGTTCGCCAGAGCGCGCGATGGCATCGATTTCCGAGTTGGCCCCAGTCAAAATTTGTTGGGAGAATTCCTTCAATCGCTGGCGGTCGGCTCGATCCCGCGCACGCCTGGCAGCAGCTTCCACCAACGCTGCGCCTTCCAGGGCTTCGCTGCGTAGATCAGTAATACCAGCTTCAAATTTTTTGACCCATTCTGTCTGCCAACTGCGAAAAGTGTCCGTCCATGCTTCAACCGTGTATTCGTGAATGTCCTGATCGTACAAGGTGCACACCCCGCGCCAGCGATCGTTATCCACAAACTTCATAGGTGTTTCGCGCCATGCGCGCTTGCCCACCACACGCCATTTGAGGATCGCGGCGACGACGTCATGGCCGTCTTTGAAAATATCTGCTTCAACCACAAGATCTTCCCCAACGATGCGCTTGATCGGATAGCGCCCGCCATCAATCAGCGGTTGCAAATTCTCGATGACGACGGAAGGAAAACCCCGAGCCATGGGCCTTCAATCAACCGAGATTCGCGGCGAGCGAAAGAGCAAATCAACCTGACCGCGGGCCGGCATATCTGCCCAGCGACAAGAAGCCGCTCCCAGGGACCTGGAGTCTAGGCAGCGAAGTAAAAGGCGCACTCGTATAACCCCGAGTTGCGCACCATTTGACGGCGGACTTTTGCGCGTAAAACCGCCTCAAACATATCCTGCTCAAGCCGACTAATGATTTGATATCGATCCAGCAGATTCATTATCGGCGAATGGCATTCGACGATTCTGGGGCCGCCGTCGAGATGATCATTCACAAATTGGGACATATACCCTTCTCCATCGCGGACATTAGCCAGCCACTTGGCACGTTCGGCCACAGTGTCTCCCTTCGCTTTGGTCTTCAGCGCAGCCGTCTTCTTTTCAAAAATATTAAACAGGAGCTTTTCGGGAGCGTTTGGCCCGTAAATTTCCTGCGCGGCTTTCAACAAATCGAGCGTCAATACGTGGCTGTCAGCCTGAAAAAGATCATGACTGCGCCGCGTTAATCGATAGACCATCTCGGGCCGGCCCATCTTCTGAGGCCGCCGCCAGGTATCGAGGTAGCCATCCCTTTGAAGCGTAAGGCAATGCTGCTTGATGCCCATGTAGCTCATTTTCATTTTGTCCACCAGCTCATTGACGGACATCCCCCGGGTGCGCTTGAGCGAATTAATGATTTCAAGCCGTTGAGTACGGCCAATTTCCGAGATTAAGCGTTGATTCATAACGTAAGAAAGTGACGATCGAGTGACGAAGGAAAACGAAGTGCCGGACTTTATACGGTGCGATCTTTAATACGCAAGCTTAAAGTTTACCCAATCGGCCAAACGAAAGGCGATTACGAAATGCCAGCAGCTCTGCGTGGCCGAATCTCAACGCTCAGATTGGCCGTCAATTTGAAAGTAAAGGTGCAGCCGGATTGAAGCGTATTCTGGCGATCACGGATAAGAGCCCTGCGTGATCAACATGGCTTCCCCAGACCCGGAACAACCCGAGGATGGGTCAAGTCACGAATATAGATACTCGTCGTGGTATTCGCGCTGCGGCGCAAACTGCACCTGCTCGTTTCCGGTCTCGGGATATTCGAAGATTTTACCTTCGTAATTCCGGATGACGATCTTCTCGTTGTCGTGATAAAGAACGTAGCCCGGATTGATCGGGACTTTGCCGCCGCCGCCCGGAGCGTCGATGACGAATTGTGGAACGGCATAACCGCTGGTGTGACCGCGCAGCCCTTCGATGATCTCAATGCCTTTTGCCACCGAGGTACGAAGATGCGATGAACCATTAATCAGGTCGCACTGGTAAACATAGTACGGACGCACCCGGCACATGAGCAATTTGTGCACAAGAGTCTTCATGGTTTCCAGGTTGTCGTTCACGCCGGCGAGCAATACGCTTTGATTTCCGAGCGGGATGCCGGCGTTCGCCAGGCGTTCGAGCGCCTCTTTGACCTCAATCGTCAGCTCCCGTGGATGATTCACGTGCACACTCATCCAGAGGGGATGGTATCTGGCCAGCATCGCACAGAGCTCAGGCGTGATTCGCTGCGGAAGGAAGATCGGAACTCGCGTGCCAATTCGCAGGAATTCAATGTGTGGGATCGCGCGCAGCCGCGACAGCAGCTTTTCCAGCCTTTCGTCAGAAAAAATCAGAGCGTCACCACCGCTTAACAGGACATCACGAACCTCAGTGTGCGCTTCAAGATAACGGAAGGCTTCCTCAAAATTTGTGTGTAATTCCTGTTCGCCAACACCGCTGACGACGCGACTACGCGTACAATAGCGACAATAGCTGGCGCACCGGTCAGTGACTAAAAACAAGACCCGATCTGGATAACGATGAACTAACCCCGGAACGGGCATATGGGAATCTTCTCCGCACGGGTCTGTCATGTCGTACGGCGAAGCCCAACTCTCCTCGACTCGCGGAATCATTTGACGCCGGATGGGATCGTCAGGATCGCCATGCGGCAGAAGATTAAAAAAGTGCGGAGTGACCGCCAGCGCGAGTTTATCGCCTGACAACAAAACGCCGCTCCGTTCCTCGTCGCTCAGCTGCAGGTGGTTCTCCAGTTGAGCCAGCGTGGTGACCCTGTTCCTGAGCTGCCATTTCCAATCATTCCAGAGGTCCGGAGCGATCTCTGGCCAATACCCTGGGAGATGGGAGATGAACTCTTTTCCGTCCCCTTTTTCTTGGATCATTTTCAATTGTGGACGAAAAAGTTAAAACCCTTAGATAACGTGTCAATGCAGGCACTTAGCCGTGCGCTACGCACTCGTTAGTCCTCATCCGATCGGGTGAATTGCGTGCGCAGTGTCGTAAGTCCCAAGTCGCGAACGGTGCGATCACGCACCTATTTATTTGCAAGCACACTTAGCTCCCAGCGGTAACCGTCGGGGTCATGGAACCACAGGCCCATGTTTTTCGAGCCCGGAGCTTCCGGCCCGATTTCGTCACCGGGATCTTCGATATCGGCGCCAATGCTTTTCAAATGGTCGAGTGCCTTTCGCAACGTTGCCATATCTGGCAGATGAAAGGACATGTGATCGATCGTTTCCGGCCTGGGTTGGCCTTTGAAGAGTGCAATTGTCACGTTTTCATTCCCAACAGCGACTCCATTGTCGAAGTCGAATTCTTTACGCAACCCCAGAGCGCGCTGAAACCATTGCGCGCTCTTCTCGGGATCGCGCACGGCAAGACCGAAATGACCGACCTCCCCGAGAGTGAACGGAACTTTCATGACGAATGTTGATTTCCAATCAGCTCTCGGCTGGCTCAGAGCCGTTTCTCGAGACAAGAGGCTCCAGGAAATGCCGGTTGAAATCCCTTAATGCATTACGCGGAGTGTTGCCCAAGCCGCTTGCGCCACGACGCACCTCCGGGCCGATGAACGCGAGCCAGATGTCGCCCACCATTCCCATTCTAGGCCGCAGGCGCGCCGCCGGGCTGCGCGGATGTCTTTCAAGGAACTCCTCGACATCAGCTTTTATCACCGCAGGAAGCTCTTCAATTGCAAGCGACACCATACGCTTAGGATACGCGTATGCCTCAGACCTTGGATTTAGAAAGCCCAACAATTCCCGCAATCGGTCATGCTGGTGTGTCAGCGCAAAGACACCTGTGTCTCCAAAGTTGAGAGTACGTTGCGCCGATGCGTCGCTTTAGCCGCTAATGTGTGTTCGGGACTGCGCAAAGCGCCGGCCGATCAATCGCGTCCCCAGATCATGGCGACGGAGGTCGTGAGACTGCCGCCCATATTGAATGTGAGGAATTTTTTAGCGTTCGCGATTTGCCGGGCACCCGCCTGGTCAGTCAATTGCTGATATGCTTCGACAACCTGACGAACGCCCGTTGCACCCACCGGGTGGCCATCACCAATCAAGCCGCCGCCTGCGTTGACTGGAATTTGGAAAGGCCCTTTGAATTTTTCCGTGCGCACTTGCGGCAAAGCTGTGGCTCCACTCCTCACGAGATCGACACCTTTACCAGACTCAGCGAGCCCGAGAATTTCGTAAGCGACCACTTCGGTGACGGAGAAGCAATCGTGCACTTCGGCACCCTGCAGGTCGCGAGCCGTCAGATTAGACATGCGGAAAGCTTTTTCCGCAGCTTTGCGTGCGATCGAAAACGTGGGTGCATCCTTTTTATCGAGCGGCAGATAATCAGTGGTATGACCGTAACCAAGCAAACGCGCGGTCTTATTTCTATCCCGGCCAATTTTGTCCAGGTATCTTCCCGAAACGAGAACTACTGACGCGGCGCCGTCGGTAATCTGGGAACAATCTGAAACCTTCAGCGGCGGAGCAACGCTGGGGTTTTTATCGGAAACTTGCGAAGCGCAATCGAGCGTCAGATCGGCATCTCGCATCTGTGCGAGCGGGTTCAGCTTTGCGTGTGCATAATTTTTCCACGCAACCATGGCGAGATCGGCCTCAGTGGCGCCGTATTTGTCCATGTAAATCTGCGCAATTCGTCCGAACAATTTCGGGAACATGAAATCGCCGTACTCCGGTTTCTCGTTGTGATAATCGGCAGCCGCGCCGAGCACATCCGCGCCATCGAGCGAGGACATTGTCTTCTGCTGTTCTGCGCCCACAACGAGCACAACGTCATAAAAGCCGCCGATGACCCATTCGGCGCCAAGCAACACCGACAACGCCCCCGAAGCACATGCCGCTTCGGTGTGCATGGTTGGAATCCCACGCAGCTTCGGATCGATCTCCGGAATGAACGCTCCGAGTTGCAATTGCTTCGTAAATTGACCCGCGTTGAAATTGCCGACAGCGCCCGCCTGAATTTCAGCGGGATCAACCTTGGCATCTTCAATCGCTTTCTTGCCGGCCTCGATGATGATATGCCGGATTGTTTTGCCTTCTTTTTTCAGGTTCCGCTTAAAATCGGTGCGCGCACCGCCAAGAATGTAAACTGACTCGCTCATAGCTGAGTTTAATCTAGCTAATGTTGAACAACTGTCATCCGCATGCCGCCAGAATCGCGATGTTGAGATCAGTACGCCGCCGTGCGGGTCGAGCGATGGCGACTATCCTGCGAAAGCGTTGATCCCCGTGACGTCGCGTCCGACCACTAACGTGTGGATGTCGTGTGTGCCTTCGTATGTGAAGACAGTCTCTAGATTCATAAGATGGCGAATTACCGGGTAGCGATCCGTTATGCCGGCAGCGCCGAGTATGTCGCGCGCTTTTCGCGCGCATTCCAATGCCATCCAAACATTGTTCCGTTTCGCCAACGAGATCTGCGCTGGACGCGCTGAGCCGATCTCCAACATGCGAGTCAGACGTAACGCTAACAATTGCGCCTTCGTGATCTCCTGCACCATCCACACAAGCTTTTGTTGCACGAGCTGAAACCCCGCGATCGGGCGGTCGAATTGGTGGCGCGTTTTAGCGTAAGCAAGCGCGGTTTCATAACAGTCGATAGCGGCGCCAATGACGCCCCAGGCGATGCCTGTGCGGGCATGCGAGAGACACGATAGGGCGGACCCGAGTCCCGACGCGTTGGGCAGACGATTTTCTAAGGCAATTCGGCAGTTCTCGAACCAGCACTCCGATGTGCGCGACATGCGCAGACTGAATTTTCCTTCAATGTCTTGGGCACGAAATCCGGGCGCATCCTTTTCCACCACGAACGCGCCGACGCTGCCAGCTTCGTCCTTCGCCCAAATAACCTTTACGTCGGCGATCGAGGCGTTCCCAATCCAGCACTTGCTGCCATTTAAAATGTAATGATTCCCTTCCTTTCTGGCGTGAGTTTCCATCCCACCCGGGTCTGATCCATGGCCGTGCTCGGTCAGCCCGAAACAACCTATGAGTTCGCCGGATAGCAATCCAGGTAACCAACGCGCTTGTTGCTCTGATGAGCCAAAGGAATGGATTGCCTGTATCGCGAGCGATCCCTGGACAGAAGCCAGTGATCGCAAACCCGAATCCGCCCGTTCAAGCTCCTGCATGATAAGCCCGTACGCGGTGTGACTAAGGCCGGCACAGCCTTGTCGTTTCAAATACGGAGCGTAAAAGCCCAGCGCGCCCATGCGCGGGATGAGGTGATCTGGAAATTTGGCGGCGCGATGGCACGCAACGATCTCCGACAAAACTTCCTCCTGCACAAAGCGCCGGGCGCGATCGCGCGCATTGCGTTCTTCCTCGGTCAAGAGCTCTTCAATGCCATAGAAATCAAGCGAAGCTGGAGGCATGGGAATCTCGGTGTCGTTAAGGATCGAAGTGTAACGGTCGAGCGGACTGAAAACAACGTTGCTTCGGTAACGGCGGCAGACCCTAACCTGGGCGGAGACGTTATCCGGTGGTCGGCAAACCTTCGGCCTTCCAGGCTCGGAGGCCGCCAGCCATCGAGCGGACGTTTTTGTACCCCATTTTTTGCAGGTTTTCGGCAGCGAGCGCGGAACGTCCGCCTCCCCCGCAATGACAGATGATTATTGCGTCGCGGTCGGGTACTTTTTCGTCCACGTCCAGTTCAATTGTCCCGCGGCTCATGTGAACGGCGTCAGGGATATGTTCCGCGTCCCATTCCTCTTTTTCGCGAACATCTATGATCAGAGCGGCGCCCGCCCTGGATTTCTGCGCGGCTTCAGTTGGAGAAATTTCTACGATTTTTTTCTTCGCGTCTGCGACCAATCTTTCAAAACCAGCATGCTCGGCCATGGATCAATATGCCGCCGGTCGCACTCCGCTGCTAGAGTTATTCGTATCGAAGCGCCTCAATCGGGTCGAGGGCGGCGGCTTTTCGGGCGGGATAAAAGCCGAAGAAAATTCCAACCGCTGCGCTGAACAGAAAGGCGATTGCAACGGAACTGATTGATATCAGCGTCGGCCAATCGGCGTATGCCGACAGGATTTTCGACACGCCTATGCCACAAACGATTCCAATGACGCCGCCGACGGAACTTAATGTCACTGCTTCGATCAGGAATTGAGTGAGAATATCGTTGCCGTGCGCACCCACTGCCATGCGCACGCCAATTTCACGCGTTCGCTCGGTGACGCTGACCAGCATGATATTCATGATCCCGATTCCACCGACCAGGAGCGAGACGCCGGCGATGGCGCCGAGCAAAAGAGTCATTACTCTCGAAGTGGCAGTGGCCGTTTGCGCGATTTCCTGCTGGTTTCGTACGGTAAAATCGTCGTCGCGGCCGGGACGTATGTTGTGCCGCTGCCGCAGTAGCGAAACGATCTGTTGCTGTGCGGCCTCGAGTTGCTGTGGATCGGCAATTTGGACGTTAATATTGCGAAGAGTGGTGCCTCCAATCACGCGCTTCATCGCACTCGTGTAGGGCATGATCACAATGTCATCCTGATCTACGCCCTGAGTGCTCAATCCCTTTGGTGTAAGGATCCCCGTGATTGTGAACGGGACCTCTTTGATTCGCAAAATCTGGCCAATCGGGCTCTCGTTTCCGTAAATTTGTGTGGCTGTGGTGCGGCCGATTACGCAAACCTTATTTGCGCTGCGAACATCTTGCGACGTAAACGGTGCACCATCGGCCAATGGCCATTGCCGAATATCAAAATAATCCGCCGATTCCCCGTAGATCCGCGTAAACCAGTTTTGATTTCCGGCGGCTACTTGCGTGGTTGAAACGACTTCTTCGCTCACTCCAATCACCCCGGGGACTTCGCGCCGGATCGCCTCCGCGTCTTCGATTTTCAATGTGCCGGCGCCGCCCCAGCCGGTGCGAATTCCGCTCGAAGTGGTGCTTCCGGAGAAGATGAGGATCACGTTTTCTCCGAGGCTGGCGATCTGTGCTTCCACTTGAGCCTTTGCTCCGTTACCGATTCCCACCATCGCGATCACTGCGCCCACACCGATAATGATTCCCAGTGCAGTCAGCACGGAACGCAGCTTGTTTCGCTGCAACGCTCGTAGCGCCACGTTAAATGTTGGCGCGATTCTCATGCGGTAGCTGCCTCGCTGCCCGTTTCGATCGAAGACTGCAGCGTTCCATTTCGGAGTTGTGAGGCGGCGTCGGTACGTTGCGAAACCGAGTGATCAGCCCGTATCACCCCATCGCGCATCATCACGTTACGTTTGGCGTAGGCGGCGATATCCGGTTCATGCGTCACCATGATTACAGTAATTCCCTGATCGTTAAGCTGCTGAAAAATCGCCATAATTTCGACGCTGGTCCGGCTATCCAGATTGCCGGTAGGCTCGTCTGCGAGCAGAATTTCCGGTTGATTAATTAATGCTCGAGCGATGGCCACCCGTTGCTGTTGACCGCCTGAAAGCTGACTCGGAAAATGATGTTCGCGGCCTTCGAGCCCGACCGATGCTAGAACGCGATCCGCTTTCTCACGAATTTCTGAATGTGTCAGACGCTGTGCGCTGTAAACCAGGGGTAACTCAACGTTTTCACGCGCCGAAGTTCGAGACAACAGATTGAAATTTTGGAACACAAAACCGATTTTGCCGTTCCGAATGTCGGCAAGCCGGTCTCGATCGAGATGCGACACATCTGCCCCGTCTAAGATGTATTGCCCCGTGGTAGGCCGATCCAGACAACCCAGAATGTTCATGACCGTCGATTTCCCGGAACCACTTGCGCCCATGAGTGCTACAAACTCACCGCGTTTGATTTCGATCGAAACGCCGCGGACTGCGCGCACTTCCATTTCGCCTGTGCGATACGTCTTGTGAAGATCGATCAAGCTGACAACAGCCTGGTTATTCATGTCGATCTTGCTCTCGCGCATACCGGAGCTTTGCTGGCAATTGCGTGATTATCAAAATCGCCGTGAGCCACCGGCAAATGGATTCGTTCCGGACGACGGCGCCCCCGTCACCGATCCTAGTTGCGCCGTTACGAGGCGGTCGCCCTCTTTCAAGCCGTCCACAACTTCCGTCACAACCCCATCACTGATTCCGATCCTGATCTGGCGCGGCTCCGGACGACTGACGCCGATTGGCAAAACGTAGACTGTGCGCTGGGCGCGCTCCCCAGGAGTGTTGTGTCCGCCTCCGGGTCGTCCTGAGCGGCTTGTGCCCGTCTTTTTTGTAACAGCTAATGGCGCGTCGGGCGGATGATATCGCAGCGCTGCATTCTTTATCTGCAGGACATTCTCCTTCTGCGCGACCACGATCGAAACGTTGGCAGTCATTCCCGGTTTCAGTTTTAGTTCCGGATTACTGACGCCAATCACCGTGTCGTAAGTGACAACATTTTGCACTGTGATCGGAGCGTTCCGCACCTGCATGACTTTCCCGTGAAACGTCTCCATTAGGAAAGCGTCCACCGTGAAATCGACATTCTGCCCGATCTTCACCACACCGACATCCGCTTCAGCGACGTTCGCGTCGATCTGCATTTTGGTAAGATCGTTGGCAATAGCAAAAATAACCGGGGCCTGCAAACTGGCTGCGACGGTTTGTCCAACGTCGACACTGCGGGAGATAACAACCCCGTCGATGGGCGACGTGATTGTGCAATGCTCCAGATCGGCTCGAGCCTTGTCGAGAGCGCCTTGCTTGATTTTCACGTTGGCTTCAGCCGTGTGCAAAGCTGCTATGGCCTGATCCAGATCGGCTTGGGAAGAGGTTTTCCTGGCAAACAATTCCTGTACACGGGTTGCATTTACTTTCGCGAGTTCCAGCGCGGCTTGTGCGCTGGCCAGGTCGCCCTCGGCTTGAGTGACGGTTGCCTGGAAAAGCGCTGGATCGATTTGGGCGACTACCTGGCCAGCCTTCACCTGGGAATTAAAATCCACAAACAACTTGGCGATGTTCCCCGACACCTGGCTACCTACCTGAACGTTGACCACTGGATTGAGTGTACCGGTTGCGGTGACCGCCTGGGTGATTGGACCGCGAGTGATCGTTGCGGTCTGGTAGGTTGCGCCGTCACCGTTGCGACATTGGCGGACGACCACTGCGATGACCAACAGTCCAATAATCACCGGAAGCCAGGCAACAAAACGTTTCATATAAGCAGTGGTTGACTGTACTTAAGTTAACAGACAGGAAAAAATGGTGCGTCGTTACATCGAAATTTACTCCATCATGCTGCGCAATTCGCTCATTCGCGAACTGAGCTTCAAGGCAAACTTCCTGTTATGGATGGTCGTGGAGGTCCTTTGGTTCTGCGGCCAGATTGTCTTCTTCAGCATTATTTTCGGCAACGTAGATCGCATCGGCGACTGGACGAAATGGGAGGTCGTGTTGCTGATTGGGACCCACCAGATGATTGCCCAGCTGTTTCAGGCATTCTTTTTCGTTAACGTGGCGAACATTCCAGAACTGGTGCGGACGGGAAAATTGGATTCTCTGCTGGTCTTGCCGATCGACAGCCAGTTTGCTGTTTCCACCAAGCAATTCGGTCTGGACAGTATCATCAACGCTGCCCTGGGGGGGCTGGTGGTCTGCATAGCACTTGCCCGTCTGAATGTTGTTCCCGATGTGACGTCAATTTTGCTTTACCTGATTGCCCTTTGCTTTGGCATCGCGGTGCATTACTCAATCATGCTCGCCCTGGCGGCCTTCAGCTTCTGGATCGTACGCGCACAGGGATTGGTTTATGGCTACTTTAATTTCCTGAATATCGCGCGTTATCCAGATGCCATTTTCCCGTGGCTGTTCCGCCTGATCTTTGGGTGGATCATTCCGGTAGTCATTATTGCGAACATCCCCGCCCGCTTGTTGATCAAATCGCTGGGACAACCGTGGCTGCTAATGCTGCATCTTATTGTTGCTTCAACTATTGTATTCTTCCTCTCCCGCAGCTTCTGGAAATTTGCGTTGAATCGTTACTCCAGCGCGAGCTCCTAGGTCGTTGTTGAGGCAGTGCCTGCGCTTGGCGTCAACGATGATGGGCAAGTCGTTGCTGAATAATGGTTTTGCCTAGGTGCCAACAGGGCTTTGGTGGTTTGGGAAATTTTTAACCAAATCCGCTTGCGCGGCCGGAGAAATGTTCTTAATTAAGCGTCCATTTTTCGGGCGCAATCGATTACCAAAGGCGTTAACGCTATGGCAAAAACAATAAAGAAGAAGGGCTCTCCGAATAGTTCGGCTGCGCACAAGACGCGTCCGACTCAAAAGAAAACTGTAAACCGCGCGGTATCAAAGAAGGTCGCAAAGCCGACCAAACCCGGAAAACGCGGGTCTTCCAAAACACAAAAGGAGACTGTTGAATCTCCGGCTGTTTTTCTGGGTATGAACCATCGCGAAAGAAGGCTTGATCCGTTTGTGCGCAAACAAAAAGAAAAGCTCCTGCAGCTGCGGGATGCCATGGTCGATTCCATGGCCGGAGTAGCACAGGACACCCTGAGATCGCGCGCCGAAGGGAGCGAGGCATCGGCTTTTGGAATGCACCAGGCCGACGCCGGATCCGACGCGTATGACCGCGATTTCGCGCTAAGTTTGTTGTCGCAGGAACAGGACGCACTGTACGAAATCGATCAGGCGCTGAAACGCATTGAGATGGGAACCTACGGCAAATGCGAGATGTCGGGCAAGCCGATCCCGCATGCCCGATTGGAAGCTATCCCGTTCGCGCGCTTCACCGTTGAATGTCAGTCGCAGCTGGAAAAGCAGAATAAGGCGTCGCGAGTCCGCCAGTCGGTTACCTCTTTGTTTGGTTTGACCGACGAAGAAGGCGGCGAGACGGAGGAAGAGGAAGCCACGCCAGCTGAAGTAAAGGAATAACCAATGGCCCAGGAAATCGTGACGCTGGAATGTACCGAAGCCAAGGCTTTGAATAAGCCCGTCTCCCGTTACATGACCACGCGCAACAAAAAAAGCCCGCGCACGCCCAATCGCCTGGAGAAAAAGAAGTACAATCCGTTTTTGAGGCGGCACACGTTACATCGCGAAACAAAATGATCGGTCCTAAAACAGCCAAACGTCGTTCTGCTTTTCGCCGGGCAAACCGGGCCATGCCGCGCCGGCGCATAGACATCGCCATTGAGGCCATCGATTACAAAAATCCCGATCTTCTGAAAAAATTTGTTACAGAGAGCGGTAAAATTCTACCCCGCCGCGTTACCGGCATGCCGGCGCATCTCCATCGCAAGATTACACGCGAGATCAAGCGCAGCCGCTCTGTGCTTTTGATGAAGTAACGGCGCCGTGCCACGCCTGACGGTGCGGCTTTGCGGATGTCTGATTGCTTCTGCGCTCCCTTTTGGTGCCGCCAATCAGCTGAATGACTTACCTGGTCATACCCGACGTGTCTTTTCGCCCTGCTCGATGAGCTTCCAAAATTCGCGGGTTTCGCTCAGCTGAGCATCTTCGGACACAGGCAGTTTACTCCGAAAAAGGAAATCGCGGAACGTGTTTTTGTGTAACACGCGGTGCACCCTGATCCCTTCGTCGGTCTTGGCGAAGTAGATTCGATAATCTTTAGCACGGTAGCGAAATAGCTTTTTACCTTCGCGCTGGATTACTCCAAAGCGTTCCGAATCGAGTTGATCCAGATCTTCAGGCAAAATTTGGAACTCGGAGAGCAGCTCAAGCTGCAACTTCTTGGGAAGCGCAGAAATCTCCGCCGCGCTCAATTCGTTGAAGATGATTTGAAACATCAGTTCTGTGATTGGGACGTTGTGACAGCAGAGATTACTTCATGATTCTCGATTCTCGAATCTCGATCAAATGAAAACACGCTTCACGCGCTGGCCGATTCGTGTCGTAATCTCCCACGGAATCGTGCCAGCAGTCTTCGCCAGTTCGGCGCAGGAAATTTCCTCATTTCCATCGCGTCCAAGAAGAACGACCTCGTCGCCCACCCGCGCATCAGCAATACGACTGACGTCGATCATCATCAAATCCATCGTCACACGACCAAGAATGCCACAACGCTGCCCGCGAACCAGAACTGCGGCCTCCCGGTTGGAAAGGTGCCATGGATAGCCGTCAGCGTAGCCTGCCGACAAGGTTGCAACCCGCATTTTTTGGGGAGCGATAAATGTGCGGCCATAACTAATGGAACTCCCCTTCGGCATCTCACGAATCAGGCAAATGTGGGTCTTCCACGTCAACACCGGTTCCAGGCGAGCTTGAAACCCAGGAAGCGGCGAAATCCCGTAGAGCACAATCCCCGCACGCACGATGTCGAAGACTCCTCCGCCTTCGGCGAATGCAAGCAGCCCCGCGCTTTGCAGCACATGAATTTTGTAATTGAGCGGAACGGTGGCGCGAAATCCCTTCATGATTTCGGCAAATCTCGACAGTTGCTGGCGAGTGTAATCCGGATCCTCACCACAAGCTGGCAAATGACTCGATACGCCGTGAACCCTGATATTTGGTAACGTGGACACTTTCTTGAGAAGCTCCGACGCGTCGGCTTCGAGCACTCCCATACGGCCCATCCCTGTATCAATCTTGAAATTGATCGGTACCGCCGCACCGCGGGCTACCCGATTGAAATCTTCCGCTTCTTCGAGCGCGGAAATCGTGGGGATAAAACCGTGCTCGGCGATAGTGGATCTTTCTGCGCGAAGAGCTGGACCCAGAATAACGATCGGGTGGGGGCAGGATTTCCGAAGTGCAAGTGCCTCTTCCAGATTAGCTACGCCGAAAAGTTGAACGTCGCGGGCAAGCGTCTCTGCCACACCGGTCGAACCGTGCCCATAAGCGTTAGCTTTCACCACGGCAAGGATCTCAGCCGAGCCGACGAGTTCCCGCACCACCCTGGCATTGTGACGCAGCGCCCCGCAATCGATCTCAGCCCAGCAGCGATACGTTTGCTTCATTTCGGCAGGGTAATGTGCGGCTCGCGCAGGTAAACCGGTTCAAGTGGTGGCAAAGAAAAGCTGCGTTGCGATTCCTGCGCAACTCTGGCAAGCACACCGGCAGATGGAAAACCACGGACAGCTCTCTCGTATTGTGGCAGCGGATCGGAAGTGAAGACCGGCGTCCCACTTTCGAGATTTGCAAGTTTCGATCGCAGCTCCGCTTCTGAAAAAAGGGTTGGCGGTCCGATCAAATTATTGGCGCGGATATGCGCAAAGAAAAGAGATCTTCGGCGCGCATCGCCAATGACAAAGTACTCATGCGCTTCAGAGTCCAGCGCACAAATTGAAGGAAAACCAATCAGGCGCGCTCCCGAAGAAGCCTGCAGCCCAATTGCAGCTGAAATCGCAATGCGAGTACCCGCGTACGAGCCGGGGCCGAGCCCTACGATAATTGTGTCCGGCGGTCCCAGTTTCTTCACGACCTCGGCGAGATTCTCAAAGAACGGGCCCGAATTCTTTCGGTCGTTCGGCCACTCGCGACTCGCCTCGACACGACCTTCATCCAACCATGCCAGGCTGCCACGCGTCGTGGAAAGTTCCAGTGCGAGGACCTTCACGTTTCTTGAAAAGTAATAGCCCGTTGGTTCTGCGATTGAATCTCAAACAGAATCCAGCGCGCGTGTTCGGGAATGAATTTCCGAAAGCGATCTGCCCATTCGATCACCGAAACTCCATCGCCAAAAAAATAATCATCCAAGCCAAGCCGTTCCAGGGACCGGCTATTTTCTACGCGGAAAAGATCAAAGTGATAGACCGGCAGGCGGCCACCGCGATATTCATGCACAATCGTAAAGGTAGGGCTGAAAACCTCCGCCGTGCTTCCCATGCCGGACACCAAGCCTTTGGTGAACAGCGTTTTTCCGCTTCCCAGTTCCCCCTGAAGCGCTAAAACCGATCCGACTCCTGCCTCCTTCGCAAATCGTCGCCCGATCGCTTCGGTCTCAGCGGAGCTGTTGGAAATGAGTGTAGCCACCTGGCAACTTTGTGTTGGGGACTGCGGATTTCGGATTTAATTGACCAATTCGAGTAAGTGGCAATTTCGGGAACTTCTCGTGCCAGTATCGCACCAGCCGATTTCGTTCCCGGGGCGAAATGGCGAACAACAATTCGTAGTCTTCGCCATCGGAAATTGCATTCTTAATCGTGGCGCCACGGGAAAGGGGCAAATCCTTTATCTCAATGGCAAACCCAACACCGCTCGCTTTTGCGAGTCGCGGCAGGTCCGCGCCCAAGCCGTCGCTAAGATCCATCATGGCGTGGATGCGAAAGTTCCTCGTCAGCCAGCGCGATTCGGCGATCCTTGCAATGAACTGCAAATGCTTCCGTTTCAGCGCGCCGCCCAGCCGACCGGTAACAAACACGTCGTCTCCGGGCTTGCCACCACGTCGCGAAACACAACGGTTTTTCTCCACAAAACCAATCGCGCTAACCGAAATCGTTAAGGGCCCGGACGTGCCGCTGGTTTCGCCCCCGACAATGCTGACTTTAAATCTCTTTGCGGCCAGGCCGAGTCCGCGATAAAGCCGGTTCACCCACTCGACTTTGGTTTTCGACGGAGCAATAAGAGTGACCAGCGCAAATCGAGGGAGAGCGGCGGTCGCAGCAAAGTCGCTCAGTGGACGCATCATCGCTTTCCACCCGACCTCCAAGGCATTAGCCGTCGGTAAAAAATGCTGCCCCGCCACGACGCAGTCAGTCTTCAACACAAGAAATTTTTTTTTATCGAGCGCGTCCACCACGGCGCAATCATCCCCCGGGCCGTTGACGACTTCCTTTGCTATGGGAAGCCGAGGCAAAAGCGGCGCAAGCAGCCGGTCTTCACCGATGTCACCCAATTTCATCGTCGTGTAACCCTTTAATGCTTGAGGATGGTTGGACGAACTGGAGACCACTGCCGCATTCCACGGTCATTGAGAAAAGATCTCCGGGAAGGCTAAAGCGGTAAGCGTAAGCGAATTGAAGAGCGAATGCATTGTCATGGCCACAAGAATGGAGCCACTCCATTCGAAGGCAATGGCGAAGCAGCTTCCCAACACGAAGAGTGGCGCAAATGAGGGCAGATGTGCGTGGGCTGCGGCAAACAGTAGAGCGCTGAACGTAACCCCGAGAAGCCGGCCGAAGTAGCGCTTGAGCACACCGTAAATAAAAAATCGAAAGAGAAACTCCTCAACGATTGGAGCAATGGCTACGGCAAACACAATGATCATCATTCGCTGCTGAATCGTCCGCGATCCGCTGAAGAATTCGATGATGTTTTGCTTACTGGAGCCACCCCCAAACAGGCGCTGAGTAAGCGCATCAGCCAGCAAGATCAATGGATACGCAAAAAACAGCAGAACGGCCCCAGTCGTTAGCGTCCTGATGAAGCTTAACCTGAAAAATCCGCCTAACGAGCCTACATCAAACCCGCGGAATTGAAGGAACGTAATAATGACAAGCACGATGCAGCCAGTCACCAGAAAATTCGCCACCAGATTGTGCGCGGTGAACTGGATCGATGGTTGTGAAACAGAGGCGCCGATGGTGACAAAGAGAAAAAGTATCAGCAGCGAAGCCAGTATTGCCTCTGGCAATCCAAACCTTCGAGTGGTTGTCCCGTCCACAGCAGAGCCATCTGGCGGGCGAGCGCTGATTTGGTAGATCAACGAAATATACACATAAAGGCTGGCCACAATGTAAAGTGCCGAGAAAAGCAAACCCAAGATTGAGCTTGGAACAGCTTGCGATGCCGCGAGAAGGCTGCCGGATCGCATGCGTGTGTTCTCCTATCGGAGTCTCGGAAATCTCCAGACGATTCCGTGCCTACTTCTACTCGTGCCTACCGTGATCCTCATGCGAATGTTGTCGAGAAAGAGGAAAGCACAGGTTAGAGGAAAACGGAGGGCTTCGCCATATTCTGGAAGCGTCAGGGCGCGTAATAACTCGGCAAAAAATAAGCCCGCCCACTTTCCAGTTGCGGAACAAGTTGCTTTGGAAGCGCAAGTTCTATCTTTGAATCGCTCTGTCCAAATATCCGGAAAAAACGGCTCAGACTAAACGGCGGACCATATTTCACCACTTTTGCATCCGGCGCATTTCCAAGTTCCTTTGCTTTCCTAAACGCGTCGTCCAGTTCTCCAAGCCCATCAATCAGTTTGTGCTCGTAAGCATCTTTTCCAGACAGAATCCGGCCGTCCGCGATGGTGTTGCGCAAAAGGTCTGCTGGAAGATTTCTTTCCTTGGCCACGATGCCGAGAAACTTGTCGTAAGTTTTCATTATGAAGCTCTGCACCAGTTCACGCTCCTCTGGCGTAATGGGCCGGGCGCCGTTCAACATATCCTTGAACTTACCGCTTTTGAAAACTACAGACGCAAGTCCGACCTTGTTGAAAAGCTGCTCGTAATTCAGCGTTTGAATAATGACCCCGATGCTGCCTGTGATCGTGGTGTCACTGGCCATCAGAAATTTTCCGCCGCACGAAACGTAATATCCCCCGGATGCGGCGAGTGAGTCCATGTAGACCACAACCGGTTTGCGGGCGCGCAGCTTGAGCAACGCATGATAAATCGCATCCGAAGCAGTTACTTCTCCGCCGGGAGAATCGATTTCCAGTACGATGGCCTTCACCCGGCTGTCATCACGCGCCTGTTGCAGCGCAGCACGCATATCATCGACCATTGAATCGCTGACATTCCCCGGAAGTGACGAGCTTATCAGCCCGCGCATGGTGATGACGGCGATCTTGTCCTCCGTCGTGCGCCCGCCACGCTGAAGCAGGATTTCACGAAACCGCGGAATAGGCTCCGTTTCCCGAATTCCCCCGAACCGCTGAAACGCTGTGCCTACCAATAACAGGTTGATGAACAAGCTGGCGCAAAGCGCCATAAAGAGGAAAATACTCAGGCAACCGAGTGTGCGATTCGCGGCCATGACAGGACGAAACTGACGGAGAACAGCGCTGCGCACAAGAGCTTTTCACACGACACACCGCGGCCTAAACAGTTAGAACACCACGTCTGTGTTACAGTGTTTTCAGGTATTCGAGGAGCTTCTCTTTATCCTGGTCGGATAGTTGAGTACCGTAGGTGTGGCCGTTGTTGCCGTTTCCTTTTTCGGTGGTGTCGAAAAGCGAATAAGGCTGAGCGAGTTCACCCGTCGGCCCGGTCGGCCGTGGTGGGGGCTCCTTGAATCCAACTTTGACCGGATCGAACACATCGTACCCGCGATGGAACCTTTGCGGCCGCTCACCTGGCGAATTCAACAGATCACGCAACGTCGGCACGGAACCATTGTGAAGGTAGGGTGCACGCAACCAGATTCCATCCAGCGGCGGCGAGACATATCCGAATGGGTCCTGCGTGTCGACCATGGGCGGGCGATCGATACCGAGCTCCTTGACGCGCCGATTCGCTTCTGCCGCAGCATCTTTCGACCAGGAGTACATCCGCTCGGGATCCGTGCCTATTTCCGCGATCGGTATCACCTTGTTCGTAAATTTGGCACGAGGATCATGGCACTCTGCGCAATCGCGGGCGTATATTTTCTGGCCTTCGTTGGCCATTTGCGGATTGATCGGGTTCGTTTCGGCGAACGGCCACTTCGGTGGCGGCAGATTACTGAGATAGTTGTCCAGGTCGGCCATGCGTTGCAAAAACCACGGCCGCGCCGGGGCGCCGAGTCCCAACGCAGAATCAATCAAGACCGAGCGAACTGCCGGTGTATCGCCTGTCCAGTTCAACAACATCTGTTTGCCGGCGTTATCTTTTCCACTGCGGACTCCAAGATTCCAAATCGAGGGAAAATCAGTTGGTCCAAACGTGTCGTCCTCGGCCATGTTGGTCATGAAATATTTTGTCAGGTTCATGGCGTCGTCGCGTCCAGGACCCCAGTGAGGCTTTGGTTTGCCGTTGCTGACATACCTTTCCATCCACGCGAACTGCTTTTCCTGCTGCAGCAACGCCTTTTTCGTGATCGGAATCAGCAAATAACGATAAATCTGCCGGTCTATGAAAGAGAGGCCGCCATTTCCATAGTTGTTCGCACTCACGAGACGGATCTCATTCATGATGATGTCCGAATTAAAACGAGGATCGTGCGCCGCTTTAAACAAGAACCGCAGCATGCTTTGCGCATTGTTAGCGTGACCCGGTCCCGCAACGACAACATGCGGGACTTCATCTTCGCTCAGCCGATACGTGGCAGTATGGCAGATCGCGCAGTTGTTCGTGATTCGCGCGAAACCGACCACTTTTTTTGAAAACCCGACGGGAACTTCGTGCCCCTCCTCCCAAACCACTCCAAACGATTTATAACCACCAGTGCCCGGCATCAGGTCTGGAAAAATGCGCGGCAAAACCATCCAGAGGTAATATGGAATGCCACGGTCGCCCTCGGCGCCAAGCGAGCCGTATTTGAAATGTTCTGCCTCGTCCGCAAAGACTTCTTTCTCCTGCCGGAAAAATTTTTTCCACGTAAAGAAGCCACCCAACGCAACGAGGAGCAGAAGTACAACCGCGCAAACCCAGATGACGCGTTTCGTTTTTGGTTGCAGAGTCATGGTTTTTCTATCGCGCTTCGGTCAGAACGTTTTCAGATATTCGACGACGGCGTCTTTTTCCGAGGCTGACAGCATGGTGCCGTATTCCCAGCCTTCATGGCCGCCATTCGAGTTGCCTTCATTCCGATCGCGCGGCGTTGCGCCGCCCTGCTTCACCTGGGTGTCGAACCTGAAGTACTTTCTCGGATCGGCGGGCTCATCCTTGCTGCGCCCGTCTGCATCGAAGCGGCTGACGTCGGAAATAAAGCCGACTTTCACCGGATCAAACACATCGTAGCCCCGGTAAAAGACTGGTGGACGTTCGGTACTCGGATTCAGCAGGTCGCGCAACGTTGGAACCGAACCGTTGTGCAGAAACGGGGCCCTCAACCAAACACCATCCAGCGGTAAATTAACGTAACCAAAAGTCTTACGGAAATGACTGAAGCGCCACGGATAACCCGCGTAGAGCGTATTCTGCACGGCGGCTAACTCTTCTGTGTACGAATCAAGCCGGTGACGATCAGTGCCGATTTTCTCGACGGGCACGATGTCGCCAACGTACTTCCCGTTAAAATCTCGCCCATTCGCCCCATGACAATCACTGCAGTATTGCGCATAAAGCTTTTCGCCCTGGCCACGGAGTTGCTCGTTGATTGGAAACGGATACTTCGGTGGTTCCTTGTAAAGCAACCACTGCTCGATGCGCGCCATCTGTTTCAGGTCGATAGTGGGGGGAAATGCACCGGTGCCAAACGCAGCGCTCTTATTGCGCTCCTCCATCATGTTGTTATTGCCATCCCAGTGCGCGTGGATTTTTTTCTCTTTGCGCGGGCCCTGGAGCCAAATGGATGGCAAATCGCAGAGACCCACAAGCTCGCGCGTTTCGAGTTTTTCGAGAGGGAACTCCAAAAGCGTTTTGGCGGGGTTGAAAGTGTCGGTGCGCCCGGGTCCTGCGTCCGGTTCCCAGTCCCCGAAACGAAAATGCCCTTTTAGCATGAGCAATCGTTCCCGCATCAAGGGAATGGCGTAGTAGCGCAACAGCAGCCGATTGATCAAATCATAGTTCGCGCCGATCCCTTCCATTTCGGCAAGAATCCGTGGAGCATTGAAACGCTGATCTGATGCGCAGGCAAAAATGAAGCGTTCGAAAGCCTCGAGATCGACGGTGTTAGACGGCATGCCAGTGTAAATGGCGCGCGGGCTTTGGGAGCTTTCGCGCACAGAACCAGTGTGACAAATCGCGCAGTTAAGAAAGACACGATCAACGCCCTGCGTGTTCCGACGCGACACACCGATGGGCAGATCCCTGCCAGGTTCGTAGAGAAAACCTAACGACACATATTCAGTACCTGGCGTGTAGGTTTTGCTGGGGAGATATTCCGGAAATATTTTCGGTAAGACTTTCCAAATCCAATACGGGATCCCTGATTCGCGCTCGCCCCCGGTTGATCCGTACTTGAAGTGCTCTTCCGGGTCCGAGTACGTTACCGGATTATCGCGCGTAAAACGCCACGCCAGATACGAAAACCCGATTGCCACGAGCGCGACCATGACCAGCAACAGGAGACGCCACTTCCAACGTCGCTCTTTTGCGGTTTGATCTGGAGGGTCGGCCATGGCCGCAGATTGCGATTAGCCCACGGCTGGAAACTCCAGAGCGAAGTCAATCAACCGCTTCTTGCCTAGATAAACTTTGCCTAAATAAATCTGCGGTGAGACTTCGCGGATTTCATCGCGAATCCAGTGCGCAAGGAGTGAGGTCTCCGAATAATCCAGCACAATGCATTCCTTGTTATCGAGCCAACTGGGCCCTTTGTAGACCTTCGCAATGATCGCGTTCAGTCCGAACGGCAAAATTTTATTTCGCAAAACACCCTTTGCGGGATCGAACACTTTTCCCTGCCATGCGAAATGATTGACGAAATTCGCGAGGTCCTGCGTGTACGTAGTCCCAGGCGCAACGATTGCGGTGCCTTTGGCCTCGCCCTTCGGGATCGGGCCGGTAGGGCATTGTGAGAAAAGATCGTCGAGCTCTGCCTGCGACATTTTCAGCATTTCAGCAACTGTGACAGCCATGTTTTCTCCTTTGGTTGGAATTTCGATCAAAACGTTTTCAAATATTCGATCAGCGCGCGTTTGTCGTTATCAGGTAAATCCGTGCCGAAGTAATGGCCCTTATCTTCCACAAAATCGGGACACTTGTTGGCCGCCAGCAATTCGGGGACTGTCTTGACCAATTCGTCGGCCGCTTGCTCCGATGAAAGATTCTGCGTGTGAATCTTGAGCAATGCTTTTCCGATTTTTGCCTGCAACGCGACCAACTCACCAAAATCCGGCTCGACGTTGGCAATCAGGTTAATCGGAGCGCCTTTCGGGATTGGCCCGATGTTGATGTAACCATTCTTATCAGCCAGTGCCTGCAGCGGCTTGGGCACGAATTCCTTCCGCAAATGCAGTGCACACTCGTTCTGTGTACGCCATATGGAAGCTTTATTCAGCCGTTTTTCCGGCCATAACAACTTCTCGACCGCATCGTTGAAGGCATCGAGCCGGCCAGCCAGGGAAGGATCACCCGTGAATTTGCCGAGCATGTTATTGTGAAAGAACGGGGCGGAGCTCCACAGACTAACGAGTGAAGGAGTCCGATAATATCCCGGGGCTACATTCTTCTCTTTGGGTTTGAATTTGATCGGATGGCTTTCATCGAATGGATTGAAAAACTCCAGCTCATCGACTGGCGAAAGCTCTTTGTACGTAACAGATGAGAAGTTGTCCCAGACATGGCTGGCCTTTGCATTCGTAGCAAATGCGCGAGCGGAATTCGTCTCGATCTTGGTCAGTGGATAACGCTTGTCGTTCGACAGAAAATTGTTTTCCAGGAAATCGGGCGCCATGACAGCTGCGCGGAACCAGGCTTTCCCCTCGCCTGATTGGGGATCGATATTTGGGGGCGGTTGCTTGCTCGAATGACAAGCGGCACAACTCTCGGCGAAAACTTCCCTTCCCCGTGTCATTACCGCCGCATCGGCTGTGATGTAAGCCTGGCCACCAGGAGCGTCGGCCAAATGAAATGGCTTCAGGCGACGGAAGAACGCTGCAATGTTTGCCAGACGCTCTTCCGTTGCGCGCCAAAATACTGAGTGCTCGCGGGCATAGGGAATTTCGAACGGCTTTTGCGGAGTCAGCCCAATCAAACGGTTGTGCAGTGTCAGCCAGTATTCGGAGAACATCCCGATGTTGATGTAGACACGAATGGTTGCACCAGCGACACCAATTGAGTCTGCGCCATCTTTCAAGATGTGGGGGACCAGCATTTCCTCCTTTTCGCCGGGCAAAGCGAGCGTGCCACCCGCCATTTTTTCCGGCACGCCGATTCGCTCCCTCTCGGCGAGCAAAAAGATTGGGTTAATGGCATTTGGATTGTTGATGTGATCGGTGGCAATGCGGGAGGTATCGGAAGTGCCACGCGGCTGCGCGGCCAGCATTTCATAGAAAAAGCCACCTTTCTCGACGTTGCAGGCAAAGACTTTTCCTTCGTTGATGTACTGGTTCCCAATGGCAGACGCGAGATTCTCCCAGTGCGGATTTTCCGGGTCAGCTGGTGGATTATTCGGATACGGTGCGATGTGACAGGATCCGCATGCGACACCGACACGATACGGACGAACGAGTTTGTTGTCGTTGTAGTAAGTCGGATCGGTCATGAAACGATTGCCGTCCCATTTTTTGCGTGCGTTTTCGTCGAAATCCGGGTTCGGGAACAGTCGAAAACCGAGGACGCCGGATGGTTTGCCATAAACAGTTTCGTCAATCCCCGCCGGTTCTGGTTCAACTTGCTCATCCAGCCACAGTCCAAATTCGTCCGCCTTGGTGGCGGCGCGAAAGCCGGGCTCGTTCACCAGGCCCAACGTCTTAAACCGTTCCCCACGGGCAAACTTGCGGTTGTCGAGCATCTTCAAGAGGTCCATCAACCCAAAACTGTCCTGGGCTGCTTGGTTCCAAAAATGCTGGTTGCCGCCGCTCCATAAGTTCCAGGCATTCCGCCCCATGATTTCCTCGGGAGACAGAGCGATCCCGCCATCCATGGGTTTGAAAACGTCTGCGGCGATTTGTGGAAAATCAGCAGTGGTTTTTCCGGCCGCTTTGGCCTCGTCGGTTGGCTCATTTTTTTTGCAAGCGGCCAACGAAAATAGCAACGTCCCAACAGAGATGCCCAACCAGACGGCAAAGAGAGAATCGCGCTTGGCTTGGAGGAACGCCTTCACGGAGCTCTCATTGATAGCCTCCTTCCGAAGAACGAGGCAAGACAATTCTGGGAAGCGATGGAGGGCTTATCGTTCTCGTCCGTCGTGCGTTCTGGTTGCTTCGAAATCAGCGGAAGCGATGCCGAGGAAGACTAACGAGCACCAGAAGGAAGGCCACTGTTCTTCGGATCATTCGACGAATTCCACTTCAATTGGAGCGTCGATGAATCCTTGATCGTGGGCTTCCGCCAGAAATCGTCGAATGGCGTCGCGACCCACGTCGCCGTAATCGCGAGTGAACTCGTTCACGTACATGCCAATGAATTTCCCCGCGAGCTTTGCGTCCATGTGACGCGCGTAAGGCATCGAATGTCGCACCCCCTCCTCGCGGTGGGCAAGCCCGTAGTCGATGCTTTCGCGAATAATGTCGCTCAAAACCTTTCGCACACTGGGCGGAATATCCTTACGCACAACGTTTCCCCCGAGCGGGAGCGGTAGTCCGGTTCTCTCTTTCCACCAGTGGCCAAGATCCAGGAGTTTTTTGAAGCCCGACTTCTCGTAGGTCAATTGTCCTTCGTGAATGATTAATCCAACATCCGCTCGTCCGCTCCGGACCACCTCGAAAATCTGATCGAACGGCACTACAAGGTAATCGAACTTCCCGAGGAAGAGTTGTAGCGCCAGAAACGCGCTGGTCATCGTGCCGGGCACGGCGATGGTACAACCACGCAATGAATCGCGAATCGATTCCAGAGATCCGTCGACTTCGCTCAGGATGACATCGGAAGGCAGGTCGCCGTTTCCGCGCTTTCGGATAAGCATCGGACCATAACCATCGCCCATGCTTGCTCCACAAGGCAGCAATGCGTATTTGCCGGCTACAGATGCATACGCGTGGATCGAGATTGCAGAAATGTGCAGCTCGCCCCGAAGCGCGCGCTCGTTCAAGGTCTGAATGTCTTCCAGTCGATGATCAAAACGGTAACCACGCAGGTCGATCTTGTTCTCGGCCATCGCGTAAAACATGAATGCGTCATCCGGATCTGGAGAATGACCCAGACTGAAGATCTCGGGGCTGTGTTGTTTCATTCGCTCGTGATGGCTTGGTTGTTATCGCTTTAGAATGAAAGAGTATCGGCACCGCATTGTCGGGCAAGCGCATCCCTGCCAGCGCGCATGGTCGTGCCACCAGGAGACACGCGGCAGATAAAAACAAAACAGCCCCGAATTACTTCGGGGCTGTTTGAAAAAACTAACTGTCCGGTAACAGTCTTATCGATTCTCCACAACGCGAGGCGTCGGCCTGATCATCTCAAGCTGAGCGCTCACCTTCTGGATCTGCTCCGACTGCTGCTTAAGACCAGCAGTAAGGGCTTTAATTTGACCTTCCTGAAGAGCAATTACTGCGGCTTGTCTTTCAGTTGTGGCCTTCAATTCCTTCACGAGTTGCTGCTGCTTGGTGAGCTCCTTCATCGAGAGCGGTGACCCTGTCGGGGCAACGCCGAGCTGGCCATTCGCGTCTACGACGACTGTGTCACCGGAGACTGGCACGCCTGAAATGCCACCGATAAAGCAGGCTGTGTTAAACGTGTCACCAATGCGGATGGTTTCGCTTTCACTTGTCACTCCGTCAGCGGCAAATGCACCGACGTAGATGTTGAAGTCGCCTTCAACTCCGGCGCCAGCTGAGTCGCCAATGGCAACGTTTCCGGCACCGCTCACGTTGGCGGCCATTGCGTCAAAGCCCATGACGTTGTTGAACAAGCCATCGACATTCGCACCAAGGGAATTGAAACCGATGGCATTGTTTGAGTCGCCATCAACATTGCTGAACATCGCACCGGCACCAACTGCTGTGTTGGCGTTGCCGAGCGCGGCTCCGGACGAATCATTGTTCGCAAGGGCGACATCACCGATGGCCGTGTTGGCAGCGGCGCTCACGTTGTTGAAGAGCGCACTCTCGCCAAGGGCATTGTTGCTGTCTCCGTCGACGTTGAAGAGCATCGAATTTGCGCCTACGGCGTTGTTGAACGAGCCCGTTGAGCTTGTAAAGAGTGCGAACGTGCCGCATCCGGTATTGTTCTCACCCGTGGTGTTGCTCAAAAGCGTGCCTGCTCCAACTGCCGTTTGTTCGTTTGCCGTGTTAACGAGGAGCGTTCCAGCGCCGACACCGGTGTTGAAGTTGGCAGCCCCATTACTCAGAAGCGAATAAAAACCGAAGGCCGAGTTGTATATACCGCCGGCTAACCCAGCAAGAGCCAGATCGCCATCTGCCGTATTACTAAGGGCGATGGAGCCTGGATCTGGTGTGTTTGGTTCCGCCGCTTCTATTCGCGGTGACAATGCCAGGCATACCAGCATAAGCGGGATGAGAAGGAACCCGCGCCGAAACGGCAGCGAGCGAGCCGGATCTCGTCCGCATGAAGCTAACGATTTAATTTGATTGAGTGAATACATGGATGTGTGTGTGTTCTTTCTCTCCCGGTTATTCGTTTGTTTGTGTTTATTCAGGTTCCTGACAGATAAAAAACCTACCGGGTAAAGTCGTTCGTCTGTTTCGGAGCCAAGGGGTGCGTGATACCAAATTTCGGTTTTGGGTGTCAATATATTTTTTTTAACTTTTTCACGCCCTCACAGCGGAGAACCCCGGCGATTCACGCCACGGGTTCGACGGCGCCGAATAGGTCAGGAGTGCGCTGCTTTTGGGCAGATTCTCGTCGCAAAATCCCCTGCGATGCCGGCGCCCTGCTATCTCGAGCCAGCAAGACCGAATGACATTCAGCAGGTTACGCCTCGCACATTGCTGTTTGCGTTGATGAAACTGTTCCCGTAGCCTCAGCCCCATGGCACGGTCTGGTCTCGGGAAGGGCCTTGGCGCTCTAATCGGTACTCCGTCAACCGCCACGCGGACGGAGGCTGGTGAATCGGGCGAACGAGTGCACCAGATCGATCTGGCGAAGATCGTTCCAAGCCCGCTACAGCCACGAAAAGACTTCGCCCGCGAAGCCCTCCAGGAGCTTATCGATTCAATTCGGCAGCACGGCATTATTCAACCGCTAATCATCCGGGAAGCAGGCGCGCGTTTTGAATTGATTGCCGGCGAACGTCGGTGGCGAGCGGCACAGGAAGTAGGTCTTACCGAGGTTCCCGCCATTATTCGAACCGCGAATGATCTGGAGGTCCTCGAACTATCTTTGATTGAAAATCTTCAGCGCGCCGATCTGAATCCGATCGAAGAAGCCCAGGGTTACGCCAGGTTGGCAAATGAATTTGGAATGCGTCAGGAAGATATTGCACTGAAGGTAGGACGTAGCCGCGCTGGGGTAGCCAACGCGTTACGACTGTTGGACCTTCACGCGCAGGTGCAAGTCTGGCTGGCCCAAAATTTGATTACCGTCGGACATGCAAAGGTGCTTTTGTCCTTAAAGTCACCTGAGGAACAACTCCTGGCCGCAGAGACTGTGTTGCGTCGCAACGCGACTGTGCGCGGGACAGAACGGCTGGTTGCTCGCCTGCTTGGCGTCGGTCGTGGTCGACGAAAGTCTCGACGCGGAGACAATGAATCGAATGTCACCCCGACGGTAGTGCAAGACCTGCAAAACCGTCTTCAAGAGCGCCTCGCCACACATGTCACAATCCATCATGGAGACAAGCGCGGGCGAATTGAAATCGAATACTACGGGAACGACGATCTGCACCGGATTTTGACTGCTCTGGGATTGCCTGAGCGCGAGTAAACAA
>DASREH010000065.1:0-21000 GCA_035652195.1 Candidatus Udaeobacter sp. | reverse complement strand
CGAGTCAGTGCGCTGCGGCCGCCTGCCATTCGAGGTGGGGCGCGTCGCCCCATAAATCTTCCAGGCTGTAAAACGATCGTTTGTCCTGATGAAAAATATGGACAACGACTTGCAGATAATCGAGCACGATCCATTGGCTTGCCGGAAAACCGTCAATGGCTACCGGCCGCATGGCATGATCTTCCCGTAAATGTGTTTCAATTTCATTCGCGATGGCTTTCAGCTGCGGCTCAGATGCAGCAGAGCAAATCACAAAAAAATCGGTGAAGGTCGAAATCGCGCGAAGATCCAGAACGACGATGTTTTCCGCCTTTTTATTTGAGGCGAGTTCGGCACAGGTTCTGGCTAGATTTTCCGGCGTTATTTTCGTTGCTCCAGGTAAAGTTTTTCAGTCCGAATAATTTCTTCCACTTCTGGCGGTACGAAATAGCGAATCGACCGACCAGTGGCAACTCTCTTTCTGATCTCCGTCGCAGAAATATCGATTTTCCGCCGAATGACCGGATAGAGATGGCTCGGTTGGTGGCCCGAGCGATCAAGAACAACAAATCGAACCAGCTTTTCCAAATCGGTGAACCGTCGCCATTTTGGGAGCTTGGCCACATTATCTTCGCCCACGAGGTAATAAATCTTTGCATCGGGTCGAAGTCGCCGAATTTGCTCGACTGTATCGATCGTGTAGGAAGGTGCCGGGCGTCGCAACTCGCAATCGTCCACACTAAACCCGGGTTCCTTACCAATCGCGGCTCGAATCATGAATAACCGTAATTCGTCTCCCGCGACAGGCGCGGTTTTTCTGAACGGCGATATCCGGGCGGGGATAAAGATCAGTTCGTCGGCGCCAAGTCGCTCAAGCGCCTCGCGTGCGACAATAAGGTGCCCGTGATGAATTGGATCGAATGTGCCGCCGTAGATTGCGATTTTTTTCAATGCTCAATGCTTAACGCGCAACGCCCGCCTGGCAAGCCTGTGGCAGCGCAGAGATCCACCACTAAAGCTGTTCTGTCACTTCGAGGGATCCGAGACACCTTTCGGGTTAAGGTTCCTTCCTTCACAAACGACAAATCTGAACCTGTATTGGACGTTGAATGTTGAGCCCGCGGCGTTACTCTTGCCGCTCATGAAAGAGGATTTGCTCGGTCAATTGATCATGACCGGCGTGCCAGGCAAAGAGCTCGACAGAAAAACAGCCAAATTGTTCCGGAAGGTGAAGCCCGGCGCCTTCATTTTGTTTGGCCGCAACATAGAAAGCGCGCAGCAGTTGAGGAAACTGATCGACGATTTGCGCGACTTAAGCCAGATCGATCCAATCATTACCATCGACCAGGAAGGCGGCCGAGTTTCGCGTCTGCGACTGATCGGCAGCGAGCCGCCAAATGCACAGCAACTGCGAGACAAGGACGATTCAGGGCTCATTCGGCTGCATGGCAGCACCACAGGACGACTGCTTCGCCTGTTCGGTTTCAATCTTGATCTGTGTCCTGTCCTGGACATCTCGTTCGACGATGAAGCGGAGAATTCGCTGCGCGGCCGATGTTACGGGAAAACAGTGGAGCAAGTTGTTCGCAACGCCGGCGCATTCAACAGCGCGTTAAAAGACCAGGGGATCGCGAGCTGCGGCAAACACTTCCCCGGTTATTCTGCGGCGGGGTCGGACGCGCACTACGAATTACCTCGAATCGATCGCACCCGTGAAGAACTGGACTCAAACGAGCTGGCTGTGTTTCGCGAATTCGCCAATGACGTAGAGAGCATGATGATTTGTCACGGCTGGTATCCATGTTTCGAATCGAAGAAACTGCCGGCGACTTTGTCACGCCGCATCGTGAGCGATTTGTTGCGCAACGAACTTAGTTTTGATGGCCTCGTCATGACCGACGATCTGGACATGGGTGCGATCCTGACACGGTATCGGCTAAAGGACACGATTCGCCTGGCCATTTCGGCTGGGAATGATGTTGTCATGATTTGCCATCGCATCCCCGAAATCAAAACCGTACAACGCATCCTTGCCAAATTACCGCGAAAGCAAATCGATCGCGCGTTGGAAAACGTTGCGAAATTCAAGGAAAAGCTTACGCCATCCGACGAATTTTCCCTGGATGCTTTCCACAAAATCAACGACGAAATTTGGGACCTGCGTCTCGCCGTGCTGGGCGAAGAACGCGCGAGGCAGGTGGCCGCTCCAAGTATACGACGATCGCCGGTAGAAATGTTCTAATCGGCGGGCACGATGTTGACCGGTTCAGCGGCTCAACATTAGTCGTCTCTTGGCTCTCGCCTCAGCGGTCGACTGCTCGCTTTTGCCTTGACTGATCATGTCGCGGTTCCCAACCGCTCCAACTTCGATGAGTCCGCCCCAGCGCCGCTCATCGCAACGCCTTGACCAGTTGCGTGATCGCACACTATTCTGCCGGCTCTGTGCGCGTTGAACTGACTATTCGCGGAATAATCATCGGTGTCATCATCACGCTGGTGTTCACCGCGGCTAATGTGTACTTCGGCCTCAAGGCGGGTCTCACATTTGCCACGTCGATTCCGGCAGCCGTGATTTCAATGGCAATACTGCGCGGGTTCCGCAATGCCACGATTCAGGAGAACAACATCGTGCAAACCGTCGCCTCGGCGGCAGGCACGCTGTCATCGATCATTTTCGTACTGCCTGGCCTCATTATGATCGGATGGTGGACCGGTTTTCCTTTTTGGATCTCCGTCGCGATCTGCGCGTTGGGTGGCGTTCTTGGTGTAATGTACTCAATTCCGCTGCGCCGCGCATTGGTAACGACATCAGATTTGCCGTACCCCGAAGGTGTTGCCTGCGCTGAAGTATTGAAGGTCGGCAGCGGCGGGACCGAACATGCATCGGATGTTGAGCACGGCCGGGCCGGGCTGCTTGCGGTGCTATGGGGCTCGATTGTCTCGGCGGCGTTTGCGATCGTGGTTCAGACACAGATTTTCGCTGCTGACGTTGCCCACACGTTTCGCATTGGGAAACGCGGGTCCGTGACCGGTTACGACTTCTTTTTATCATTCGCGCTTCTCGGTATTGGACACCTGGTTGGTCTGTCAGTTGGAATTGCGATGCTCATTGGCGCAGTGATCGGTTGGGGTTGGGGTGTGCCGCACTATTCGGGATTGGCTGGCGATGTCACGAGCGCGGCGAGCGCCGTCGCATTTAGTACCTGGAGTCAAAAGGTGCGTTTCATTGGCGCCGGCGCGATCGGTGTCTCAGCGATTTGGACACTGCTGAAATTGGTAAAGCCCGTTGCGAGAGGTCTTGCCGGCGCGATGGCTGCCTCGCGGGCGCGAAAAGCCGGAAAAGCTGACAGCTTGCCGATCACTGAACGCGATATTCCAATTGGCATCGTCGGCCTGGTCACACTGATTTGTATGCTGCCGATCGCGTGGTTGCTGGGATACTTCGCGAATACCAGCGGCTTGCACGCGCACGTGGTAGCTCTCGCCATCGGTGGCGTCGTTTACGTGATTCTGATGAGCTTCTTCGTCTCAGCAGTCTGCGGTTATATGGCGGGCTTGATTGGTTCGTCCAATAGCCCGCTGTCAGGCATTGGAATCCTGGTGGTGATCGGCGCTGCGTTGCTGCTGGTCTTCGGAATCAAGCCGTACGTACCCGCGGAGGCTGGGAACGCGCTGATTGCTTTCGCGCTTTTTACTACGGCGGTGATTTTCAACGTCGCCGCAATCGCGAACAATAATCTCCAGGACCTGAAGACGGGGCAATTGGTGGATGCCACTCCCTGGAGACAGCAGGTCGCGCTCATAATCGGTGTGATTGCCGGTGCGATCGTGATTCCGCCGGTGTTGAACCTGGTAAATCATGCCTATGGGTTTGTTGGTGCCCCGGGAGCGGAATTGCGCTCAAATCCGCTCCCAGCGCCACAAGCAGGATTGATCTCTTCATTGGCCAAAGGTGTGATTATCGGCGAAATCGATTGGAGTTTGATCCGCATCGGCGGGTTGATCGGCGTCGGTATTATTTTGCTGGATGAAATTCTGGCGCGCACGACAAAGCACATGCGGATCCCACCGCTTGCTGTGGGACTGGGAATTTATTTGCCGACCCAGAGCACGTTGATGGTCGTCGTGGGTTCCGTGGCCGGCTGGTTTTACGATAAACAGGCCGAGCGCAGCGCCCGACCGGAAGCCCGAAAACAGCTGGGTGTTCTTCTCGCTTCGGGAATGATAGTTGGCGAGGGGATCATTGGCGTTCTCATTTCGGCGGTCATTGTGTTTTCCGGTAAGGACGCCCCGCTGGCACTTGTAGGTCCGGATTTTGCGCTGATTGGGAAAATTCTTGGTGGTCTGGGATTCGCAGTGATCGCGTTCATATTGTATCGCTGGATCTGGCGAATGTCGGCTGCCTCAGATAACGCCGCCCGGTCTTGATTTCTCCATGAGTACGACCGTGAAGAGAAGCTGGAATTGGTCGTTGTGGATCGGGTTTGTTTCCGCTCTGGCCGGGTTTCTCAGTTACACATTCTTCGCGCAATTCCCAATCACACGCGATTTTCCGTGGGTAAATTTCCTGTTGTTCGCTGCAGGCGGAATTCTTCTCGTGGTCGGTCTATTTCGCGCATTTGGCAGACCGCAGATCTATCGAGGGAAAATCTTCGGATCGATTCTCACCGTGTTAGCAGTAGCGATGTTCGGCCTGTTTTCTTACATATTCTTCTATGAACTGCGCGAGGTTCCGGCTTCGACCGGAGCCCCGCGAATTGGACAGAAAGCACCGGACTTTTTCCTGATGGACCAAAATGGGAATCCTGTTGGCATGGGCGATTTGCTTTCCAACTCGAAGGGGGCTCTGCTGATTTTCTATCGGGGTTTTTGGTGACCGCTCTGCAACTCCGAGTTGCGGAGTTTCCAACAGAGGCTTTCGGAATTCAACGCACGCGGCATTCGTGTCGTCGCCATCAGTGTCGATCCCCCGGAGGTTAGCCGCCGCCAAGCGCAAAGGCTGGGCTACTCATTCCCACTTCTGTCCGACCCGGAGGCCAGCGTCATTAGGCGTTACGATGTGTTGCATCGCGGCGCCGGGCCGAAACGCGCGGACATTGCTCGCCCGGCTGAATTTCTTCTTGATTCTGATGGCATCGTTCGCTGGGTGAATCTTACCGAAAACATCGCCGTACGCGCGCGTCCCGAACAGGTTCTGAAAGCCTTTGACCAAGGGCAGTAAGCTAAAAACGCTGTAGACAACAAGACCCCAGACCACTGACCCCGGACTAGGAAATGATGAGAGACTACACGAAGATCGAGGCGTGGAGATTGGCAGATGAATTGACCGTTGCGGTCTATGCCCGTACCAGGGCTTTTCCCAGGCAAGAAATTTACGGACTAACGAGTCAATTACGCCGCGCCGTTTACTCCGTTCCTGCGAACATTGTGGAAGGATCATCAAGAGAGAGCAAAAAAGATTACCTTCATTTTCTTTACATTGCGCGTGGCTCCTTGTCGGAAGCTCAGTATTTCATTCATCTTGCGGGGCGACTTGATTACTTGTCGTCAACAGATGTTGAGTCCCTGCAGCAACAAACAAAAATAACCTTCGCCTGTTTGCACGGTCTTATTCGGGCAGTTGAAAAAGAGGCCGGAAAACTCAGCAAAGTAATCGCAAGCGTTACGACTTTGATTGTTATCGTTGTAATGCGTTGGTCAGGTGGTCAGTTGTCTGTTGTCGTGTAGTCGTGTCGGGATTGACGTCCGTCTGCGGAATCAATACGTTGAGCGCGCGTGCATCCGGAACTGGAACAACTTCTTATCCTTCAAGATCGGCAACAGAAGATCAGGCAAATCCAGAACGAAATAGAAACGGTGCCGCTGCGGCGGAAGAGTCTCGAAGCGCAGATGGCGGCAGCCGAAAGCGCAGTTGATGTTTTAAGACACAAGTCACGTCAGATCGAGGTCGACCGCAAAAAGCTCGAGCTCGACGTCGGCACGCGCACTGAATCGATCGCGCGTTTCAAGACACAGCAATACCAGACGCGGAAAAATGATGAATTCCAGGCGCTGGGACACGAAATCGAGCGCTATGAAAACGAAATTCGAAAGATCGAGGACGAGGAGCTTGAGCTGATGGTGCAGGCGGACAAAGTTAAGGCTGATCTTGCTGAAGAAGAAAAAAAGGCAGCCAGCGTTAAGGAATCCATCGCCCGGCAGACCACCGACCTCGATGAAAAGTCGAAAGCTTTGGAATCCCGGCTGGAAGAATTAACGCGCGAACGCGAGCAGCTGGCGGGAAAAATCGACGAGGATTTGCTTGGGCTTTTCGAGCGTCTTTTTAAAAGCAAAGGCGATGCGGCGGTGGTCGCAATCGAGCACGGCGTCTGCACGGGTTGTCACATGAAGGTGACAAGTGCAACGGCAGCCAGCGTCAGAGCGGGGAAAGAGATTGTTAGTTGCGAAAATTGCGGTCGGATTTTGTACGAGGCCCTGTAGCCGCTTCACTCTGCGAAGCGCGTCGCGACAGGATGAACAGAATCGGTTGTTACAACCAACCTCGCGGGCTTACACATTGAACCGGAAAAAAATCACGTCGCCGTCTTGCACGACATAGTCCTTTCCTTCCAGACGAACTTTTCCGGCTTCGCGAGCTTTTGCGACAGAACCGGCAGCAATCAGGTCTTCATAGGAAATTGTTTCTGCAGCGATAAAGCCTCGTTCGAAATCCGAATGAATCGTCCCGGCCGCGGCTGGGGCCTTGTCACCTGCATGAATGGTCCACGCGCGAGACTCTTTTTCCCCAGTCGTGAGAAACGTACGCAGGCCCAGCAGGTGATAAACCGACCGGATGAGCGCGTGCACACCGGTGTCTTCCACACCCAAACCGCGCAGATAGTCCAACGCCTCCTGTTCAGTTAGATCAACCAATTCGCTTTCCAGCTGAGCGCTGATGACGACCGCTTCGGTGGCGAAGTGATGCCGCGCGTAATCCCGAACAGCCCCGACATATTTACTGGCGTTATGGTCCTCACCCGCAGCTACCGATGCCAACTCCGATTCGGCGACGTTACATGCGAAGATTGTCGGCTTTGAGGTCAGCAAGAAAAAGTTGCGGGCAGTCGATTTCTCCTCCGGTGTCAGGTTCGCTGTGATGACCGGCTTACCAGCATCGAGGTGGGGCAATAACTTTTCCACGACAGCGTTCTCGGTTTTTGCTGTCTTATCGCCGGCGCGCACTTCCTTCTGTAATCGATCGGCCCTTTTTTGGAGCGAAGCCAAATCCGCCAGCACAAGCTCGGTATTGATGACTTCGATGTCTCGCACGGGATCAATGGTTGCACTAACGTGATGAACATTGCTGTCCTCGAAACAACGCACCACCTGAACGATTGCATCTACTTCGCGGATGTGATGGAGAAACTGATTGCCAAGGCCTTCCCCTGCACTGGCGCCTTTAACCAGCCCGGCGATATCAACGAACTCGATCGCAGTCGGGACGATTTTCTTGGAATTCGAGATTTGTGCGATTTTTTCCAGCCGCGGATCGGGCACGGTCACAATCCCAACGTTTGGATCGATGGTGCAAAACGGGTAATTTTCCGCAGGCGCCTTATGCGTCCGCGTAACCGCGTTAAACAGCGTCGATTTCCCGACGTTTGGAAGACCAACAATTCCGGCGCTGAGCATGGTTTTCTCTGTAGCGGCAGTCGACGCACGTCGCAAATTGCTGCCGTCCGGACGATCCCATGCACATGCGAATTGCCAAACCGGTCAACTTCTGGCGAAATTAGCGGAGTTGGTGAATAGTTCGCGTTCCGAACGGGCCGTAGCACAGCTTGGTAGTGCGCTTGAATGGGGTTCAAGAGGTCCCGGGTTCAAATCCCGGCGGCCCGATTTTTTGTGCGGCTAATTGCGGGGTGACCGCCGGTGCGTGTTGCTGCGCTCATTGAACATCGTACAGGTGGCGACGCGTTTCGTAGAGAGACATTTCGCGGCGGATACCTTCAACAGTCTCAGGGCTACGCTGGTCTTGCGCGAATCGTAAGGCGCGCCGGGAAGTTTCGATTGCCTGATCAAAACGCTCGTCACTGGCGTAAGCCGCGGCGAGTGTTCGCAACACAAGCGGGTTGATGTCGCCTGTGAGATGGTTGGCCCTTTCAGCTAACTCAACGGCTTTGGGTCCGTTTCGATTAACGGTCTCCGTAGAAGTGGCCAGCACCCATGCCAGGTTCGTCATGGCCTCGAGGTAATTCGGCTCTGCTTCCAATGCTTTTTCGTAATGGTCTATTGCCTTGTCGGTTTCATGCTTATCCAACATCGCAATGGCCAGATTGTAGTGGGCCTTTCCAAGATTCGGACGAATCTCAAGCGCTTTGGAAAACTGCGCGATGGCCTCGTCAACGAGACCTTTCGTCATGAAGACAGTGCCAAGCACGCCATATGCTTCCGCGTCTTGGGGGTTTTGGCTTAACGTGTTACGCGCTTCTGTCATCGCTGCGTCCGCGTCGCCTTTGCGCAGCAACCCGTTAATCAGACTGTAATGCGCCTCAAGTAGATCGGGTTTCAACTGGAACGCTTTTTCGAAATGCGCGACCGCCGCGTCGATATCCCCAGTTTCCAAAAACTCGTTGCCCAAATTGTTGTGCGCCATCCAGCAACCGGGATTTTTCGCAATCGTGGTTTGCCACAATGTTTTGATGTCATGATAACTCCGGCTTTGTTGCCACGTGCAAAGACCGAGCACGCCAATGAGCACGCTGCTGACCAAGACAAGCAGCAGTGGTTGCCTGGTGACCGTGGAAGCACTTGTCCTCTTAGAAACCGAGTGGCTGCGTTTAGCTTTCGACGGAAGTCCTACGGCCGGTGCCGGTTCGAACCATCTCAACGCCGTTACGATGCCAGCTCCAGCAAGAGCCAGCGGTCCCATACTTGCGAGGTATTGAAAATGATCGCTTACAAACGAGTAACGGAAGAAATAAACGCTGAAGAAGCCAAGTACCGGGAAAAGCGAAAGGAGATAATACGTCGTGGCAAAGAAGGCTGCGCGTCCGCCATCGGTGCGCACGAACCAGAGAGCAATCACACCGGCCAACAATGCGAGCAATGGCAACCAGGCGATGACCTGCGTTGGATCAATTTCCCAGCGCGGATAAATAAAAATTAGCCGATGTGGCCAGATTAATTTGCTTAGATAAAACCACGGCACTCGACCTACGATGATCAGGCGCTCGGCCCACGTTTGTGCCCACTCCGGACCTGTCGCCCCCGAGTGAAACCGCTGTTCCCAAATCGTCCACGCGCTGGCAACCGCTGAAATCACAGCAAACGGGATGAGACTGACGACGTCGCGCCAGGTGATTAGTCGATTTTGCCACCAGACACAGAGCGCAAGCACAGCGGGCAGCATGACAACGGAAGTCTTGCTTAAAGTTGCGAGCGCAAAAAAGATGAGGGACAAGGAGAACAACCATTCTGAGCGATGCTTTTGTGATGCGCGCTTGGGCCGTTTACCAGGCTCTCTCTTTTGCTCTGCAAATTGCTCCCACTTTAAAAAGCAAAGAATCGATAACAGATAGAGTAAACACGACTGGGTATTTTTAAGTTCAGTGATCCAAGCAACAGATTGTACCATCACCGGATGTAGCGCCCAGATCGCTGCTCCCAGCCATGCTCCGCGCACATTGAGCCGAAGCAACACTCGCCACAGCACGATAGCCGACAGCGCGTGCAGCACCACATTGAGCATGTGATAAGGCGATGGATTTAGCCCAACGAACTTGTGCACGAACCAAAAAGTTGTCAGCACCAATGGGTAGTAAAAAGCGTGCGCAGAGGTCCAGATGTCTTGAAATCCAAGTGGGCCGACAACACAGGCGTTTCGGGTCAAATGTTTGTCGTCGTCCCAAATGAACCCCGCATTGACAACACCCGAATAGGCGACAACAACGAGAGCAATTAGAAACAGACCCCAGAGCCATTTCCGCTGCTCAGAAAGTTTAAGCTCCGAAGGCATGCGAAAGACCGACGAATTTTGCGCGAAACCCTGGGAACGTGCCAATATTTTTTAAAACCGACCCTAAACCCACCTCCTGCCGCCTTTGCGGGCGGGACGCAGACGTGAAGTTGGGGCGACGCGCCTGGTGAAGCTTTCTGACTTGCTAGCCCTCCCACGCAGTTAAAAACGCATCAATCAATTTAGGCAGATCTTCGCTGTAGCCGCCTTCCAGGATCGTAGCGACCGGGATCTCGAGTTTGCGCAGCCATTCGCCAAACGTGGCAAAATCCTCGGCCTCGAGCATCATTTGCAGCAGTGGATCGCGTGCGTATGCATCGAAACCTGCGGAAACGAGCAGCAGATCAGGTTCGAAAGCGACTAATTTGTCCAGTGCCCGCTTCGCCACTTCGACGTGGTGATGCCGCGGCGTTCCCGGCCCGAGTGGGTAGTTCGTAATGTTGTCAAAGGATTTTGTGCCTGTTCCAGGATAACCCGGGAATTGATGAAGGGATGCGAAAGCGATCCGCGGGTGCTGAGAGAAAATTGCCTCGGTTCCATTGCCATGATGCCCATCAAAATCCCAAATCGCGACACGCTCGATACTCGCCATTGTCGTCGACGCTGAGCTGCCCGCCATAGCCTCGGCGGAGGCGGACAATCCGGATTCGTTAGCAGCCATCGCAAGCGCATCGAGCGCGGCGATCGCAACGTGATTGAAATAACAAAAGCCCATTGCCCGGTCCTGAGTGGCGTGATGTCCAGGCGGACGCATAAGAGTGAATGCCCGCTCGCCCTTCAATGCCGCTCGTGTTGCTTCAATTGCTGCTCCGGTTGCGCGCAAGGCGTGTTCGTAAATCTTCGGGTAAACAGGCGTATCCGCATCGAAGTCGCGCGATGGGTTTCTGATCCGTTCCACATGATCGCGCGAATGCGCGCGCAACAGGGCCGCTTCGCTCGCATTTTTTGGAATACGCCATTCCCAGTTAGGATGGCGCTTTTTCAAGAAGGGAGCGCTCCGCGCGATTCGTTCCGGGCGCTCCGGATGCCCGGGTGCTGAATATTCGATGCAGGACGGGTCGTGAAATATAATCATCGGAGTTGCAAGCGTGGTTCAGCGAATACTTGGCCAGGACGACGTATAACTGGTCTGTCTTCCTGAGTTAAGCGAAACATTTCTGAATTTGCCTCTAGCCTAAACGTGCCTCGCCAGTGAACGCGCTCATTCGTCTCCCGAGTCGGTCGCTGTTGCCGGTGCGCTTTGCCGTCCATGTCGCTCGCCGCATTCGCTCGCTTGCCCGGTCCATTCTTCGCTTCGCTCACAGTGACATTTGTGAGATGGTTCGCGCACAATGTTCAACGGCCAGAAAATTGTGGTGGTGATGCCTGCGTACAATGCGGCCAGGACGCTTCAACGCACTTACGACGAAGTGATGGCACACGGCATTGTCGATCTTGTGATTGTCGTGGATGACGCCAGTCACGACGAGACCGTGGCCATCGCGCGCACATTGCCGCGAGTACAGGTTGAAGTTCATCCAGAGAACCGTGGTTACGGTGCAAATCAAAAAACCTGTTATCGCCTGGCGCTGGCTGCAGGCGCAGACATCATCATCATGATTCATCCGGACTATCAGTACACGCCGCAACTGATCCCTGCGATGGCAGCTCTGGTGGCAAGCGGACTTTATCCATGCGTACTCGGTTCGCGCATCCTTGGCGGTGGTGCGCTACGCGGTGGCATGCCCTTGTGGAAATACATCTCAAACCGATTTCTGACACTCGCCGAAAATGTTCTCACCGGCGCAAAGCTTTCGGAGTACCATACGGGTTACCGCGCTTATTCGCGCCAGTTGTTGGAGCGTCTGCCATTGGAACGAAATTCGGATGATTTCGTTTTCGATAATCAGGTCCTGACGCAAATCATCGCACTTGGTTGCCCGATTGGAGAAGTGACCTGCCCGGCGCGGTACATGCCTGAAGCATCCTCGATTAATTTTGGTAGAAGCGTGCGTTACGGGTTTGGTTGTCTGGCAACGGCCCTGCGTTTTCGACTGGCACGTTGGAAGCTTATCGAACCGATTGTTTAGTCCGAAAACAATCAACGGCGTTTCCAGTCGCCTCGTCCGCCTGAGGCAGATCGAGGAGCATGAGCAATGGTTAGCGTACACGTCGGCGCTGCGCGGTGGCTACACAGATTTAGCGTTTTAGTCCGCTCTGTAGCCGCCTCGCTGTGTCGAAGCAGGTCATCCGAGGTTTCTCGACTCAGGATCAATATCGCACCCGAACGAGAAACAATCCCTCAGCCGGTGCTGCAAGGCGCGCCGTGCCAACTTTTCCTGAATTCAGGCGCGCAGCGAGATCCTCTTTGCGCACCTTGCCGAGAGCACAATCCACAAGGGACCCGACGATGAGCCGAACCATCTTGTAAAGAAAACCATCGCCATAAAACTCGATGGTGACACTTGGTCCATTTTGGCGGACGCGAACCGAGTGAATGCTGCGAATCGTACTTTTTTCTTGTTTGCCGCGGTTGGCAGCGAATCCAGCAAAATCGTGTGTGCCAACAAATACCTTTGCTGCTTGTTTGAGCATTTTGAAATCAAGCGAACGTCGCACGTGCCAGACCTGGCCGTGCTCAAGCGGAGGCAACACCGGCGATAACCAGATTCGGTACCGATAAATTTTTCCTTTTGCCGAGCGTCGAGCGTGAAAATTATCGGAAGTAAACTGGCAACGAAGAACGCGAATAGTGGGCGGCAAAAGCGCGTTGAGGGCTTCCTGCCAGCGTCCAGCTGATAAACGATCGTAGGGAACGTCTGCGTGCGCGCACTGCGCGAGCGCATGAACGCCGGCGTCAGTGCGTCCGGCGCCGTGCACACGCACGGGTTCGCTCAGGATGCGTTCAAACGCTCGCTCCAAATGATCCTGAATGGTGTTGCGATGAGACTGGCTCTGCCAGCCAGCGAATGGAGCGCCGTCGTATGCGATGGTGAGTTTTAAGCGCCTTGTCGGATTCGAATTCTGTGTTGACTCGCCAGTTCGCCCACTTGCGGTGGCTCGGCCCGCCGCAGAGCCTTTAGCTTTGCGAACGTCGCTCCTCATCTGCGGCGCGTCGATCCAGATAGCTCTGCAAAATGATTTGAGCCGCGACTTGGTCCACGTAGCTGCGCGTTTTTCTGGTACTCTTACCTGCTTCACGCAACGCGCGATGCGCCGCGATTGTGGTCAGCCGCTCATCCCACGTAACGACAGGACATGGCAAAATCGCGCGCAATTTTTCGACAAACTCAAGGAGTTCAGTCGCCGCGGCACCAATCTGGCCGTTCATCTGACGCGGAATACCTGCGACCACGTGATCAATTTTTCGTTCCCGTACGATTTCGGCGATGCGCTGCACAGCTTTCGCGTTTGCGGGAATGGTCTCAAGCGGATGCGCCAGCAACTGTAACTCATCAGATATGGCTGCTCCGATGCGGGCGCGCCCGAAGTCGAGAGCCAGAATCGGGTTCATCGCGCGGTGAGTCATTGCAATTCCTGTGGCAGCTCTCCGATCAGATTTTTGATTTTCTCTGCGTCGTGGCGGTGACAAAGCAAAAGCGCGTCTTTTGTGCGCACAACGATAAGATCGTGGACTCCAAGTAACGCAATCGTTGTTCCGCCTTCTTCGAAAATGATGTTGTGACTGGAATCCAGCGCCGTGACGGCGCAATTTGCGGAGTTACCCTGTTTATCCTTCTCAAAATAATTCGACAGGGCTCTCCAACTTCCGATGTCGTCCCAATCGAAACTTGCCTCGACCACGAGCACATGGTCGGCCTTTTCCATGATCGCGTAGTCGAAAGAGATTCGGGGCAATTTTGCGAAGCGTTCGCGCAAAGCCTTGTCAAAATTCTCCGGCGCCCGCAGTTGAGAGATGAAGTCTGCCAGCTCCGGGGCATGACGGTTGAATTCGCGGAGCACTGTCGGTACCGACCAGACAAACATGCCCGCGTTCCAACGAAAATTTCCCTTTCGCAGGAATGATTCGGCAAGATCCAGGTTTGGTTTTTCACGAAAACGCAATACCCGGTGGACGGCATCGCTGTCCGGGTGCTTTCGCAAACGGACCGCCTTGCCTTGTTCGATGTAGCCGTACCCGGGACACGCCCAGGTTGGTTTGATTCCAATCGTTATCAGCTCGCCCGTTTCTTCGGCTGCGTCGGCAGCCAACGCCAGCGTTTCCTGAAAAGCGGTGCGGTTGGAGATTACGTGATCGGCCGGTAGAACCAGCATCGTCGCCGCGTGATCGCGAGCCACCACCCATCCCGTGCCGAGCGCCAGTGCGGCAGCCGTGTCACGCTTCGCCGGTTCGGCGATGATATTCTCTTTCGGAAAGCCGGAAAGTAGTTTGCGGACGGCGGTTTCCTGTTCCGTGTTTGTCAGGATCAGAATGCGTTCGTTTGGAACAAAGCCTTCAAGGCGAGCCAGAGTTTCCTCAAGCAAAGTTTTGTCGGAAACAAGCCGGAGTAGCTGTTTGGGACAGGCACGGCGACTCAATGGCCAGAAGCGTTCACCGGTGCCGCCAGCGAGAATCAGCGCGTATATCGGGTTGGGCATGTAAAAGTGGAAGATCTTCCGGGTTGCAAAAATTGCCGTTTATTTTTGCCAAACGCGACGTATATGGTAGGCGATGTCTTTCCCGATATCCATGCCAAAAACCACCGAGCAACTGCCACTTGATCCGTTACTCGTGGTTACACGAGCCGCTATTGGGCTGGGTATTGGCCTGATGATGGCCGACAAGATCAAGCCGTCGATTCGGCAGGGGGCCGCAATTGCGCTGGTCGCTATTGGCGCGTTGGCCGCGGCTCCGTGGCTGGTAAAGCTTACCTTGGGCCAAATCAATCGGCCGGAGTCCGAGTGGGGGAGTCGCGCCCGTTTACGCTCAATTCGCGGAGACTCCGGTTACACGTCGGACGAAGATATCTATTAATTCGCGCATCGGCTGCTGTCTTGCCTCCGACAATCAGCTTTTGCACGGCCGCGAGTTTGTCAATCATTCGAGGCCACGTGCGCGGCTGCATTGGCTGTAGCGATCCGGTCATTTACTTTTTGGATTTTCAAATCCTGTTCCCTTAAACGGTGGACCAGGGTGACTATGTCTTGTTTCAGCTGAGCGATCGTTGCTTCCTGTTTCTGCATTCTGCGGTCTTGTTCTTCTACTCGCGCATGTTCTTTCAGGAATTCATTAAGCAGCATCGCGTTTACTGCCTCGTAGCGCACGCTGAAAATCTCCCCCTTCTCGTCGCGCACGATCAGGTCGGGATCGACTTGAGCAACATCTTCGGCAATTAGCCCAAACTGTGATGTATCTGTGCTATCGCTTACGTAACAGAAGGTCACTGGCTTTAAGGCCAGAATCGATTCGCTGGCGCATCCAATCGGCGCGATCTTGTGCTTGAAGCGACGTGATGAGTTCATTGTGCCCAGTTGCCCGTTCGAATCGATCAGCACATTGATGGCATTCGCGATTCCGGTTGTAGTCCCGCGAATTCCAGCGATGAACGTTTGAGTTTGGGTTCCCTCGAGGCCAATACGAATGGTCTCGGTATCGTTGGAACCACCGGTATTACCAATGTGAATATTATTATTACCCGTGAGAACAGCGACACCAGCGCTCTCTCCTAATGCGACGTTATCCGAACCGGTAGCGTTAGCCAATGCATTGGCCCCAACAGCAGTATTGGCGACCCCAATGGTGTTATCTTGAAGCGCGTCAAAACCGAACCCTGTGTTATTACCGCCGCTGCTGTTGCTCAGCAGTGCTTGAAATCCTGCAGCGGTGTTATTGTTCGAACCAGTATTGCTAAACAGGGCTTGCCAACCCAGGGCGGTATTACGATCGCCGCTTGTGTTCGAAGAAAGGGCCCCGAAACCGTTAGCCGTGTTATTGCTGCCCGTGCTGTTGTCGTGAAGTGCTGAAGAACCGGTGGCCGTGTTCTGGGATCCTATCGAGTTGTTAAAAAGAGCGACAGCTCCGATCGCTGTATTGTCTCCGGCGCTGGTGTTCTGTGAGAGCGCGGAAATCCCTACCGCTGTGTTAGAGTTGCCAGTTGTGTTTTCGGTGAGCGCGCCGGCACCGGTGGCAGTGTTCGCATTGCCATTGGTATTGCTAAAAAGCGCTCGATCACCGGTGGCTGTATTGAAGCTGCCAACGAAAACTCCGTTGGGATTGGCGGCGCTAGCTATACCGGCATTATTAAAAAGTGCAAATGCTCCTGTTGCTGTATTGGAGCTACCTCCGACGTTGAACAAAAGTGCTCCGGCCCCGATTGCCGTGTTTTCATCTGCGGTGTTCAGAAGCAATGTCCCTGCACCAATAGCAGTGTTGAAATTCCCGTCACTCAGGCTCAGGAGCGAATACAAACCAATCGCTGTGTTGTAAGCTCCGGTGTTCAGGCTGAAAAGGGCATTTGAACCTTCGGCAGTGTTTCCTCCCGGATATCCTCCATCCGGCGGAGGATTGACGGCCTGCGCGGCTGGCAAAACAGCAAAGCAACCAAATGCAAAGAGAACGAGAAGTGATGGAATGAGTAAACTTTGTCTTTTCATGGGACAAAGTTTCGAAACAGCCGTATGACCTTGTCGAGATTAAAATGCCGGTGCGATCAACGATGCCGGCTACGAAAGAGCTTCTGCGACGGAGTCGGCCAGAGTCTTGCCTTTACTGGTTAATACGAAATTGCCGCTCGATTTTCGCAGTAACCCTAACGAAACAAGCTCCTCTGCTTCTCGGGCTTTCAATTCGCCGCCGGCAATTCCTTCAAGCATCCGTAGCGAGAGTGCGACTCGTTCGGTACGTTTCATTTCGGTCGTCAGGCTTTCGCTGAATCCTGCCGGCGATTGCCCCGAAAAAAGCCGATCGGCGTACCCGCGGTAGTCGCAAATATTCTGCCAGCGTTGCATCGCAACAGTCGAAAACGCGCTTGGACCAATGCCGAGATAATCTTTGCCTAGCCAATAGGAGCGGTTGTGAATTGAGCGAAACCCGGGCATCGCGTAGTTGGAAATTTCATAATGTTCGTAGCCGGCTGCCTCCAGCATGGACATGCCAAGCTCGAAAAAGCTGGCGTCTGCGTCAGCATCCTGGAGAAGTTCACCACGCGCATGGCGCAAAAAGAAGTCAGTGTCCTCCTCGTACGTGAGACAATAAGCAGAGATGTGCTCAGGTTGCAGGTCGACCGTTCTCTCCAGCGTAAGTTTCCATTGCTCGATAGTTTGGCCGGGCAAACCGAACATGAGATCGACATTGATGTTCACGAATCCGGCGAGTCTGAGAAGTTTGAAAGATTGCTCCGCCTGCTGCGAATTGTGTTCGCGTCCCAGCAGCTTCAGCAACTCATCATCCCAGGATTGAATTCCCAGGCTAACCCGCGTTACGCCAAATTTGCGAAGAAGCGCCGCCTTGCGAGCAGACACGCTTCCCGGATTTGCCTCGATGGTCCATTCAACAAGAGACGAGAGATCAAGCCGCTTATGAAAAGCGTCGAGCAAGAACTCTAATTGTGAAGTCGTGAGAGCGGTCGGCGTGCCGCCGCCGAAATAGATGGTTTCAGATGCCACGGCAAAGTTCGCGCATTGCTGTTCCAAGTCGCGCAATATTGCTTCACAAAATCGCGAGGTTTGCGAACGATCGAGCAAATCCTTGTAAAAGGCACAATAGGGGCAGATGCGGGCGCAAAACGGAATGTGAACATAGATGTGGCGAATTGGGTTCGCGGTAATGGGAGTCATGCTCTTCGCTTCTGTCCTGGACTGCGCAGCCGAGACGATAGCTGCTTCAGCGGAATAGTTGTGATTCGCGTTGTTACCCATACAATCGCTTGGTCTTCGCCAGATGACAAAACTACGGAACCTAATCCTGATTCTGTTTTGCGCCATTGCCTCCGGCCTGGCGCAAACGCCTCCTCCCCCCGCGGCCACTCCATCCATCGTGTATTCTGTGCACGACCCGGCGTCCATCAAGGATTACAAGACGAACCCGCGAATCGTACATGACATGGTGAATCGCCTGGTGCTGGCGGCGACTGGTCAACCGGACGTGGGGAAGGCGTGGGCGTCATTGGTCGGTCCGAAAGATCGCGTAGGGATCAAAATTTCCGCAGCGGGCGGCGAGTTGTTTACCACGCATCACGCCATTGTGAATGCAATCGTAGATGGCCTTGTTGCAGCCGGACACGCTCGCGGGAGCATTATTGTTTGGGACCGCTCCCTGGGTGGAGTGGGGGAGGCAGGATATCGCCCATCAGCCGATGGGTACAAACTAAGGGCAATCACGCCGCGGGACGGATACGACCCGAAAACAGTTCTCTCTGCTCCTTTGCTTGGAAAATTGGTTTGGGGCGATCTCGAATACTTTGGAGATTTCGGCAAAATGCCAATGCTGTCCGACACCGAGAATACGAGCAACGTCAGTCATTTCTCCAAAATCCTTTCCAGCGAAGTCGACAAGGTCATCAATGTTCCAGTGATGAGCATTAGCGAAACGAACGGAATCGCAGGCTGTATTTATAACATGACGATTCCGAACATCGATAACTGGCGTCGCTTTGCTCAAGGCTCTCGGTTTGGCGCCGAAAGTCTTGCGCAGATCTATGCGAATCCAGTTATCGCGAAAAAAGTGGTCTTCAACTTAATGGACGGACTGATCGCGCAGTACGCCGGTGGACCAAAACCCCAACCCAATTACGCGATTCATCATGCCACGCTGTATGGGAGCAAGGATCCTGTCGCTTTGGATGCGATCGCATTGAAATATTTCGAGCAATGGCGTGCCCGCGGGAGTCTTCCTGCGATCGGCTCACTGGCCGCGTATATCAGCTATGCCAGTCAAATTGGGCTTGGTAACTCCGATCCGAATCGCATCGAAGTAAAAAATGTTAGAAGATGAATTCTGACACTGTAGCCGGCAGCGCCGACTCACCCGACGCTCGGTCGCGGCAGCTACGAACGGCCGTTCTGGGTTCCGTCTCTCGCTCCTTCTATCTTTCGATACGTTTTTTGCCGGCGGATCTGCGCGAACCGATCGCTCTCGCGTATCTGCTTGCGCGCACAACAGACACCATCGCCGATACGGCTCAAATTGCCGCGCCGTTGCGGATGGAAGCTTTGAAAAACCTCTCTGACACTATTCAGGGTAAGATTTCAAGAGAAGTGGTGACCAGTCATCTGACGTCGTTCACAGCGCTCCAAGACAATGCCGCCGAGCGAACACTGTTGAATTCTTTGTCTGACTGTTTGGATTGGCTCGATCAAATCAGGCCGCAAGATCGCGGTGATGTTCGCATTGTGCTTGAGAAGATCACGCGCGGTCAGATGCTGGATTTGCAGCGATTTGATGATCCGCGCGAAGTTCGGGCTCTTCCGACTGCTGCCCATTTGGACCAATACACATATCTCGTCGCAGGTTGTGTCGGCGAATTTTGGACGCGACTCGGTTTTCGTCATCTTCGGGATTTTGCGGGCTTGATGCCGGATGAGATGCTCGGTCTTGGCAAGCGCTACGGCATGGGCCTCCAGTTAGTCAATATTTTGCGGGACGCCGGCGCCGATTTACGAGCGGGCAGATGTTATTTTCCACAAGACGAGCTTGGCGCCGTCGGGCTGAGTGCCGAACAGATTTTATCTCACCCGGATCGTTTCCAACGGGTTTATGAAACGTGGATGCAAAAAGCCCGGGAACATTTGACCTGCGGAATGCAATATTCGCTGGCCATTCGGAATCGGCGGGTGCGTGTAGCCACGGTGCTGCCGGCGCTGATCGGAGCCCGAACGCTTGCTCTATTGCGTTCAGCTGGTGCCGGTGCGCTGCATCAAACGATTAAAGTTCCACGCCGCGAAGTCCGTTCGATGATGGCATCGCTCGCCATCCATCTCGGATCTCAAAAAAACATCCAAGAAATTTTTGAGCATGCAAAAATGCAGTGACGTGAAGGGGCATGGATATTGATGAATCGCGCCTTCAGCGCTCCGCAAACGCGTGGGGGCTCAACATTCCTGAGGCGTTGCCCCAGGCTAAAATGATTAGCGCCTATCGCGCTGACCGAGTGTTTTGGTGACCTAATTTTGGCGAACACCGGCGGGCGTAATCCGGCCGGCATGGGACGTTGCTCGGTGTTAAAATGGTTTAGACGTTGATGAATCGCGCTTTCAGCGCTCCGCAAATGCGTGTGGGCTCACTATTCCTGGGGCGTTGCCCCAGGCTAAAATGATTAGCGCCTATGGCGCTGACCGAGTGTTTTGGTGACCTAATTTTGGCGGACACCGGCGGGCGTAATCCGGCATGGGACGTTGCTCGGTGTTAAAATGGTTTAGACGTTGATGAATCGCGCTTTCAGCGCTCGGCAAATGCGTGTGGGCTCACTATTCCTGGGGCGTTGCCCCAGGCTAAAATGATTAGCGCCTATGGCGCTGATGGGCGTGTTAGTCCACCGCAATGGTGACGATCGGGATCAAATCTAAGCGCTGTAGGCGCGGTCTTCACTGCTAGCCTGGGGCAACGCCCCAGGTGTAATGGAACGTCTAATGTCATCAGCGCTGAAAGCGCGATTCACTTTCGCGGTTACGGTGATTTAGCGCCCCGCCGGTACGTGCCCCCGGTGTGTTGTTCATTGTAACGCTGACCATCGCCATCAGATCTTCATGCCTGTGGCGCTATGGCCGTGTTATTCCAACGCAACGCTAACGAATAAGGATCAGATCTTAGCGCTGTAGGCGCGGTCTTCATTGCTAGCCTGGGGCAACGCCCCAGGTGTAATGGAACGTCTAACGTCATCAGCGCTGAAAGCGCGATTCACTTTCGCGGTTACGGTGATTTAGCGCCCCGCCGGTACGTGCCCCCGGTATGTTGTTCATTGTAACGTTGACCATCGCCATCAGATCTTCATGCCTGTGGCGCTATGGCCGTGTTTTTCCAACGCAACGCTAACGAGTAAGAATCAGCTGTTAGCGCTGTAGCTACCAAATGATCTTCGCGCCTATGGCGCTGATGGAGAATTTGGCAA
>DASREH010000064.1:0-18984 GCA_035652195.1 Candidatus Udaeobacter sp. | reverse complement strand
TACATTATGAACGCGGTGGAATCGATCACAGCTTCCACATTCTAGTCGCCAAGCTTGGGAGCAGGGACGCGAGTCCGAGGGTGGTTTGGCACGGCGTTGGACATCAACTCAAGAACTACGCGGCGTTTGTCGAGGCATTACATGCGGGCACGCTGGATGATCGCGTGAATTATCCGCGTTGAGCGATCCCCAGCGTGCTCGCGCAGGTGGATCGACTTGTCCTGAAGGCGATGGGACAAGAAGTCGTCAGGATACGTGGCAGCAGAGCCGCAGCTTTTTCCCACCGCGCTGGAGGGAAGGCGGTTCACGTTGGAGCGATTCTCAACGCGCTAAGGCACAACGCGTTCCACCTTTATTGATCCCAGCGAATGTGTAAATTCTCTCTCACGGCATATGGCGCTCGAAGGAAAGTTCGCGCTGATTACCGGCAGTTCGCGCGGTATCGGGCGAGGAATTGCCCTGGCCCTCGCAGAGAGTGGTGTGAAAGTCGGCGTTCATTACTTCCAAGACGAGGCTGCTGCGAAAGAAACGCTCGAACAAATCCGCAAGCGCCGGTCGGATGGCTTTCTAGTGCAGGCGGACGTGACGCGACCGGAGCAGATCACCGAAATGTTTCGCAAAGTCAGGGCCGAATTCGGCCAGTTGGATATCTTTGTCGGCAACGCCAGACCTGAGGCATCCAAATTTTTCCAGCCGCCTTTGGATATTAGCCTCGAACAATGGGACACAGCGTTCGATTCGCAGGGGAAAGCATTCCTCGTTGGCGTTTGCGAAGCGCTTTCGATGATGCGCGATGGTGGAAGAATCTTCGCTATCACTTACGCTGAAGGAAGTCGCACCGGTGGACATCAACCCTGGGTCGCCATGGGCGCAGCGAAAGCAGCGCTGGAATCACTCGTCAGGTACTTTGCCGTAGCCGTCGCGAAACGGTGTATCACGGTGAATGCTATCAGCCCGGGATGGACTGAGGATAGTGTCTTGAACACACTGCCTGAGCAGGTGCAGCAACTCATCCGGAACTGGCACATCGGCGGCTGGACGCCGATGGGGCGACTGGGAACGCCTGCGGATATCGGCGATGTCGTTGTGTTGCTCTGTTCGGAGAAAGCCCGCTGGATCACTGGACAAATAATCTACGCCGATGGCGGCGCGTCATTGATGAATCCAGAGGTCCCGCCGGAAATACAGATCGGATAAATATGATGCAACTCGAAGGTATTGATCACGTGGCCATGGGCGTTCGGGATATTAAGCGCTCAGCCAAATGGTATATCGACGTCCTCGGGTTCGAGCGGCTTCACGAAGGCATGTGGGATGGAGTGCCAACTTTTATCGGCAAGGGAACTACCGGGATTGCCTTGTTTCCAGCGAAACCGGACTCAAAGCCACCATCGTTAAGTCACCGCGAACTGCGCATGCTTCATCTGGCGTTCCGCGCCAATCGGCAAAATTTCCTTGTCGCGCAGCGGGAACTGGAAAAGCGCGGAATCGAATTTGAGTTCCAGGATCACGAAATCTCGCACTCGATCTACTTTAGCGATCCTGACGGACACGCTTTGGAGATCACGACGTATGAACTGCCCGGCTCATCCTGAGTTGTCATGTCGAGCGAAGTCGAGACATCTCTCGATATTCCGAAGCAATTAGAGTTTCCCTCGACTTCGCTGGGAATGACAGACGGCGACGTAACGCTTTAAAATTACGCCACTCTGCCGCAGCAGTTCTTGTATTTTTTCCCGCTGCCGCAAGGGCACGGTTCGTTACGGCCAACCTTGGGTATCGAGCGACGAACTGGCAGATCGATCGAAACTTCGCCTTCGCCGTCGCCATCTCCGGCTGTCACTCCTGCCATCGCACCGACGGGCTGACGCATACGCGCGTCAGCATCGGCAGTCGGCGCGGTTGGCGCGGTTGGCGCGTGCTCGCGCATCAGGAACTGTGGCAAGGTGGCAAGGAAATTCTCGAACGCCTGCAGGTTTGAAGTGCTGCGGAACAGGTTGTTCAACACTTCGTTCTTAATGTTCGCCATTAATTCAACGAACATGTCATAAGCCTCAGTCTTGTACTCGATGAGCGGATCCTTTTGAGCATACCCGCGGAGATAAACGCCCTCCCGCAGTGCGTCCATGGCATAGAGATGCTCCTGCCAAAGCCGATCGATCGCGTTGAGAATAATGTAACGCTCCAGGCTCTTTACCGCTGTGGGATCTTCGTGGCTCGATTTGCGTTCGTACGCTTCCTTGATCTTTCCGACCAGGAACGTTGCATTCTCGTCAACCGCGCGAGTGTCGAACTGCGCCTTCTCTTTGGTTAAGCCGAGCGGGAACGTTGTATTCACCCAATTGATGAGACCGGTGTAATTCGGTTCTTCCGCATCAAGATATTCTTTCACCTTGGCGGGCACGGCTTCGTCGATTACTTCGAAGATAAGTTTGCGCGGCTCCTCTGAATCAATGACCTCGTTGCGATAGGTATAAACAACCTCGCGCTGCATGTTCATTACGTCATCGAAATCCAGAGTGCGCTTTCGAATGAGATAGTTGCGTTGCTCAACACGCTTCTGAGCGGTTTCCACAGATTTATTTAGCCACCGATGCTCGAGCTCCTGACCTTCTTCGAGTCCGAAGCGCTCCATGATCTTTGTCATTCGATCGGCCGCCCCAAAGTTGCGCATCAGGTCGTCTTCGAAGCTGACATAAAACCGCGACGCGCCCGGGTCGCCCTGTCGGGCGCAACGGCCTCGCAACTGTCGATCGATCCGGCGCGCCTCATGTCGTTCGGTGCCGACCACCATCAAGCCGCCCAGCTCTGTTACGCCGGCACCGAGCTTAATATCTGTGCCGCGCCCCGCCATGTTCGTGGAAATCGTTACCGTGCCAGGTTGGCCGGCGCGCGCCACGATCTCGGCTTCCTGCATGTGAAATTTCGCGTTCAAAACGTTGTGGGGAATTTTCTCACGCTTCAACATTCGGCTGAGCAACTCGGATGCTTCCACGCTGACTGTTCCAACCAGAACCGGCTGACCCTTGGTGTGCGCTTCCCTGATCTCCTTGATCACCGCGTTGTATTTTTCACGGCGCGTCTTGTAGATGCGATCGTTGTAATCTTTGCGTCTCACCGGCCGATTGGTCGGAATCATGTTGACGTCGAGCTTGTAAATATCATGGAACTCCGCGGCTTCGGTCTCGGCAGTACCCGTCATTCCGGCCAGTTTCTGATAAAGCCTGAAGTAATTCTGGATCGTAATCGTGGCCAGCGTCTGGGTTTCGCGATCGATCTGGACCCCTTCCTTCGCTTCGACAGCCTGATGTAAGCCATCGCTCCAGCGTCGACCGGGCATTTTGCGGCCCGTGAACTCATCAACGATGACCACCTTATTGTCCTCAATGACATACTGGACGTCCTTCTCGAAGAGGCAGTAGGCGCGCAGTAATTGCGAGATGTTGTGGATCCGCTCGGCCTGCGCGTCGCAATGTTGCTGTCGCTCCGCTTTTCTCTTGTCCTTCTCGTCGTCCGAGAGTGTTGGATCGAGATCGATCTCCGTGAATTCGCTGATCAAATCCGGCAGAACAAATGCGTTCGGGTCATCCGGATTAAGAAAAACCCGCCCTTGTTCAGAAAGATCCGCCTCGTTCGATTTTTCATCGATTGTGAAAAAGAGTTCCTCTTTGAGTTGGAACAGCTCCTCCTTGCGTGTGTCCTGGAAGAAAGAGAGCTCGGCTTTATCGATGGCGCGGCGCTTCTCCGGGTCTTCCATCAAGCGCAGAAGCTGTTTGTTGCGCGGTTGACCCAGCTTGACCTTAAACATGAGGCGGCCGCCGGCTTCGACATCGCCCTGCTCGAATTTCTGCATCGCTTCGCTCGCGATCCGGTTGCAAAGCATATTCTGTTTCCGAACCAGCTGTTCGATAAGTGGTTTCCATTTATCGTATTGATGGGTCGAGATTGTAGCCGGGCCGCTGATGATCAGAGGCGTGCGAGCTTCATCGATCAAAATGGAATCGACTTCATCGACGATGGCATAGTGATAACCGCGCTGAACCTGTTGTTCGCGGGTCGTAGCCATGCCGTTGTCGCGCAGGTAATCGAAACCGAACTCGCTGTTCGTACCGTAGGTGATATCCATCGCGTACTGTTCGCGACGCTCATCCGGTTCCTGATCGTGCTGAATGCAGCCCACCGTGAGTCCCAGGAACGTGTAAAGCTGTCCCATCCATTCTGCGTCGCGCCGGGCCAGATAATCATTAACAGTCACCAGATGCGCCCCGCGGCCCGTGAGCGCGTTCAAATACAGCGGTAGAGTAGCCACTAACGTCTTACCTTCGCCGGTTGCCATTTCCGCAATCCGGCCCCGGTGCAGGACGATTCCACCGATTAGCTGCACATCGAAATGCACCATGTCCCAAACCATCGGCTGATCGCAGACCTCGAAGGCGTGCTGGCTTTCTTTCAACCGGCGGGCCGCGTTTTTAACCACGGCGAAGGCTTCAGGCAAGATTTCATCCAGCTTTGCCCATTGCTCCTGCAGATCGGTGATCTTGGAAAGCTCCTCCTTCCAAGCCGCGGTTTTGGCGCGCAACTCGTCATCGGACAAGCTTTTGAACTGCTCGTCGAACTCGTTGATCCGGCGCACGATCGGTGCCAGGCGCTTCAGTTCACGCTGGTTCTTCGACCCGAGAATCTTCTTTAAAATCCAACTAACCATGTAGCCTCCAATATCGACGAAGTTCGACCATTTGTCATTCTCAGCTGAGGTCGGTAAGCTGGGCCGTGAAGAGGACCTTTATCGGGATTTCGTTCGTGCTGTTTGCTCTGCGGAGCGCAAGCGCTCAAGCTGACGCTACCAGCCGCGAATGGAACAAACCCATACCACCGTTCCGGATCGCCGGAAACCTTTATTATGTCGGGGCGGTCGAAATTACTTCGTATTTAATCACCACGCCCCAGGGACATTTCCTGCTCGATGGTGGATTCGTGGAGACCGCGCCGCAAATCGAGCGCAACATTAAGCAACTCGGTTTTAAATTGAGCGACGTAAAATATTTGCTGAATAGTCACGCCCACTGCGATCACGCAGGCGGCCTGGCGGAGCTCAAGAAGCTAACCGGCGCAAAATTTGTGGCGAGTGAAGGCGACGCAGCTCAGCTGCGCAAGGGGGGACACGGCGACTTTCGGTTTGGTAACACCATGGTTTTTCCACCGGTCGAACCAGACAGAGTCATACGCGATGGCGACACGATCCAGCTCGCCGATCAAGTAATGACCGCGCACGTGACGCCGGGCCATACAAGAGGAAACACAACATGGACTACCAAAATCAAAGACGGGGCCGAAACCTACGACGCTGTTTTCGTTGGCAGCCAAAGCGCGCTCGACTACAAATTCGTCGGACAAGAAAGTTATCCCGGCATTGCGGCTGATTTTGAAAAATCATTCGCGGTGTTGAGAAGCCTGCCGTGCGATATTTTTCTGGCCTCTCACGGATGGTTCTTTCATTTCGTTGAAAAGCACGAATGCCTTATGCATGGTGAGACAAACGCCTTTGTCGATCCGGATGGGTACCGGGAGTACCTGAGCGAAAGTGAGAAAGATTTTCGTCAAAAACTGGATCGGCAAAGAGAGCAAGCTGCCACGTCGCCGTGATTGCGCAGCAGCCATCGGCGTTTAAGATCGCGGCATGAAGAAGATTATTTCCACAAGCGAAGCTCCCGGGGCGATAGGACCGTACTCGCAGGCGGTGCGCAGCGGCAACTTCGTTTTTTGCAGCGGTCAGATCGCGCTGGATCCACAATCCGGCCAAATTGTTGCCGGCGATGTTGCCGTTCAAACTCGACGCGTGATGGACAATATCGCGGCGATTTTGAGAGCTGAGGGACTTACTTTTGACCACGTAGTCAAAACAACGATTTTCCTCACCAACCTCGGCGATTTCCAAACCGTTAATGAAATTTATGGTTCCTACTTCAAAGCCGATCCCCCGGCGCGTTCCACAGTTCAGGTCGCAGCATTGCCGAAGAACGTGGACGTAGAAATCGAAGTGATCGCTGTCGCGGATTCAAACACGGGGCAAACCGCATATGACACGTCGGGGTAAGAATAATTTTTATATTGTTGGGCGTTTTTGCAAAACGCCGTTGGAGGCAGCGTCTGACACAGACGCCCTGCAACAATGAGCGAAGATGTTTTAGCCCTTTTCCGCAAAACGGGCGCGCTGCTGGAAGGACACTTCATTTTGCGTTCCGGTCTGCACAGCCGCGAGTACTTTCAGTGCGCTCTGCTTCTCCAGGACACCGCGGTTGCAGCGAAGGTATGCGGCTTGCTGGCAGATAAATTGCGCGGATTTGAGTCCGACGCGGTGATCTCCCCTGCGCTTGGTGGAATCATTGTCGGGCAGGAAGTCGGTCGCTCGTTAGGAAAGCCGCACATCTTTGTTGAAAAAGAGGACGGCAAGCTGGTTCTACGCCGCGGTTTTCAAATTTCTGGTGGCGAAAAATTCGTCGTTGTGGAAGATGTGGTGACGCGTGGTGGACGGGTTCAGGAGACTATCGATATCGTCCGGGCGCACGGCGGTATCGTTTCCGCGGTGGGCGTGATAGTCGATCGGAGCGGCAAAGCAAAACCAGATTTTGGCTGTCCGTTCGTCAGTCTGGTTGAGATGACCGTTCAGAATTTCCCCGCTGATGAGTTGCCGCCTGATCTGGAGAAAATTCCGGCGATCAAACCTGGTAGCAAGTAGGCACAAAGTTCCAGCCACCTCGGCCTAACGCGGATGTCGCCGGGTTCTGAATTCCGACAAAGCGAACATTTTATGACCGGCCAACAACCCGCTAACTGAGATGAGCGCGCTAGTCCGATTATTTTGAAAGCAACGGCGCCAGGTCGTTCGGATCGGTAACGGGCGCCTTGCACGTGAAGTTTTCACAGACATAAGCGGCTGGTTTTCCGTCGATCGGCGCCATGGCCCGGATCGCCTCATTTTGAGCGCCAAGATATTCCTGATTTTCAGCGCCATCGGCGAGACATAGAACGGTGTTCGGTACAAAATGCCTGGTGACTTCTTTGAGCAAAGCTTTGGTTCCAGCAGCGTCCTTTGGACCGGCAATCACGATCTGGCGCGGCTTGCTTAAGGAATAATCAATGGCCACCAACATTTGCGGCATGGCGGTCGGGAAATGAGAGATTGTCGCTGCAAAGCCCTTGATGGTTTTTCGCGCTCGCTCACTGTTCTGCTTGTCGTCGCGAAATTGTGCGAGACGTAACAGGTTTAATGCCGCGACCGAGCTCGCCGCGGGTTCCGCACCATCGTTGTCATCTTTCATTCGCAGAAATACGCTTTCATCCTTACCGCTCGTGCTAAAATAGCCGCCGTTTTTTTCGTCGAAGAACAACCGGTCCTGCGTCTCCTGTAATTGCACCGCAAATTTCAGCCAGGCGACGTCGAATGAAGCCTCGTAAAGGTCGAGCAAGCCCTGGACCACAAATGCATAATCGTCAGCGAAGCCTTCGATATCGCTGCGGCCATGACGATAATTACGATAAAGTAATGTGCTCTTCTCCCCGTAAAGATTGCTCCTGAGAAAATTGGCCGCGCGCGTCGCGATTTCCAGATAGCGCGATTCATCCAGAACCCGGGCGGCCCGAGCGTATGCTGAAATCATCAACCCATTCCAGCCGGCAATGATCTTGTCATCAAGATGGGGACGCGGCCTTGTAGCACGGATGGAAAACAATTTGGCTCTGGCTTGCGCCAGGGAATTCTCAACGTCCCGCTGGGCTTTCTTAAAATGCTCCGCCGTTTCCGCAATGGTGTGACGCTCAATCAATATGTTTTTACCGCGAAACTCGTCCTGCGGATCGCTCCCTTCCGGCGCATTTCCATGCGATCGAACGCCGTAATGGAAATTGAAAATCTCGGCCGCATCGCCCAGCGCTTCATCGATCTCCTTTTTCGCCCAGATATAGAATGCGCCTTCGGCGGTCTTGTGTAGCGAGGCTCCGTGAGCACCGAACTCTGTGTGCGCGGAGCCCGACGGGCCATCGACCGCGGCTGCAACCACAGGGCTGTCTGCATCCTCGGCAGAGAAAAAACCGCCTTCCTTTGACGTCAGGTCGCGAGCGACATAATCCAGGATGTCGCGTGCTACGGATTCGTATTTCTGATCTCTGGCAATCTGAAACGCGTCGAGATAAGCGCTTGCGAGCTGCGCCTGGTCATAAAGCATTTTTTCGAAATGCGGGACGTGCCAGTAGCGATCGACAGAGTACCGGTGGAAGCCGCCCCCGATATGATCGTGCATCCCGCCCGCAGCCATTTTGCGCAGAGTGAAAAGGGCCATCTCGAGAGCATGTTTACCGGATTCACTCTTCGGATCTCGCGCGTAGAATTGGGTTAGAAAATTGAGCGTGACCGGGCGCGGAAATTTTGGCGCGTTTCCAAAACCGCCTTCCTTCACGTCGTAAGCGCGATGGAGCTGGCGGTAAGCGGTTTCCAGGAGGGATGCATCGATTTCACCTTCGTCCTTCCCAGCTGATTGAGACTCACGCAGCGCATCTACGATTCTGCTTCCTTGCTCCACGATCTTTTCGTGGTTTTCCTTCCAAGCTGTCGCGATTCGTTGGATGACGCTTCTGAACGCGGGCTGACCATACCGGTCTTCCGGTGGAAAATAGGTTCCACCGACAAACGGTTTCAAATCAGGCGTTAACCAGACGCTCATCGGCCAGCCGCCACCACCCGTCGTTGCCTGGACAAAGGTCATGTAAACACGATCAACATCCGGGCGCTCTTCCCGATCCACTTTGATGTTTACAAACTCACGGTTCATGAGCGCCGCGATGTCTTCATTTTCGAACGACTCATGCGCCATCACGTGGCACCAGTGGCAGGTGGAATAACCAATCGAGAGAAAAATTGGTTTGTTTTCACGACGCGCCCTGGCGAACGCTTCTTCGCCCCACGGATACCAATCGACAGGATTATGCGCATGCTGCAGAAGGTAGGGTGACTTCTCCTTTGCCAGACGGTTCGTGTGCACAGGACTGGCAGACTTGGATTCAGCAGGAGCGTCGCTTGATGTCACCAACCACATTACCGCGAGAAATACAAACCGGAAGCGACTACTCATTGCCTCACCGCATACGTTGTTTGAATCACCTTGGGGGCGATGCGCCGCGGCTATGAAAGTTTGAGTTTCGGCGCAGTTTCAGGCGACCAGGGGTTGATCTTGTAATCGGATGCAACAATCCGATCGGCGCACGTTCGTAAGAGCTGGCACAGCGCAGCAACATCGAGCCCGTGATGTCGTGGCGCGAACCGAGAGAGGTTCCGCTCAGCGAGTCGAAAGAGGCGCACCGCCGGAGACAAGCGCCTCCCATGTTTTGCATGCAGAGGGTACTCAAACCGCTTCTGAAGGTGGACAAAAGCTCCAGCCGCCTGAATCAATCCCTTGAAATAGTCTGCATCAGGCGATTTGTCTCTGAGCCACAGCTGCTCGAGCACGTCGTGGGCTTCGTAATAGCGCTTCTCATTCCAGCAATGGAAAAAAGCGCGATAGAATGGATGTTTCACGATGTCTGTCTCTTTCGGATCGACATCTTTAACAACCAGCTCCGCCACGAACCGCGAAATCCTCTCGCCTTTGTTCACGAAGGGATTAATTTGTCCGCAGCTCACACGATGAGCAAACCCGCGCGCCCCAGTTTTTCCGAGGAACACCACACCGATCCTGCGGCTGACTTTTCACAGCTGGCCCGGCTGGGCCGTGAAAAAAAATGACAGCCGGGACCGTGGCCATCTTTCTCGTGGTCCTCGCAATTTTGATTTTCTGTTCCGCTCTGTTCTCTGCGGTGGAAACAGCTCTCTTCTCGCTCAAGTCGCATCAGTTGCGCCGCTTGGAAACCAATCACGCAAGCCTCACCAAGTTCGTGCAATTCTTCCGGGATAATCCGAGACGCGTCCTCAACGTGCTGCTTTTGGGTGATGGACTGGTAAACGTGCTTCTGGTGATCTGGTGTCTTTTTTTTCTTTGGGAGAGCCCATTGGCTACTCACATTCCGCTATGGATGGCCGCGCTGCTCATCTTTGCGGTGGTTGTGCTGGTTTGCGATCTCATCCCAAAGCTGCTGGCGTTGTCCGTGCCGTATCGGCTCTCCACGATTGGCGCTTTCGCCTTGCAAGTATCGATGCCTTTACTCGACCGGATCGGTCATCAGCTCGAAAGGGTCAGCGTATACGTAGTCGATCGTCTCACCTCGTCAGGGATCCGCGTGAGTCCGCGTTTAAGTGACGAGGAATTGGAGACGCTTATCGAGATGAGCGAGGAGGAAGGCGCTCTGTACGAGGGCGAAGCCGAAATCATCCAGGAAATCATCAAACTCGGCGATAAGACTGCCAAGGACTGCATGACGCCGCGCGTCGATACTTTCATGCTTCCGGATGACTTGAATAATGAAGAAGCGATCGCCCGCCTGAAGCAACATCGATATCGACGAGTGCCAGTTTACGCCGATACTCCCGATCAAATCCTCGGCATCATTGATGTGAAATTATTCCTGCTCGATCCCTCGGAACATTACACGGAAGCCCTGATTCCTCCTTCGTTTGTCTCCGAGACCATGGGCGCGCTCGATCTGCTCAAATTATTCCTGAGTCGTCCGCAGGGAATGGGCGTTGTGGTCGATGAATTTGGCGGTATCGAGGGAATCATCACCATGGAGGATATCGTGGAAGAAATTCTTCGCGACGTAGTACCGCGAGACGATGTCGCTCTCTACATCGAGCCGCTGGGGAATGGCAGATTTCTTGTCAGCGGCAACGCGCGCCTCGACGATCTAAGCGAGTATCTCGGCTTTCAAATCGACGCAGAAGGGATCGACACGATTGGCGGATTTGTTTTTACGCGACTGGGCTATCTGCCGCCCCCCGGCACCAAATTAGAGATCCCCCGGCTGGTGATTACCGTGCGTCGCGCCGGACGTCAAAGGATTGAGGAAATCTTACTGGAAAAAACCGCGCCCAAAGCGTTCGAACAAGCAGCATGATAATCGGCGTGGTCATTTTTTGTTGCTGGTTTGTTTCGTTCTTTTTCAACGGAATTGAAAGCGGGCTGCTTTCGATCAACCCGATTCGGTTGCGGCAAAATGTGAAACGTCGCGTGCCAGCAGCCGTGAAACTAAATCGGTTATTGAAACATCCGGAGCGATTGCTGGTGACTGTTCTGCTGATTACGAATGCAGCGGATATCCTCGGGCTATTTCTGCTGACCCGTGAGTTAGTGCGTTCATGGGGTTATATTGGGTATTTCATTTCCCTGGCCATTGCGCTCCCGGTTTATTTGTTTCTGCTTTCTGTTTTTCCCAAATCGCTTTTCCGGCGATTTCCGTTTCGCGCCCTGGCGCGACTGGCCGGCATCCTCGAACTGGCGTCGCTCTTGTTTTCGCCGCTGCTAGAACTTGGAGCACGCATTGGCAAGCTGATCCTTCCGAGTCGCGCGGCCAAGCGCGCCCGGCTCTTTGCAGGCCGCGAGGATCTGAAACAGATCACCGCGCAAGGCGAGCTTGAGGGTTCTCTCACTGCGACCGAACGGGCGATGATTCATAACGTGGTCGACTTTAGCGGCGTCAAAATTCGCGATGTCATGCTGCCCTCCGCAAAAGTGGTTGCCCTGGCGCCAAGCTCCACACCGGAAGACGCAGTAAAGCTTAGCGCCTCTTCAGGGCTTGATCGTCTGCCTGTTATCTCAGCGGGCGGTCAACCTGCTGGCTTGATTAATGTCATGGACATCCTGTTCGATCAGAATGGAAGCAAGCCGCTCGCCAACTACGTTCGGCGCATCATTATAACAAACGAAGACGACTCCGCTTATCGAGTTGTGCTGCAATTACGCGTTGCGCGGCTCGGTCTTGCCGCTGTCGTGGATCGAAAGAAGAATTTTTGCGGAATTGTTACGACCGAAGATTTGGTACGCTGTCTGGTTTCTTCAAGCGAAGCCGGGAAATAGACTTCTACAGGCGGCCTCGTTACTTCAGGGGTACTATCTGCTCCTCGCCATCAAGGATTCGCGCGGCACCCAACAATGCCACATGCGAAAACGCCTGAGGAAAATTTCCCAGTTGCCTTTTGTCATGTGGATCGTACTCCTCCGAGAGAAGCCCCAGGTCGTTTCGCAAATCAAGCAAGCGCTTGAACAATTCGCAGGCTTCTTCTTTTCGACCGAGCAGATGCCAGCAGGCAACCAACCAGAACGAGCACGGAAGAAAAACCCCTTCGTCGCCTGGTAACCCGTCCACACCACATTCCTGCGGCCGATAGCGCAACAGCAGGCCGTCTACCATCAGTTCGCGTTCAATAGCTTCAACGGTATTGCGAACGCGCTCGTCTTTTGCAGGCAAAAAGCCGACCAGCGGCATTGTTAAGAGACTGGCATCCAGAGCATCGGAGCCATAAAACTGCGTGAACGCCTTCTTCCTGGGATTGTAACCCCGCTCGCAAACTTCGGCGTGAATTTCTTCTCTGACTTTTCGCCAGCGAGCATAATGCTGCCCTGCCGCACAGCCGCACTCTTCCACAAGCTTGATAGCGCAATCGAACGCCACCCATGCCATCATTTTCGAGTGCGTGAAATTTTTCCGTCCGCCGCGTACCTCCCAGATTCCTTCATCAGGTTTCTGCCAGTTTGATTCCAAAAATTTCATCAAATGCACCATTAACGCCCAATCAGGTTCCTGCATTTTGATTCCAGCGCGGTCGGCCTCGAACATTGTGGCCAGCACTTCGCCGTACACATCGAGTTGAAATTGGCTCGATGCAGCATTGCCGATCCGAACCGGCAGAGACTTTTCGTAACCTGAGAGCCAGGGAAGTTCTACTTCAGTGAGCCGGCGTTCGCCGCTGACGCCGTACATGATCCGCATCTGGGCCGGACTTCCCGCCACAGCTCGCAGCAGCCACTCACGCCAACCCTGCGCTTCCTGGCGATAACCGGCACGCAGGAGTGAAAGCAAAGCATACGTAGCGTCCCGCAACCAGCAGTAACGATAATCCCAGTTACGCGGTCCTCCGATTTGTTCCGGCAACGATGTTGTAGGCGCGGCGACCAGTCCACCAGTTGGCGCGTAGGTCAATCCTTTGAGGACAATCAGAGAGCGCATGACTGCATCGCGCCATTTTCCCTGCTCCTGATATTGCTTGCTCCATTCCTGCCAATAAACCTCGGTATCGCGCAATGCATGTTCGGCATGGATCGCTCTTGGGGGATCCTTGTGGGAAGCAAACCACGTGAGCACAAATGGAAACCTCTCACTCCTGCTAACCCCAAACTCTGCAACCGTGGTCAGGTCTTTGCCATGCGTCTCAACTGGTGTCCGCAAAATCAAACCATCAGGTCCAGCGATTGCCTCAAGTCCACCATTTCGATGACGCACCCACGGCACGATCTGCCCGTAATCAAACCTGATGATGAGTTCCATCTGCATCGAGACCTTGCCGCGCAATCCTTCCACAATCCGGACGATGTCCGGGTTCTCACCACGCGGTGGCATGAAATCGATGAGTCGAATTGCCCCGTTTTTGGTCTCGATCTCGGTTTCCAGGATCAACGAGTCACCACGGTAGCGGCGCCGGGTTTTTACAACTTCTTCTTTCGGGAAAAAGCGCCAGTGTCCATTTTGCGTATCGCCCAGAAGCGACGCGAAACACGCCGGCGAATCAAACCGGGGAAGACAAAGCCAGTCAACGCATCCATCCCGGCTGACTAAGGCGCCGGTCTGCGTATCGCTAAGAAATGCATAGTCTTCGATTTTTGTTCTTTCCTTCGCCATCTGAAGCCCTGCTCTTTGACTGTTAATCGGGCCGCTCTCTGATGGCAGCCGTGTCGGCTTCGTCCGCAAGCCTGGCGATCTCATCACGAGTCAGGCGAAAGACTGTCCATTCATTCATGGGCCTGGCGCCGAGCGTCCGATAAAATTTAATCGCTGGCTCGTTCCAATTCAGCACAGCCCATTCCATCCGGCCGCACCCTCGCTGCCGCGCCATCTTCGCCAGTTGAATGAGCAGCGCGCGTCCATAGCCTTTGCCGCGTTTGTCGGGGTTCACGAATAAATCTTCAAGGTAAAGCCCGGCTCGCCCGAGCCAGGTGGAAAAATTGTAAAAGTAAACTGCGAAGCCAACGGCCGTTTCTCCCTCAAATGCGAGGAGAACTTCCGCCGCCGGTCGTTCCCCGAACAAAACTTGTCTGAGTTGTTCCTCTGTCGCAGTGACTTCGTCCGGCGCGCGTTCATACGTCGCCAGGTCGCGAATTAATTGCAAAATGACCGGGACATCTCCAACGCGTGCGGGGCGAATTTGAAAAGCCTGCGCTGTTTTCATTCCAGTGCTGACTGTCGATGACACATCGAGCGACGCAACTGAGCTCGCTCTGTTTCAGGGCTGAGTTCTTTTCTCGAATAAAAAATTAGCCTCGACGCTCATTTCACAGCTTAGCTAGAATCGCACCCCTCACTGCCGCATCATGAAAAAGCAGCTGGCGCCTTCTGCTAAGGCCTTCCTAATCCGTGGTGCGTTCTATCTCCTTTTGTTAGCTAGTGTGGCTACGACCCTGTTCGCTTTGGGGCAGCGATACAATCGCAAACAGAACACATTGACGTTTGCTCAGCGCGTAGCTTACCAGCGAGCGATTGAAGAGGTTTACTCGCGTCACCGAATCTGGCCAAAAGGAAATGCCACTGCCAAACCATCGCTCGACGCGATTATGTCTCAGGCCACGCCTGAAAAAAAAGTTGCGGACTATCTGTGCAAGTCAAAGGCGCTGCAGGATTGCTGGCAAAATCCGATCACATCAGAGGAGTTACAGGGTGAGATGGATCGTATGGCACAGCACACCAGACATCCCGCGATGTTACGCGAACTTTTTCACGCGCTCGGAGACGATCCTTTCGTCGTTGCAGAGTGTCTGGCTAGACCGATTCTGGCCCAACGTGTGACCGCCGAGCCATCAGTTCAGCTCAAAACCAAAGGGCTTCCGTCGCCCTGCATCGATGGTGTAGGTATTGCGTCGACAGCAACGCCGCTAAGAAACGCCGTTTATCATCTTCCAACGATTTCCGCAGAAGGTCCTTCATGCAGTGAGGATACGTGGACCGCTATCACCACCACCAATGCACCTGCAGCGCGAGCCTCTCATACGGCAATCTGGACTGGGAGCGAAATGATCGTCTGGGGCGGCTACGGTGAGAACTATTTGAACACGGGTGGAAGATATGAAGCCAGCACAGATAGTTGGATAGCGGTCAGCACCGTCAATGCGCCCGCTGTGCGAGCTGGTCACACCGCAGTCTGGACTGGGACTGAAATGATCATCTGGGGCGGAGATGATGGCCAAGGCTTGAACACAGGAGCCCGATACAATCCAGCCGCCGACACCTGGACACCCACCAGCACAATCAACGCGCCACCTGGTCGCCTCTTTCACGCGGCAGTCTGGTCCGGTAGTGAGATGATTGTTTGGGGTGGATGGAGTCATGTCGAATTGAACAGCGGCGGCAGATACGATCCGCACACGGACAGTTGGACAGCAACCAGCACCATCAACGCGCCCACGGCGCGATTCAATCACTCTGCAGTGTGGGCAGGTAGCGAAATGATCGTCTGGGGTGGATGGAATGGTCTCGATCATTTCAACACTGGCGGAAGATACAATCCAAGCACAGACAGCTGGACAGCAACCAGCACGACTGCAGCGCCGTCTGGCCGAAAATTTCACACGGCAAAATGGACCGATGCGGAAATGATTGTGTGGGGCGGCGATGATGGCTCGAATCTCGGTCTGAATAGCGGCGGCAGATATAACCCTGGCACCGATAGTTGGATGGTGACCAGTAGCGCCAATGCGCCAGCGGCCCGGTTTAGTCACACCGCGGTGTGGACTGGCAGTGACATAATCGTTTGGGGCGGAACTAATGGGCTACAACAATTCAACACCGGTGGTAAGTACAATCCGACCACCGATAACTGGATGCCTACTACAACGACCAACCCGCCCGAACAGCGAGCGTACCAAACAGCAGTCTGGAGCGGCAGTGACATGATTGTCTGGGGCGGACTTAATGATATCGCACCCTTTTATCTGAACACGGGCGGGAGATACTGCGCGCAATCCGGCGTCACTCCTACACCGACGCCCGGGAAATCGTGTCTGGTGGAACAGGTGACTCCATGTGACACGCAGGTCTCTATCGCGCCAGTTGATTTTACAGTGCAAATGAGCTGTTCCGTCGACCTTGTTCAATCGAGCGGTTTCATGGTGAACAACATCGGCCCGAGTTCGTTCGAAGTATCCAACAACACGATCACCTTCCACTACGATACCTCTCCTGCAGTTCCCGGCCTCAACACGATACATATTCTTTTCGATGCCATTTTCTGCTGCTCGGGGAGCCCGTCGAACGAGTTCACCTGCACGTTCAATTATACTGCGGCGACACCTAGCCCAACTCCGAGATCTACACCTACACCGAGGCCGCGTCCTGTTCCCCGTCCGCGCCCGTAAGCCGGACGCGAATTAAAGCTCAGCTCCTAAGCGCACGGCCGATTCGGTCCAGACCTTCGCCGAACATTTCCGTGTTCACGCCCATCCCGATTCGAAAATAGTCGGGCATTTCGAAGAAGCGCCCTGGAACTACAGTCGTATCGAATTCTGTGCGCAGGCGTTCACAAAAATCATCGGCGCTGCCGTTCATCAATTGCACGAATGATGTCGTCCCCCACTCCGTCCACACTGCTGAAACACACGACTGCTTTACAAGAAAGTCTCGAAGCAATCTCCGATCCGCATCCACGATGCGACGTGCTTTTTCGCGAAGCCGGTTTAGATGCTTAAAAATGGCCACATCAAGGAGTAACCCGGGATAGACAGGTGTTGCGCTATAGAGGTCGTTCAGGCGCCGCATTTTCCATGCAAGATCCGCGTTCGCGAGGATCCACCCGCATCTTAGCCCGCTGACGCCGTAGACCTTGGTCAGGCTACTGGTCACCACAAACTGTGGCCCGAGACAGAAGGAGGTACGCGGTGTTCGTTCGTACACCGCATCGAGATAAACCTCGTCCACCAGCACCAGCGCCCCGACGCTAGCCGCGAGGTCGCCCACTTCGCGCAACACCCAATCCGGCGTCAACGCGCTCGTGGGATTGTGCAAATTGGTAATCACGATCAGCCGGGTTCTTGGCGTCATACAAGCCCGGACCGCATTTGGATCGATAACCCACCCGTTGTCTTCCGTCCGCGGAAAGCGTTTGATATCAGCGTGAAGATATCGGGCTACGTCCAGAATTGGCCCGTACGCCGGGTGCTCGATTAAAACTTCGTCACCAGGTTCAATAATCGCAGCCATGGCCAGATGATTTGCCATGGAAGTTCCCGCGGATTCCACAACACAGTTCGGGTCAACGCCATGATGCGCCGCGATGACTTTTTGCAACGGCGGGTAGCCATAACCGGTGTAGCTGCTGTCGCCATTGATTTCGAGTGTTTCCAACTCAACTGGCAATTCGCGAAGCGGAAATGAAGCAACACCGCTCGTGGCAAGATTGAACCGCGCACGGCTTTGTGTCTTAGACCACTCCATGTAGTCCGAGTGCTTATGCATCATGACTGTGCTCGTTTGAAGTTGCTCCAATAATAGTAAACCGGCAGCCCAGCCAGCATGATTCCCAGGGCGATCGCACTATTTGACGGAGACGCGCAGATGGCGCTTCCAACAATTCCAAGACACGACAAAACAAACAGAATCGTGGTGACCGGATGGCCAGGCACATGAAAGGTCGTTGCATCCGACCCGATCCGATTCCGGCGCAAAACGAACAGCGATGCCGCTGTGATCGCAAAGAAAATGAAATCGACAGTGACCTCAAAGTTCAGGATCTGACCATACGTTCCAGAACAAGCGATAGCCATTGCGGCCAAACCTTGAACCAGTATGGCAGTTACCGGCGCTCGGGATCGTTCCGAGAGCTTGCCTACACGTTTAAAGAAAAGGCCGTCGCGCGCCATGGCATAATACACTCGCGGGCCGGTAAGCATGCTTTGGCTTAGAAATCCAAGCGTTGAAATGGCGATACCTGCGGCAATCCATTGTGCGCCGCGCGAACCGAGCGCCGCCCGCATGACGTCGGAGGCCGGCGTGGTCGTTGCATCCATCCCTGACGGACCCAGCACTCGCAGGCAAACCAGGTTGACGGCAAGATAAAGCGCCACAACCCCGGCCACTCCCGTTATCAGGCCGCGCGAAAGGTCGCGGCGTGGATCGCGCATTTCACCGGCTACAAAAGTGGATGTTTGCCAACCGCCGTACGCGAAGGCGACCGGTACCATCGCAGATCCGATTGCGCCCAACACTCCGAACGAAAACGAAGGTGCAAGCGCAGGTTCGTACTTGGGAGAGGTGCCACCAAGGGCAAATCCTAACAACACAAGGCCCGCGATCGCGATGATCCTTAACAGCATGAAAACACTCTGCACGTTGCTCCCCGCACGCGCACCAAAACAATTGATGCCGGTCAATCCAAGTAACACAACGCTCGCGATAAGGCTCTCGTTCCAATCCAGACCGGTCAGTGCACGAAAATATGACGAAAAAATCACTGCGACAGCAGCCATGCCGCCGGTTTGCGTCACCAGGAGCAGTCCCCAGCCATACACAAACGCCACGGCCGGATGGTAGGCGTCGCGAAGGTAAACGTATTGGCCACCCTCCGCGGCCGGTAAACGAGTGGCAAGTTCGGCCCAGATAAAAGCCCCCCACATGGCAAAAATTCCTCCCAGGATCCAAACGCCAAGAATTAAGAATGGCGTATGCACGCGATGCGCTACCTCCGACGGATTGGCGAAGATTCCCGCGCCAACGATGCCGCCCATGACGATCATCGTTGCATCGAACAACCCGAGCTGGCGACGAGGCTTTAAAGCATCCGATTTTGTCATGTCGAGCTCA
>DASREH010000063.1:0-5367 GCA_035652195.1 Candidatus Udaeobacter sp. | reverse complement strand
TTATGAGTCCCCTGCTCTAACCGCTGAGCTACAGGCCCATTTTCTTCGCACATTTAATCATGCGAATCGCTGATGACCAACCCCGAAAGCTTTCGGGGCTGCTCTAACCGCTGAGCTACAGGCCCAAGGCGCGCTAGAGCGCGAACTTCCAGCATCCAATGCCCAACGTCCAATTTTCAATCTCGCGAGACGATTGGAGGAACGACTTGAGACGCGAGACCACCGTACTCCCTTAAAAGCACTCCGGCTGCAATGACTTGCAATCAGCGCACCGCCTGGGTTGTGTACGCCTTAACCGGTCGCCGCCCTGATTCGCGGCAGTTCAAGTTATCGCTTCGGCATAGCACGCCGATCCGATCGATAGGGCACCGGTACATACTCCACCGAAGGCTGCCGGCGCATGGGCTGTGGATAAAGCTCCATTAATCGCAAGACGTTTTCCGGCATGTTGCTGTTGACTGGCAGACCCAGCGCGCGTGCTCGCTCGCACGTGATCGGATAATCGTGCGTCCACGTTCCACTGGTCATGAGTTTGGCAGTCTCTTCGGCTTGTTCCCGCGGGTATCTCTCCGCTAAGAGTTCACCCACCTCATGTCGCATTTGTGCAATCGCCTTTTCCGCCTGGTCGGCCAAAATCAATGTCTTGTCATCGACCTCCGCGACGGGTTTCTGATGGGCCGCTTTCAAGATTGAAGCCGCCGGATACTCGCCTAGTTGCGGATCGACCGGGCCTAAAACTGCGTAATCGGACATGACAATCTCATCCGCAGCTAGTGCAAGAAGCGTGCCGCCGGACATGGCGTAATGCGGGACAAAGACCGTGACTTTCCCTTTGCGTGTGAAAATCGCGCGGGCGATTTGGGTGGCGGCCAGCACTAAACCACCCGGTGTGTGGAGTACCAGGTCGATAGGAATTTCCGGGTCCGTCAGGTGAATGGCCCGCAATACCTCTTCGCTATCGTTGATGTCGATGTAACGGAAAAACGGAAAGCCGAGCAGGCTCATCGTTTCCTGCCGGTGGACGAGCAGAACAACCCGCGATTTTCGCTCTCGTTCGATGAGAGCGATCATGCGTTTGCGGGATGCTTCCAAAAATTTCTGTTTAATGATCGGCTGGAGCGCCGAGAGCATGAAAAACAGCCAGATAATATCCATTCAGGTTCTCCTTTCGCCTAACGAGATCTTGGTTCCCACGCCCATTCCAGTCCGTACTCATCCGGTTGCAATTGTCGACGACGGCGCACAAACAAGCGACACAGAAGCATTCCACTCACGAACCCGCCCACGTGCGCCCACCACGCGATGCCGCCCACTTCCTGTGGACCGGCTAACGCCGCTGTGCCGCTAAACAGATTAATGAAGAACCAGAGGAGAAGATAAAGCACGGCGGGGACCTCGAAGAAGAACGGAAAAAAGAAGATCGGAAGCAGAACAACAAGCCGCGCGGTCGGAAAAAACAGGAGGTAGGCGCCAAGCACGCCCGCAATCGCGCCCGAGGCACCTACGGATGGGATCGTGGAATCCGGATTCGTCATCGCTTGTGTGAGACCGGCGATACTGCCGCAGATCAAGTAGAAGGCCGCAAATCGCAGTGAACCCATCTGATCCTCGACGTTGTCGCCGAAAATCCAGAGCGTCCACATGTTGGCAATGAGGTGGAGCCAGCTGCCATGCAGGAATTGGTGCGTGAGGATCGTCCAGTAACCGTCCGCGGGAAAACCGACATAAGAAGCCCAAGCGGGATGAGTGAAACGGGCCGGCACGATGCCGAAAAGATAAAAGAGTTGTTCGAGGCCCTGCTTTGGAAGAGCGAGCTCGAAGAAAAAGACCAATACGTTTACAAGAATCAACGCGCGCGTCACTATGGGCACGGAGCGGCTCGGAACAGAGTCCTGAATTGGAAACATCTTGGCACTTAGTTATCGCGTGCGCGCCATCAATCGGCTGCGACTAGCAGCGATAACGTGGTCTCGAAGGTTCGGCGGCATTGGCGAGGTATAACCGCTCGTAATTTTTGCCCTCGACGCGCGACGCTTTCTCCAAGCGTTCTCGTCGCGCCGAGCATCATATATTTTATCTCGCTCCCTTCACTTCCTAAGCACCGAACAAGATTGCTGCCTCCGTTCGTTGTGCTGTCGCATTGATCGATTTAGTTGCAGCTGGTTTGCTGATTACGGGTTGGAACTGGACCCGGGTTCGACCCACTTGATTCTCCAGTACACAAAGATCGGCTCAGCTTCCGCACGAGTATAAAGACGCTCGTAGTTTTTGCCCTGGACTTTCGGTGCGTTCATTAATTTTTCTTTGTCCGCGTCCAGTACCCACTTTGATTTGTCTCCTTCCGCTGTGATCTGAAATGCGCTTAAGGGTACTGCAACTTTAGTGGACCCGAGACCCAAGAAGCCGCCGACTTCCAGAATCACAAATCGCACTTGTCCAGTGTCAGGATCGATAAGCACTTCATCGATTTCGCCCAGATCCTGATTTTGTGGATTCTTGACGTGTGTTCCCTTGATTTCCGATGCCCCCACGAGCGAGGGGTAGTTAGTAGCGGGATTCTTCTTAACTGCTGCCCAAGCGACCGATCCGCCGGCGCCAACAAGGCTGAGCAGCAAAGAAACTGCAATGCTCTTGAGTATTGTCTTCATATTAATAATGCGGCTGATCGTCTTCTAACGGACCGGTAACTTAAGTTCTCTTTTCGCCAGCACGCGCGATTTGAATGGGTGATGACGCAGCCTCGTCGGCAGCGGGATGCGTTGTTCTAGTTAGAATGAGCGAACTTGATGAGCGCGGGATTTTATTGGACTGCCCAAAATGCGGGCGCCGCAACCGCATGAGATACGAAGGACTGAGCAAGGCTTTCCGATGCGGCCAATGTCAGTGCGAACTCGAATCCATTGGCGAACCTGTCGATATTCACAATGACCTCGCTTTTGAGGCGCTCATAAGCCACTCGGCAGTACCTGTGCTGGTAGATTTCTGGGCGCCATGGTGTGGCCCGTGCAAAATCGTGGCGCCTGAAGTGCGCAAGCTCGCGAAAGAAACTGCGGGGCGCCTACTGGTGGCAAAAGTGAACACGGAAGAAGCGCCGACGCTCGGATACCGCTTCCGTATTTCTGCGATCCCGACAATGGTGTTGTTCCAAAACGGGATCGAAGTAGCGCGCCAGGCTGGGGCGATGCCTGCGCCGCAGATTCGAAAATTTATCGAACAAGCACAAGTCAACCAACAATAGGGAACATAGCTGAAACGAATTTTAGAAGGAGGAAATGTATGAGCGCAACTGGTCTGGAAGTTTTTGACACCACCGTGCAAAAAACCAATATCTGGCTGAAGGACTTGATGGAAAATACCGGTTGGGATCGGCGCCGAGCTTATCAGGCGTTGAGAGCCGTTTTACACGCATTACGCGACCGACTCACCGTCGAGGAAGCAGCCGAATTCGGAGCGCAAATGCCGATGTTAATTCGCGGCATTTATTTTGAGGGCTGGAGTCCAACCGGGAAACCGGTGAAAGAACGCCATCGAGAGGAATTTCTAGCGCGAATCCGCGAACAGTTCAGAGGCGATGACGATATAGATCTCGAGACAATCGCGCACGCAGTGTTTTCATTGCTGGCGAAGCGCATCACCGGCGGAGAGATCAACGATGTGAAGCAGATATTACCCAGCGAGATACGCGATCTCTGGCAACGGGGTGCATGACATGAACCAGCCTTTCCGCGATCGCAGGGACGCGGGGCGTTTCCTCGCTCAGAAACTCTCCGCTTATGCCAATCGTTCGGACGTGATAGTGCTTGCTCTGCCGCGCGGTGGCGTGCCGGTAGCCTATGAAGTGGCGCGTTCATTCAACGTTCCGCTGGACGTCTTCCCGGTTCGCAAACTGGGTGTCCCCGGGCACGAGGAGTTGGCCATGGGCGCGATCGCGCCGGGCGGCCTTCGTGTTCTTAACCACGAAGTTGTGCGTGCTCTTGGCATCCCGGACCATGCAATCGACGCAGTAGCGGCTAAGGAACAGCAGGAGTTAACGCGGCGCGAACGTCTTTACCGTGGCGATCGCCCAGCTCTCAACGTTCGTGGCAAGACGGTCATCCTTGTGGATGACGGTCTTGCCACTGGCGCCACCATGCTCGCGGCAATCAAAGCGCTACGACAACAACAGGCCGGGCGTGTCGTGGTGGCGGTTCCGATTGCCGCTCCCGAAACCTGCGACCAAATGAGGGAGCACGCTGACGATGTCATCTGTGCGGTTACGCCCGAGCCATTTCATGCCGTCGGGCTGTGGTACGAGAACTTCGCACAGAATAGTGATGAAGAAGTTCGTGACCTGCTCAACCGCTCGCGCGAGGAGGTCGCGGCAAAATAAGTTTAAAACCAGGCGCGACTCCGAGGAGACAAATCATGCAAACGACGATTGAAGGAAGCCCGACTGACACCGTGCGCGAGAATGCGCACCGTTTACTTAGTACGGCTCAAGATTACGACCCTCTCATGGACTTGATCGGCAACGCTCGGTTCGTGCTGCTGGGAGAGGCATCCCACGGCACGCATGAATTTTATCATGAGCGTGCCCAGATCACGCAGCGATTGATCGAGGAAAAGGAGTTCACCGCCGTTGCTGTCGAGGCCGACTGGCCCGATGCCTACCGCGTCAATCGCTATGTGCGCGAGGCAAGCAGGGACGCGTTTGCCACAGAAGCACTTGCCGATTTCAAGCGTTTTCCAACGTGGATGTGGCGCAACACCGATGTTGTGGAGTTCCTGGAATGGCTGCGCACACACAACGGCGCGCTCCCGTCGCGCACGGAACAGGCTGGTTTTTACGGCCTCGATCTCTACAGCCTCCGCGCCTCAATGGATGCGGTTCATCGATATCTCGAAAAAGTTGACCCTGAGGCGGCGAAGGTCGCACGCACTCGGTACGGTTGCTTCGATCAGTTCGGTGAAGACACCCAAAATTACGGCTTCGCCGCAGGGCTCGGTCTCGCCAAATCGTGCGAGGAAGAGGTAGTCGCTCAGCTCGTTGAACTGCAACGGCGAGCGGCGGAGTACGCGCGGCGCGATGGTACCGTCGCGGAAGATGAAGTTTTTTATGCCCAACAGAACGCGCGATTAGTGAAAAATGCCGAGGAATACTATCGCTCAATGTTTCTGGAGGATGTTTCTTCCTGGAACCTGCGTGACCGCCATATGGTAGAAACATTGAACGCACTGGTCGCGCACCTCGAACGGCATGGGGGGCGGGCAAAGATCGTTGTCTGGGCGCACAATTCGCACCTGGGCGACGCACGGGCGACGCAAATGGGTCAGCGTGGCGAATTGAACGTAGGCCAGCTTGTACGGCAACAGCACGGGCGCGACGCC
>DASREH010000062.1:0-4572 GCA_035652195.1 Candidatus Udaeobacter sp. | reverse complement strand
TACCTGATTTTTCTCATCGCGTTCCTTTACGCAATCGCGTTTGTCGGAAACATCGGGCTGGTTCCAAAGACGATCGATTCGGGCACAGCGGGTCCATTTCTCAAAGCTATTATCGTGGACGCAATCCTGCTCAGCCTGTTTGCAGTGCAACACAGCGTCATGGCGCGACAATGGTTCAAACGCGCCTGGAAAAAGATTGTTCCGGAGCCAGTTGAACGCAGCACCTATGTGCTCCTGGCGAGCCTGATCTTATTGCTGCTCTTTTGGAAATGGCATCCGATCAAGGGTGTTATCTGGGACGTACGAAATCCAAACGGGCGCACCATTTTGCAAGGCTTGTTCTGGATCGGCTGGGGAATGGTGCTGGTGTCGACGTGGCTGGTTGATCACTTCGACCTGTTCGGACTCAAACAAGTCTTCTACTACGCTCAAGGCAAACGAATCGAACCGCCGCCGTTTAAAAATCCGGCGCTTTATAAGATTGTGCGTCACCCGATCTATCTCGGCTTCATCATTGCGTTCTGGGCTACGCCGCGCATGACCAGCGGCCATTTATTTTTCGCGATCATGACTACTGCCTACATCCTGGTTGCCATCCAGTTCGAAGAACGCGACCTGATTAAATTCTACGGCGACCAGTACCGGCATTATCGCCAGCAGGTTTCAATGTTGTTCCCGCTTCGCTTGCCGCGCCGCTAACTTTAGCGCGCGTGAGGCGAGGCCTGTTCCGGGAGCAATGTTCGCTCGCAGGCCTCACACAGGGCTTGAGCCTGATTGTTAAACCGCTATGCTCGCACACCATGCATCGCGACCATCAGGTTTGGTACTCCGACCGTCTCAACAGGCATATGGGCGTCGCCATTTACGGCAATTATGGAGCGCCGATCCTCGCATTTCCCACGAGCTGTGGCGATGAATGGGAAATGGAAGGCCAGGGCATGATCCGCACTCTCAGTCCTTACATCGAGGCGGGCCGGATTCGAATCTTCTGTATCAACAGCGTGAACAGCGATTCTTTCCAAAACAAGGGCGCGCATCCCTTCCATCGGAGCTGGATGCAGGCGCAATACGACTCCTATGTGGCGAATGAAGTTTTCCCGTTCATTGATTCACAGTGCCAAACGCCAGGCATCGGGATTGCCACGCTGGGCGCATCGCTTGGCGCCTTTCATGCGGCCAATACTCTTTTTAAACATCCAGACCACGTGAAACGCTGTTACGCACTTTCGGGAGTGTACGACATGCGCGATTCGATGGATGGGATGTACGATGACAATTTCTATTTCAATAACCCGGTGGACTACATGGCGAATCAGAGCGACCCGTGGTTCTTCCACCAGTACGCGAGCTGCGATATCCGGCTTGCGACCGGCTGTGGCCCATGGGAGAACAGCGGGCCCACGTACCGAATGTCTGAGATTCTGAGGAACCGCGGCGTTAATCATCATCTGGACGATTGGGGGCCGCAGGGCGGACACGAATGGCCGTACTGGCATCATCAGATGTGGGAGTACGTCGGCCAGCATTACTGACGCTTCGTGGGGAATGGTGAACCGCGAATCGCAAGGGTGAACGCCTGATTCGTGATCGTTGAGCAGCAACTCAAAAGTGGCAAAAAAACTCATCGGCCGGTGCGCGTGCGGCGCGATCCGCTATCAGCTTCTTGTAAAACCGATGTTCGTCCATTGCTGTCACTGCGACGATTGCCAGCGGCTGACAGGCAGCACCTTCGTACTCAACGCAATCATTGAGACTGCGGCCATTGAGTTGCTTCGCGGCAAGCCAATAGCCGTCCCGGTGCCGCGCGAGAATGGTGCTCACGACATTTACCGTTGTCCCAAATGCCAGACGGCCGTCTGGAGTGATTACGGCCGCCGGCCTAATCTCCGGTTTGTGCGCGTCGGCACGCTGGACAATCCAAATGCTTTGAAGCCGGACGTTCACATCTACACTCGATGGAAAGCGAAATGGTTGAAGCTGCCGGAGGGAACGCCATCGTTCCGCAATTATTACCCGACGAAAAAACTGTGGCCAAAAGCGAGTCTCAAACGGCTTCATGCTGCGCTTGAAAAGACAAAGGGCAGGAGCCGCTGGCGTTGACGGCGGCACTCTGAATTTCAACACGCGGGTCTCTGTGGCGTCGAACTCACGGCGACACAGCGCCGTGGCTACAGATCCTTTTTCTCTGCGGCCGCGGCCGTTGACGGCGAACGTGGATCGGCTTCTGCGAAGACGATGCTAATGCTGTCATGCTGGTGGAGCGTGTTATCTCGCGACCGACGCTAAGAGATGTGATCAATGCGTTGAGGACAACGCGCTCCACCTTGCACGGCGACACAGCGCCGTGGCTACAACTTCCATTCTCTGTAGCCGCGGGCGTTGACCCGGGCATCGTGCAACACTCAAGGAGGGCAAGTCAGTCCCTCCGAGCGTCATGGCTTCAGGAATAGCAGCGCGTCGCGGCGTCCGCCAAGTTACCGATTAACACACACGTCATCAGCGCCACAGGCACTAATCATCTTGCCTCGAGCGCGATGGCCCCGGAAAGAGCAACGCGCGAAAATGAATCGCGATTTCAGCGCAGATAACGGTGTACGTTGCACCCAGCCTGGGCGCTGCCCCAGGCTAAGAGTGAAGGCCGCGCCTACAGCGCAAAGATTCGATCGAGACAAGTTACGTTCACGAACGTTCTGTCAGCACCGCAGGCACCAAATCAATTTAATCGAGGCGACGCATCAAGCGGATGACAATCGCTGCGTTCACCACGTTGCCGTTAACAGGCACTCCATCAGCGCCACAGGCGCGAGATCATTCAAGCCTGGGGCATCGCCCCAGGAACATTGAACCCGCACCTCTTGTTCAGCGCTGAAAGCGCGATTCATCGATGTCTAAATCATTTTAACACCCGAGCAACGTCCCATGCCGGATCAACACGCCGCCGCCATTCGCCAAAATCAGGTCACCAAACACTCCATCAGCGCCACAGGGGCTAATCATTTTGCTTCCAGCAGTGTGCTGGTTCCATTCTTCGCTTTGACACCGAGCTCACGCCGGGAGTAAAACCACGGGAATGGTCCCGTTAATCGATTTGTGGCTGCCCGTTCTCCTTTCGGCTGTGATTGTTTTTTTGGCCAGCTTCATCATGCACATGGTGCTCTCTTATCACAAAAGCGATTACCGCAAATTGCCGGATGAAGATCGTGTCACTGACGCCCTGCGAAATGCCGGCGTGACACGCGGCCCCGCCTATTTCTTTCCATATTGTTCTTTCAAGGAAATGAAATCGCCGCCGATGGTTGAGAAAATGAAACGCGGGCCCGTGGGTTTGTTGACTGTGTTACCCAGTGGCCCACCGGCAATGGGAAAGAACATGGTTCAATGGTTCTTGTACTGTTTGGTGATCAGCATCTTTGCCGCTTATCTCTCCTGCCGAACGCTGGCACCAGGCGCCGCATTCTTACAAGTGTTCCGCGTTGTTGGTGTCGCCGCCTTGTTAGGATACGGCGCGGCGCACGCCCAGGAATCGATCTGGAACGGCCGAAGCTGGATCGTTACGTTCAAGCATCTTTTCGATAGCGTGATCTACGCGCTGCTTAGCGCGGCGATCTTCGCCTGGCTCTGGCCGAAATCTTTGTAATAACGGTCTCAAACCAGCGAAAAGGCCGACGCCATTTCGGTCACGGATTGAGTCTCACGCTTCTTTGAATTCGATCTTAACGATTTTCGCGCTTCTACCGTCCTCAAGACTGATCCAGTCGCTCAAGTCGGCAGCAAGCAGCGCCTTACCAATCGGAGAAATCCAACTGACGGCATCTGGCTCGAAATTCAGCTCGTCCACTCCGACGACAGTAAACGTTTCAGTGGCCCCTTTTTTATCTTTCACCGTTACGGTTGCGCCAAACGCAACGCTGTTCGGTGGCATGCTGGGCGCGTCTACAACCTGGACGGACGCCAGAATCTGTTCTAATTCGGCAATTCGCTCGCTGCTCGTCTTTGCTGCACGAAGCGCCTCGAGTTCCTTGCGCAAACGATCGGCGCCACGCGCGGTAATGTAATTAGTTGCTCCGGGCGGCAGCCCGGACGCTGCTCGCTTCCTTCCAGTGCGCTCCGGAGGATCGACATCTTCTTTAACGAATGCTCTGCTCACTTCAATGGCTTCTCTGTTCGTCTATTTTACTTTCCGTCGCACCGGCGATTCGGAAATAACTTTGTGCGGACTGGGCCGACTATCCTAATTCGAAAGTCGTAACACCAAATATCTCGTGGTTTGGCAACTCCGTGCCGGTCATCCATTCGTGTTACTGGCAAACCGAACGTTGCGCCATTTCTTTCAATTAGATGACGGTTTGGAGGAGCCAGAACGCTGTTGCACGCATATCCAGACGCAGCATTTCAGGTTACAAAACGGCGCGGCAAAAGGTAACTTAAGTTACCCTGACCTCGAGCGGATGTTCCTTAAGGTGAATGCACCAAATAAAAGCGGAAAAAGGGAACATATGAACAAGAAGATAAAAATTGTGGTCATCGGAGGAACTGGACTCATCGGGACAAAAGTGGTGAACAATCTTCGGC
>DASREH010000061.1:0-23806 GCA_035652195.1 Candidatus Udaeobacter sp. | reverse complement strand
GTGCTGGGCAACGCGTTTCATAAAAACGTGGGGATCGTCGTCGACACGCATGTCATCCGGTTGTCGCAGCGGCTCGGGCTGACGAAACATAAAGACGCTGAAAAAATCGAACTCGATTTGATGAAGCTGGTACCGCGCGAGTATTGGACAGACTGGAGTCACTGGCTCATCTGGCATGGCCGGCGCCGTTGCTTTGCGCGAAAACCAGATTGCAGCCGGTGCGAAGTTTTCAAGTTATGTCCCAGCGGGAAAGTTTTCCTGCGCACAGGACAGGCGCAGAAGCATGATGGCGACTGACGGCTCGGCTATCCATACGACTGGTGCAAGCATCGCCGGTTGGGAGCGCACCAAGTTGAAACGGCAGCCACTGTAGCCACGGCCCTGTGGGCCGTTTTTCGATTTAGTGGCACCCGAGTAACCGGCCATAGGCCGGTGGCTACAGGAGTGGGGCGTGATCAAATAAACCGCCGCAGAGATTGAATTCAGTGTCTGCGCTGTAGCCAGGTCTTGGTGGGCAGTTTTTCTTTAGTGTAAAACAGCGCCGAGGCGAACCGGCGGCGACAACATTCGTTGAATCGGCTTGGATTCCCCGTTTTGGCTCGACTTAGGCCAAAGGATTGCGTAAACCGTGGGCCGGTTCGGAATTCTGGAATGTACAGCGGGACTAGGGGTATGCTTTTTGCCGTAATTGCCGCGCTGTTACTCGCAGCGACGACCTCGTCAGCGCGCGCAGCCACCCTAACTGTTACCAATACAAACGACAGTGGACCCGGTTCCTTGCGTCAGGCAGTGGCTGTCGCGCATGATGGCGATAGAATTACTTTTGCAGTTAGTGGTACCATCACGCTGACCAGCGGTGGACTTCTGATATTTAAGAACGTCACCATTTCAGGTCCCGGCGCCAACCAGCTCTCAATTAATGGCAATCAAGGGTCATTTGTGTTCGCGGTGGGTTTCGCGAAAACAGTTACGATTTCCGGCCTGACCGTCACGAACGCTGGGTCTGGGATTTTGAATGATCAGAGCACGGTATCGGTCAGTAATTGCGTCATAAGCGGCAACTCATTCGCCGGCCTCGACAACGAAGCCGGAAGTGCTGCCGGGGCTTCAATGACGGTTGCCGAGTGCATCATCAGCAACAACTCCGGAAAAGGTGTCTTCAATGTGTTCCCGTCCCTAGTCAACGGCGGCAATGGTTGTGCCTGCATGACAATCACTGACAGCGTTATCAGCAACAACAGCACCGACGGGATCTTCAATGGCAGTGGCGATTTTTTTGGGACAGCCAGCCTGACGGTCGTCGATAGTAATGTCAGCAACAACAACGGCGGCGGTATTTTTAACAGTGCCAGCGGAGGAAACACGAGCGAGACGATCGTCAGCACCACGGTGAGCGGTAATTCTTCGGGCGGTCTGACTGACGGAATCAATTTGGTGGATGGTGTTTTCGGTTTCGGGCAGAGCAATGCGCAAGCTACAATTACTGATAGCACCATCAGCGGGAACTCGACCCACGGTGGGATCTCTTTTATTGGTACCCACCTGACCATCGCCAATAGCACCATTAGTGGCAATTCATCAGTGGACAATGGAGGCGGCATCGATGCCCGTGGTTTTGCCTCCAACTTTGCGCTCAATGTCAATATTGAGAACAGCACCGTTAGCGGCAATTCGGCTGCAACAAACGGGGGCGGTATCTACGCCTTCCAAACTGCGCTACACGTTGCAAATAGCACTATCAGTGGCAACTCGGCGGTTTCCGGCGGGGGCATTTATCACAACGCCAATGAATGTTGCAATCTTGTCTCTGATATCTCCAACACTATCCTGAATGCTGGTGCATCAGGCGAAAACATTGTCCACATCGTCGGCCTCTTCCATTCGCTTGGATACAACCTTAGCAGCGATGATGGCGGCGGTTATTTGAATGGTGCCGGCGATCAAATCAATACCGATCCACTGCTCGGTCCTTTGCAGGACAATGGCGGCCCAACGCTGACACACATGCCGCTTCCCGGCAGCCCCGCGATTGAGGCGGGCGATCCCAACTTCACTTCTCCGCCCTTGGTTGATCAGCGCGGTCGTTGCTTCCATCGCGTGTTTCGCCGCCTCGATATCGGTTCGGTGGAGACACAACCCGAGCGACCGTGTCCGACTCCGCACCCGCGTCCGACGCCGCCCTGATAGACAGGCGGAAGTCGACCGCGGACTGAAGCCCTTTTATCAGCGCGATTTAGTCGATTGAGTTTTGCCGGATTGCGTGCCGTTGCGCTCTGCTTGCTTCCGGAGGCGCTGAAATTGTTCTTCGAGCTTTTTTAGTTGGTCGTCAGAGAGCTCTTCGAGGTCAACCAGTTCGTTTCGGGCGCCTTTGATGGCGCGAATGATCTCGTCCAGTTTCAAATGAACAGCCTTGGCGTCGCGGTTCTGGGTGTTTTGAATCAAGAACACCATCAGGAATGTGACGATGGTTGTGCCCGTATTAATAATCAGCTGCCAGGTATTCGAAAACTGGAACGCCGGTCCGGTTACGGCCCAAATTATTATGATGAGAATCGCTATGGTAAAGGCCCACGCACTGCCCAGAACGGCAGATGAATTGCGGGCGAATATGCGGAATGCGTCCTGGACGATGCAAAAGAAATCCCGTTCCGGATTCCTTGCCTTTCGTTTCTCGGGGGCTGCTCTTTTCATAATTTTGACCTTAGTTCGTGCGCGGGTCCCAATTTGCGCGCACCGAGGGTGTTGGCTATTCCGAGCCGGGAGCGTTGGACGGGATTGATTTTCCCGTCGGTTTAGGGGAAACTTAGCGCCTCGATTCATGCAGCAGAGCCCCGCGTTTTCACGTCTGCAAACTGTCCCGGCCGCGTCAGCGAACGCGCCCGGGCCGAAGTTGTGGATACTCGATTCGTGGCGCGATTTGATTTTGTACGTCGGCACGCCGCTGTTGTTGCTGCCGGCATTCGCACTGGCTCAGGCGCGCTGGAGTCCGCAGGATATTTATCTTTTTGTGGCCGCCTTCGGCGCGATGGGACATCACCTGCCCGGAATGATTCGCGCCTATGGAGATCGCGCCTTGTTCGAGCGCTTCAGGTGGCGGTTTATTTTGGCGCCGCTCTTTCTCTTAGTTGTCTGTGTAGCCTTCTTTTGGTGGGATCTGAAAGGGATCCTCCTCGTGGTCTTTTTTTGGGGAGTCTGGCACGGACTGATGCAGACTTACGGGTTCTGTCGCATTTACGATGCCAAAGCAGGGACCTTCGATCCTGTCACGCGCCGGCTGGATTTTGCGATGTGCCTGATCTGGTTCGCCACGGCGGTAGTGCTTTCACCCTATCGCTTGAGCGATACGCTGGACACCTATTACATGTGTGGCGGGCCGTTTATTTCTCCTGCAATCATCCGTTTCGGCCAACACTTCATGCTTTTGGCAGCGACCGCCGTTTCGGTCCTTTTCCTTTTCCACTTCGGCCGCCTCTGGGTCGCAGGGAAGCGGCCGAGTCCCGTGAAGCTGGCTTTGCTCGTCACCAGCATCGGGTTTTGGTGGTACTGCAATAATCTCGTAGCCAACATCCTGGTCGGCATTGCCCTGTTCGAAGTCTTTCACGACGTGCAATACCTCTCCCTGGTCTGGATCTACAACCGCAATCGGGTTGAAAAGGACAGTAATATCGGCGGTTTTATGCGGTTCATATTCCGAAGGAGCGGCTCGCTTGTCGGACTCTATGTGGGGTTGGTATTTGCCTACGGCTCCTTGAGTTATTTCAATGCCCATCTCGGATTGGAAGCGGTCAAACGAATTCTGACCGGGGTGGTCACAGCGTCTACACTTCTCCATTTTTATTACGACGGATTTATTTGGAAGGTAAGGGAACGCTCCACGCGCCAGTCGCTCGGCCTTGCCGGTGGAACGGCGGACATATCGCTGGGCGGTTTGCTTCCGGGTTGGGCCTGGCACGGCTTGAAATGGGTAGCTGTATTCGTGTTGCCGCTGGGCGCCCTTTGGTTTTGGCAGACGCATCTGAATCTGCCAGAGCTTCAGCGCCGGGAGTGGCTTGCCGCTGATGTTCCCAACGGTGCGAAACAGCATGTTGATTATGGCGCAGCTTTGCAAAAGAACGGACAATGGGAAAAGGCAGAACGAGAGTTCAAGACCGGGCTCGGTTTTGATTCTACCGATCCTAAGACGCACATAAATCTGGCTGCCGTTTTAATGGCACAAGCCAAATTTGACGAGGCTGCATCGCATATGGAAGCGGCGTTGCGTCTGAAGCCCAATGACGGTGAATATCATCTCGGGTACGCGGCGTTGCTCCAGCGACTGGGGCGGGGGAACGAGGCCGGATCGCATTTTGAATCAGCCACGCGGCTTCTGCCTGCTTCACCCCAGGCCCATTACAATTATGCGATGTTTCTCGCCTCCACAGGAAAAGCGAATGAGTCCGTGGACGAGTTAAAGCGAGTCGTTCAACTGAAGCCCGATTATCTGGACGCACAACTGCTATTGGCCGACGCGCTGTTTGAACGAGGCAGTCTTGAGGAGGCAAAGACGCATTACGCGGTGGCGCTTCGCGCCGATCCGAGCCTGGCAAGGGCGCGCAATAACCTCGGGAGAGTTTACCTGGCCGAAGGCCAAATCTCTCAGGCTATCGTTCAATTCAGTGAAGCGTTGCGGCTCAATCCCGATTACAAAGAGGCCGAGGAAAATCTCCGTGTCGCGAAGGCGAGCGATTTGCAAATTCTTGGCCAAACGCGCAATTAATTTTTGGTTGGTCGCGCTCTTCACCTGAATTTGGATGACGCGTGGAAGGACTGCCCGCTGCGGCTTCCAAAGATCGACGCGCGCGACTGGGGTCCACGACTGCGCTTCTCTGCGCCGCCGCGTGTAGCCAACGAATTCTATCGAGAGCACGAAACGAACCTCGCTTCGCCGTTCCTGCTCTATGGATCGGGCGACTTCCACTATTTGACGGCCCTTCGGCTTCGTCGCATTGCCGGGCCTTTCGTTCTCGTCTCTTTCGACAATCATCCGGACTGGGATGTGCGGCCGCCCAGGTGGGGATGTGGCGGCTGGATCAATCGCGCACTGGAACTTGCGAATGTGAAACGAGTGCACGTTTGGGGCTGTGGAAATTTCGAGTGCTGGTGGCCTCACCAAATCTTTGGAAACCGCAGAGCCGAACGCAAGGGGACCTTAACCGTTCATCCATGGGCAGACCATCGCCCCGCCAAGGATCAACAACGTCGCGGCGCGATCTTGCGAGCTAATTGGCGTCAGCATTTCGAGCAGTTTTCGCAGACCATCGATGGCCAAAATGTTTACGTTACGATCGATCTCGACTGCCTGAACTCAGATGAAGCGGTGACGAACTGGGAAGCTGGTCGCTTCACGGTTGCGGATGTTGAATGGGCGTTGAAGAAATTGCGCGAATCCTCACAGATCATTGGCGGCGACGTTTGTGGTGCCTACTCACCGCCGGCGTACGCACGTTACAAGCAGCGCTTCGCAGCGGAGTTTGATCATCCCAAAATCCAGTTGCCTGGTCCTGAGCGGATTGATCAGATCAACCTGGCAACTTTGGAAAAAGTGTGGCCGCTGTTGTCGCTTGTGTGAGTTTTCTGTTCTCGTGCTAGCTAAGTGACACGAGCACGATCCCAGCGCTGATTAGCAACGCCCCAATTGTAAGTCGCAGGTTTAGCTTCTCTTTGAGCACGACCGCTGCCATCAACGTGATGAAAATCACGCTCAACCCCTGGAACGGGTAAAGATAACTCAGGTCGAATCGCTGCAGCAATCCAAGTGTGAGAAAGAAGGAAATCGTCATCAGAATCACCCCGGCCGTTACCTTCCAAACAAATTGCGCGTTTCGAAACCCGCTGCCGATCGAAACTTCCATGGCTCGCTTCAAAATGAGCTGAGCCGCCACGAAGCTGATCAGAGAAACAAGGATTAGAGAGAAAGCGACAAAACTCACAACCGTTCCTCGATTTGTGCGATCGGTTTCGCCACCAGCGCCAATCCGGCGACCACGAGGGCGATCCCACACCACCGCAGCGGTGAAATCTGTTCGCCCAGAAAAATCCAGCAGCCGAGCGGAACAAGGATATCGACAACGCGCGACAAAGGAAAAGCAATCGTAATCGGGATGTATCTCAACACATAAAGCCAACTGATGAAGCTGGCGATGATGAGGAGAATGGCCCACCACACCAGCGATGACGCCAAACCATTGAGCCCTGTCCAGGACCAGGCATCATCGGTGTTGGCTACTTCTGTTGCGCCGAGTTTTAACAAAAACTCCGACACGAGCACGCACGCAACGCTCAGAGCAAGTTGCAGCCACGGACTGCGGAAGCCGAAGGAAAAATGTTTGGTTTGTTTTGTGTCGTTCGTCATCGCAAGCGCAGTCGAGCCATCTCTTTATTGTTCTTAAACTAAAGCGGGAAGCGAAAAGCGAAGACTGAGATTCCTTTGTTCGGTTGGGATGACAAACGCCAGACGGAACTAGCCGCGCAAGCGGTCCTATAGTTGATCGGCGTTTGGAAACCGCGCTAAAATGGGATCGTGGCGCGTCGGGCCCAGGTATTTCAGTAGCCGGCGAAAGATCGGCTTGAGCGCCGGATTAGTGTGCGTGACGTAAAGATCGAGCGGCACAAGTTCGCAATCCAGATGTAGTTTCGGCTCATAGTTCAGCGGGTTGCTATAATAATATTTCAAGTTGTGGTCAATCGACCACGAAAGGATGTCTCGCAGGGTGTAGAAATAAAGATGCAGGTCGAACGCGACCTTGTAATCCAATCCAATGCATACGTCGTAAATGTTGTCGTTGTGTACGAGACAAAAACTGAATGCCACGATCCTGCCTTGTTGGCGCCAGATGAAAAAGCGCGCGCGTTCGGGCATGCGCTGCCCAACTGCCCGAAAATAATCCCTTGTCAGTGTCTCGAATTTTAGTGGCGAGCGTTCGTGGACAGCCAGGTACAGTGGATAAATTTCATCAACAGCGGCAGTAATGTCATTCACCACTTCCAACTCGATTTTCGGTGCCAGCTCCGCTTTACGGAATTTTCGCCGCAGATCTTTGCGGGTCGCTTTGCTAAGTGTGCGAAAATAATCGTCCCAATTTTTGTACGGCAGCGGAAGCCGTGTCATTGGCATGCTGGGAATCCGCGTATAGCCATTTAAGCGGAAGATTTCGAGCGTGGAGCGATAGCTGGCTGGAAAATCTTTCAAAACAATCAGCGAAGCCTTGTTTTGCCTCGCGTACTGCAAAAGATTCGTTTGCAGCGCGTTTGCCAGCCACAGTTCGTCTTTCTCGCCGGTCGCGGCCAAGTCGCCAGTGCCAGCTGCACAGCCAACCATCAAAACCCGCATGGTAAGAAATCGCGGGAAGATTTTGCGGACACCATCAACCAGGGCACTTATTTTACCGGGCATCCCTTCAATGAGATTTTGCCGGACAAAGAACACGGGTTGGACGGCTCGCGCGTTCCCGGAACAATCCTCGAGCAACAAGTATCGGTGCTCGAAACCGCCTTCAACAGTGTCTTCTACGATCTCGTAGTAACGGTGGTCCTGGCACTTGTTCTGGAACGCGTGTGACCAGGCATCGCAGTGATGCAAGTCGGTGCGTGCGACGACCTTTGCCACAGCCGCAGACGGTGAGGAGCCGCTGCTACCTGGCATGGGAACAGGTTCTCTCAAGCTTGTTGGGATTAATGTTGAATCGTCGTTTGTTCTGCATTCGCCGTTCAAAAGCATTAGCTCTAATTCGATTTTCTCCGGAAAGAAAACGCAAGGTGAACAAACCCGCGAGCTCGTTTGTCAAAATTCTCCGTCCGGCATCTTTCGAGTGAATCCTATTGGGGAACGTTCCTTGCAATCGAAGATCCTGGCGACGGTCGCGGCTGTCGCTCTGGTAGCGATCCTTGGTGCGCTGGACTACGTCACCGGTAGAGAATGGGCAATATCCGCTTTCTACCTGTTGCCGACCTGCGTCGCAGCATGGATGGCTGGTCGGCGGGCCGGTCTGGCATTGGGAGCTCTGTGCACCAGCGTGTGGCTCGGCAGTGATATGTTGAACGGCGCAATCTATCACTACCCGTTGATTCCCATCTGGAATGCGATCATGCTTTTCGTGTTTTTTGCAGTCGTCGTCTGGCTCCTGAGTGCTTTCCAACGTTCTCATTATTATCTGGAACAAACGGTCCAGCAGCGAACTGCGGCGCTGCGGACAGAGATTGAAGAACGAAAACGGCTTGAGCACGCCAAGCTTCAGGCGGAGCGCCTGGGTGTGGTCGGTTCCATGGCGGCCCAGGTTGCGCACGAGATCCGCAATCCGCTTGGCTCTATCTCGTTGAACCTCGACCTGATTGGACAAGAGCTTCACGGCGTCGGGGATTCCAGCGGCAGAGTCATAGGTGAATGCGAGATTCTTCTACGGGAAATCCGTTCGCAGGTGCTGCGAATCCGCCAGGTGCTTCAGGACTATCTCCGGTTCGCGCGGCTGCCCAAATCGGAGCGCGCCGTCCTTTCACTGCCGGTTTTTCTTGAAGAGAAACTGAGATTTGTGCAGCCGTTGCTCGACCAAAAACATGTAGACCTAAACAGGAGGCTGGATCCCAGCCTGCCACCGGTTCAGGTCGACCGCGAGCAACTGTGGGAAGCCATTTTGAATCTGATCAGCAATGCGCTGGACGCCATGCCCGATGGAGGGAACCTGACTGTAAGCGCACAACGACAGGGAGCCGAGGCATTGGTATCAGTCAGCGATAGTGGCCGCGGGATGACCGAGGAAGAAGCTCGGTATCTCTTTGTTCCATTCTTTACCACCAAGAGCGATGGGACAGGCCTCGGGCTTGCATATACCCAGCGCGTCGTGAATGAGCACGGCGGCAAAATCGAATTTGCCACGGTGCCAGGCAAAGGCAGCACCTTTAGCATTCAACTTCCCTTTGCTGTCACCGCATGAAGAGGGCCTTTTTTCTTTGGACGCCGACGATGATTTCTTGTTCTCCCTTGAACGATTTTGCGCGTCCCAGGCGCAATCCTTTTGAACAATTATGGAAAATCTGAGAAATAAATCTGTCTTAGTGGTGGATGATGACCCTGGAATGCTCCGGGCAATGATGAAAGTGCTGGCCAAAGAAGGCATGCAAGTCACCGGACTGTCTGATCCAACAGCGGTTGCTAAAACCTTGGCCGAATCCGAACCCCGCTTTGATTTGGTCATTACTGACCTTCGCATGCCAATGTTTAGCGGACGCGGCGTTTTAGCCCTCGCCGGATCGTTGCCGAAATTGCCGGTGATTATCATCACTGCATTTGGCGGGCCCGAAGTGGAAGCGCAGGCGCTGCAACTGGGAGCGTTTGCTTTCCTCGAGAAACCGGTTGCCGCCGCGGAGTTGGTTGACGTAGTCAAACGTGCTGTTAGCGCTTCGCCGGCTGCGGCGACGTAGTTAGTGCAGAGAACAGCGATGGACGACTCAGGCAGTTCCCGAGGTCGCCACATTTTCCACTTTGATAGTCCCGTCGCGTATATGCAGATCACGTTGAGGATTCGGGATTTGAATTCCGGCGGCGGTCAAATTTTTATAGATGAGGTAGTTTAGATCACTCTTAAATCGGCGTGGTCTGGCGCTCATCTCACGGGTCCAGGCGACAAGCTCGAAATCGATCGTGTTCTTGCCAAATTTTTCCAGGTAAGCCGTGGGTGGTGGATCAGTCAGCGTGGCGGAATGTTCGCTGGCTGCGGCGATGAGAGCTTCGCGGACTTTGTGCACGTCGCTCCCATATGCCACGCCTACGGGCAGACGAAATCGCACGCGTGTATCGCCATAGTGCCAGTTTGTGACCGGTGAATCGATGAATTTCGAGTTCGGCACGATCATGGCGATGTTGTCGCTGGTTACGATAACAGTGCTCCGCGCGCGAATTTGCTGCACGGTTCCAGCGATACCCGCTACTTCAACGCGATCTCCAATCGTGATCGGTCGTTCGGCCAAAATCACCAAACCGCTGATGAAATTGCTGGCGATGTTTTGCAGCCCAAAACCAACACCAACTCCGACTGCGCCCGCGAAAACCGTCAAGGCAGCCAAATGAATTCCGGTGTTCTCCAGGACAATGAAAATCCCGAGGACAAGGACAATATTGCTGATGATTTGGGAAATCGCGTATTGAAGCGAACGATCGAGTCCACTTTCAGCAAGAACCCGGTTGAACAAAAAACGCTTTGTTCTTGAAGAAATCCAGAAGACGGCAATGAGAAGCGCGACCAGCAAAAAAATCTGAAGAATGCTCAACCTGATTGCTGGAAGAGGCGCATTCCAACCCAGGGGAATGCCCGCGGCGTTGATTGCGCTGATTATAAAAAAAACCAGCGCCGCAAGGCTCAAGATCGTGGTGACAATCGCGATGAAGTTTGCATCGATCTTGAAACGGCTGAAAAAGCGGCGAACAACCTGACTCTGTAACATTCTCGCAGTCAGAAGACCCGCCGTGAAAAGTCCGGCGAATGCAATCAGGCCAAGAACCGTGACATAGTGGTCGCCAACGTAGAAGAGCGGCCGCTGCAGAAGCGTCATCTCCACGTTTGCAGTGTGAATGGATTACACGCCGGTTGGCAACCAAGAACCGACGCGAGCAAACACACTCTCGTGTGTGAAAACCCGGAGTTGCCGTTGCAAACGATTAGAGCCTGCGAGCAGGAAACGCTCGCGTCAGCGGACCGGTCTGCAATGTTAGAAAACGCCGTCGGCTACTGCTGCTTGGCGCGCTCTTCGATGTATTTGATCACGTCGCCGACCGTCTGCAGTTTTTCGGCGTCTTCGTCTGGGACTTCGACGGAAAATTCTTCTTCAAATGCCATCACCAGCTCAACAATATCAAGGGAGTCCGCGCCCAAATCTTCAATGAACGAGGCCTGTGGGGTAACCTGCTCGGGGTTAACGCCCAGTTGCTCGACAATGATGTCTTTAACTTTCTCTTCGATCGGTTTTTCCGCCATAAATTTGTTCGGTTTGTGTTGGGTTGCCCGGGGGGACCTTAAAGCACTCCCGAGACAGCATGGCAAGTAAATGAATTAAAGAGGTTGTCAATCATTTTCGGGTTGCACGAGGCGTAAGCGATGCGTTCCCGCCGGATTGTGCCCCTCCAGGATGGTGGCAGAAATCTGCAACCGGTGGAGCATACCCTGGATCCTTCCTGTTAGCGCAGGGATTCATTAGAGAAGATCAAATTCTGCTTCGACGATCTGCACCTTGACGGTTGCTTCCGTTTGTCGTTCGAGTAGATGAACCCGATGACATCCGCGCCTGTGGAGCCTGCCGATTTGCTTGATCTAAAGCTGCTGCCTGCCTGGGTGAAGGAATCCGCAGATGCGAGTAATTATCAACATCATACGGGCGAGGACGAGCAAGCAGATCTGCGAACGCAGCGTGATCGACGGGGAAAACGCCCAGGCCCCAGGAGAGGGCGTCCCGCGCCCGGGCGAAAAGCACCCGAGTCGCGCGGATTTAAGAATGTGGGACGGGATCGCCGCACGCGTCGCCCACAGGATCCAAGGCAATCCACGCGGCGGGAAGCGCGCACGGAAAAGGTCCCGGTCGTTCTACCGGAAATCACAATCCGGTTTTTACCATATGCGGCGCCCTTCGAAAGCGTTGTTGCCCAAATCAGGTCCGGCTCCGTAGCATATTCGCTGTACGCTCTGGCGCGTTTGTTTCTTGAAAAGCCCGAGCGCTACGAAGTTCGGCTGATTGGAAAACCGGAATCGCCGCTTTATCGGTTGGACGACGATGGAGACTTGTCTCTGAATCGAGAATTCCTCGAGCGCAATGCGTTCCGCCTGGCGCAGTCCAAGTTCTATAGAATCGACGTTACTGAATCGGAGCCAATCAAGGGAAATTTTTCAAACGTGGCGCGATGCCGGTTGAGCGGGACCCTGCTCGGCCCAACGAATCATCACAATTACCAGTCGCAACTGCGCAGCCTCTATGAGCAGCGCTATAGCCGCCGCATGAGCTTTGCCGAGTATCAACGGCAAATCGAAATTGTAAACGATGCTGATCTGATCAATCGGTGGAAAGATGATGCCCGGAAAGCCACGACATACACGACGTCACGAGAGCAGGTTCCTTCCACTTTCTCTTCCGCAATCGATGCGGAACGCCACTTCCGATTGCATTATTTGCGCGAACTGATCACGACCGCAGAGGAAGCGACCATTAATGGAGTGGCCAGCCGGCGTTTGCCGGATAAAAACCTCAATCGTGCCGTCGAGGATGCCTGGGTTCGAGAAACGCGGTCGCCCTCAGGGATGATGCAGGAACTGGCTCTACGGCTCCGCCAGGAGGGGCTCCACGTTTTTCGGCATCGGCGCGGAATGTTGTTTGTTTCTCCGATTCGGCCGCGCAGCTTCGTTCATGAACAGGCCGGCGTTTCGCCGGCAGTGAATGCGATCCTCGAAGGGTTTGCGGGGACCGCGCCCATAAACCGTAAACAACTTTTCGATAAGTTGATTGGCGATACGACGGCCGAACGGGCTGAGTCACGCAAACTCGCCTTCGCCTCGCATCTGCGGTGGCTGATCAACGAAGGCTACGTGATAGAATTTAATGATGGCTCGCTTGATCTTCCTCGAGGAAAGAACAGGCGTGAAGCCGCAGCCGACAACAGTCTGGCCAGAGAACGGACAGAACAGATGCCTACGGGTGCAACCGACCAGACCTTCGCCTTAGCAATTTGGCGGGGACCCTACTCGTTAACAATCTTCAACGAGGGCGCAGCGTCGTCTCCTTCGTAACGAAGGACTTCATTTTTCTCATTCAATACGGCAATTCGCGGTGTGTGCACTGCCGCTTCTTCGGGTGTGTAACGTGCAAAACACATGATCGTCAGCCGGTCGCCAATTTTGCCGAGATGTGCAGTGGCTCCGTTTAGTTCGATGATGCCGCGCTTTGCCTGGCCGAAAATTACGTAAGTTTCGAACCGCTCGCCATTTGCCAAATTGCTGACCAGGATCTTTTCATACGGAATCAGGCCTACCAGCTCAGCCAGGTCAGAAGCGATTGTCAGGCTCCCTTCGTAATCCAAACTTGCGCCCGTAACTGCGGCGCGATGAATCTTGCATTTAAGAAGACTGAGTTGCATCGATTGTGTTGCGACGGACACCGCTTGAGACTGATTACGGCCGCGTCTGGCGCGAAACTTTTAAATGGTGCCGGCTTTTCGCAGCGCCTTAAAGGCACCGTGTTTGTTTATCGTCTTGAGACCGCGCGCGGTAATGCGAACCCGCACAAATTTCTTCAATTCCGGCACCCAAATCCGCTGCCGCCGCAGGTTCGGCGCGAAAATGCGCGGCACACTTTTTGTAATATGTCGCCCCACGCCGCCTTTCTTTTTAGCAAGACCGCGCCGGTGGATAACGCTACCGCGCATCGCTTTCGATCCTGTAATGCTGCAAACTCTGGACATGATGATAAACCTAAAACAGGCGCGTAAGCTGCCGCGCATCGGTTCACTGGTCAAGTAGATGTTATCAAGGGAGAACCACGGGCAAGGGCGTAAATCGCTGAATTGCTTAACGATTTAACGTGGTCCAAGGCGCCATGGTTGAACGCCCAACTGGCCACCGCGGTCAAATTTAGCTCGCGTAAGAACTATTCGATTCCGCAAGATCAACATTTCGCATAAAGTGCACAAAAATAACCAGAAACTGCGCATCGGGATTGTCGGGGCAGGGAACATCGTTCGTGCTCGTCATCTGCCTGCTTTGAAGAGACATCCCGAAGTTGAGATCGTGGCCGTCTCTAATTCCACGTACGAGAGCTCCGAAAAATTTTGCCAGGAACACTGTCCCGCAGCCACGCCGATGCGGAACTGGGCTGAGCTGCTCGCGTTGCCGGACATCGACATTATTTGGATCGGCACACCGCCGGTGATGCATTCCGCCGTGACTGTTTCGGCCCTTGAAGCTGGTAAACATGTGTTTTGTCAGGCCCGTATGGCCATGGATCTGGCGGAAGCGGAGGAAATGCTCGCTGCCTCGAAGCGTTATCCCGAGCTGGTGACCATGCTTTGTCCGCCCCCAATGGGAATGCGAGCTGATTTGCTAGTGAAAAAACTACTGGCAGAGGATTATATTGGCCGGCCGCACCACGTGCGATTGCAAAGTTTCGCCAGCAACTATCTGGATCCTGCAGCTGCGCCGCATTGGCGGCAGCGGATCGAAATTAGTGGACTGCATGTTCTCACGCTCGGCATTTACATCGAAGTCTTGCAACGCTGGCTCGGAGACATCACCGGCGTTTTCGCCCGTGGCAAGATCATTCAACCAGTCCGTCAAGGCTACGATGTCATCATCCCAGATTTGCTCACCGTCCTCTGCTCTTTTGAGAACGGTGCCGAAGGCGTCCTGGAATTTAGCGGAATCGACGCGCTTGGGCCCGGCGATCGAGTAGAAATCTACGGTAACAACGGCACACTCACTTACGATTTCAATTCCGACGAAGTGCAAGCCGGCAAGGTTGGTGATCGGGGTTTGCATGTGGTTGAGCTGCCATCCGAATTGGAGACCGAATGGCGTGTAGAGGAAGACTTCCTTTCCGCAGTTAAATCCAAAGGCCGGGTGCGTCCTCATCCGAATTTCGAGGACGGTCTTCAGTACATGCGCGTCGTGCAAGCTGTCGCTGATTCTCGAGCGCGCAACGAGTGGGTAACGATTAAGCAGTAAGCGGCCTGGTTGACCTTAGGACCTTATTGCGTCACCGACCAGAAATCGCCTTACTACCAGTGCCCAAACCAGCAACGTGATCAGCTGGTACCACGCGAAAAAGCGGTCGTAACCTCGCCTGCGGGCAATCAGTCCAACGGCAGCCAGTGATGCGTATTGCCCAACAAAAGGAAGGTACCAAACGGGCCGAAAGATATCACCGTGAATTGCCGTTTGCGTGACGTCGAGCAAACACATCGCGATCAGCGTGGAATAATAGCCTGAGCGGTTCCGTGCAAAACGCCCCTTGTGCTCTTCTTCTTCCGATAGATCGGGCGGATAAAGGAAAACAGTCAGCATGTACAGCGAGATGGTCCAGAAGATCAAAACAAGGAACTTGTCGAAGCTCCAAACCACCTCGGTGTTCCACTTGAACGTGATCCACCATTGGAGCGCCAGTAATACCAGCGTGGCAAGGGTCAGGACAAGATGGACCTCGTCGAGCGGATTTTCGTTCCGGCGATAAAACGCTCTGCCCGCGCCAGCCAGGAGGTTCGTAACGCCCAGACCGATGATGATCGACATCAGCGCCGCGATGAATTCGAAGCTGCTCATTAAATTCTGCGAGCTTTGCATTACGAGCGGGAGCTTAATGGTAATGGAATCATAAAATCGAGCGACAAATGCGCGGCGTGAGACGTGCGCGGCCTCCCAGCGATTACAATCCTTGAACTAATGCGGTTGCGTGAGCAACCAGTCCAATGCATCGCCCAGCCGTGCCAGCGCCGTGCCTTCAATGGGATCGTTGTGGTGAGCTCCTGGTAACGCGATGACGCGCTTCTTTCCGGAATATGCATCGACCACGAGCTGGTGATATCGGCGCGGCACCACTTCATCTTTTTCCGCAAGGAGAAAAATCGCTGGCACACGGATCGTTCTCGCATTTGAAATGCTATCGAGATCTTTCGGAATCTGTAACGCAATCGGGCCCGCAAGCAGCCACAGGTTCCACCAGCCAAAGCGGCGGAGGATCATTTCACGCAAAGGCGGAGGATTTTGCAGAATTAACCCCGCAACACGGCGATGTGCCGCAATATGTAACGCCGCTGTCGTTCCAATGCTGGTTCCAAAAGGCACGATCGGACGCTCACCTGCGTTGCGTTTAACTTCATCAAAGGCTGCGAGTGCGGCTGGCCCGATTGCAGAAAGTCTCGCAGGCCCGGTGCTACCGCCGAATCCCGAATAATTGACCCCGCAAACTTCGACGGCACGCTCACCCCACATCCCTGTTTCTTCCATGGGCCAATGCTCCGCACGATCTCCGTTGCCGTAAAAACGCAACATGTAAACGTCCGCATTGCCTTTGGATCGGGCCGCTTGGGATTGTGCCATCCACATCTCCAATTCGCCATTTTCAAATGCGATAGTCTTTCGAACCGCGCCACCCGAATCGATCGGTGTTTTCGTTGGAAACAAGATCAGATGATCGGGCAAATGACCGAAGAGCATCACGATCAAATACACGATCGCGATCGGGAGTAAACGCCACAGCGCCGGGATGGCGTTCACATTGTGCCGGGAATGGTGGAACGGCTGACCGTTCGGGTCGACATGGCCACGGTCAGCTTAGGCTGTCCAGCCACAATTCCAGACGACAAAGGCTCCCTAACTCTTCTTTAACTCTGCCAGGTCTTTGAGGACTTGCTCGCTGTGCTCGGCCGGTTTTACGCCCGTGTACACCTTCGCAATGTCGCCTTTGGGATTAATGATGAAAGTATTCCGAGCGGCAAGTTTGCTTCCTTTGTAGTCCATTATCGAACCGTACTCGGTGGAGACCTTCCCGTCAGGATCGGCGAGCAACTTGAAATTGAGCCCTTCCTTCGTGCAAAAGTCCTTGTGTGACTGTGCCGTATCCACGCTCACGCCGAGAATGACCGCTCCGGATTCTTCGTATTTTGTGAGATCACGTTGAAAATTGCGCGCTTCCAGCGTGCAGCCGCTGGTGAAATCTTTCGGGTAAAAATAGAGCACGACCCATTTACCTTGATAGTCTTTCAGACTCACCTGGGAGCCGTCACCAGTCGTTAGACTAAAATCCGGTGCCGGCTTTCCCACTTCCGGCTGCTGCTGGGTTTCCGCCGCTTGCATAAACGTCAATGTAGTGAGTCCAACAATTATCGATAACAGTATTTTGCTCATTTTCGCATCTCCTGATTTTAACGAAGCTACCAATGTTCGAATGGCAATCAAAAGGAACATGATCTCTCAGATTTGGACTATTGGCCATTCGACCCGGACGATCGATGTTTTTATCTCGCTCCTGAAGGAGCACGGAATCAAGCTGCTTGCGGATGTACGGTCGCTACCCGGATCGAAGCGCTATCCGCAGTTTAACAAAGAGACACTCGAAAATTCGTTAGCTAAATCCGGCATCGACTACGCACATTTTCCCGAGCTTGGTGGCCGAAGAAAGACAAGGGCGGATTCAAAAAATACAGCGTGGCGCAATGAATCCTTCCGCGGTTATGCAGATTACATGGAGACCGACGAGTTTCGGAACGGTATTGAGCGTCTTCTTGAGCTGGCAACGCGAGCGGGGCCAACAGCATTCATGTGTGCAGAAGCGGTTTGGTGGCGTTGTCATCGGTCACTGATTTCGGATTATCTGAAAGTGCGCGGCGTTGAAGTGATGCACATTTTGGGTGCAGGTAAAACTGAACCGCATCCGTACACTTCGGCAGCGCGAGTCGTGAATGGAAACCTGAGCTACGCAGCGGAGAACACCCTGCTGTAGCTGTGATCTACTCGTGCACTGTAGGCGGGAGGCTGATGATCGCCAAGTGTAAGAGCGCACTGATTTCTCGGCGCCTCACAGAACGCTGCTGCAATTTCATGGCGCTGCGGCTGGATGTTTGTCGCGATCGCGTCAAGTCAATCCACAACGGTCGCGATAGGTTCGCTTCAACGCGGATCAATCACACGACCAAGAAAAAGACAGACGCCGCTCGGAACATGTTGAATGGCGTAAGCGAACGGGCGATCCACCTTCACCTCAATCGGAGGCGGTGTTGGCCCCCTGATCGACGTTGCTCGCATCATCACTACTGCGGTCGCAGCGGCCGCTTCGGTTCCGTTTTCGTCCACAGCGATGAACGTTTTATGAAAGACATTGGAGATGTACAGGTAATCATTCGGTTTGCGCGGAGCCATCTTATCGAAATTCGCGCTGCCTTGCGGAATATCGAATGCACTCTTCATTCCAAGTGCCTGCAGCGTTTCCGCAAGGGCGATGGTCGGCGGCTCCAGCTTGAACCTGGGTAAGTGCAGATCAACATCCTGAGTTTGTAGCTTTGCGCATTCTGCCAAAAGGCCCGCCGTCAGCTTCGATTCCACTTCATGGAGACCATTCACGTCATCCGGAACAAAAATGACGAATTGGAGATCGTTTCCAATATAGGGAATGCTCACTGCGCTGAATCCGTCTCGCTTGCTGTAACCAAATCGCGACGTTTTGCGCATCATTGGGACATTCGTCGGCGTATTACCCCGCACATGGAAAGGTTCTGCCTGAGTATTCTTCGCGGTAAAAGCGTCTGCCCACGGGGCTTTCAGATACAAGGCGTTCGCCAGGACGAGCCGTGTCAATTTAGTTAATGCATTCGAAGATATCAGATCGCGAATTTTGTCCCGTGTTTGGTCCGCAACCCATTGGTTGATGTGCTGTGCAGCAGCCGCAGGGTTCGCGGTGAAATTCATCGGTTCAAACGCGGCCCCAAAATTTTCCTTAACGAGCGACAAAAAATCCTGGCGAAAATCGTAATTTTGTTGAGCGAAGAGGCGGTTGGCGATGTTCAATGCGATCGGTTCGCTGGGTCCTCCAAATTCCTTCGATTTCTTTGCCCGCGCTTCGGTGCTCGCGGTCATTTCCTGCAGTGCATGCTGGAGCGAAGCGAATGATGGGGCCACGCTGCTTGAGTCGCCTGGAAAATGCAGCACACGACCCATCTCCGCGCGTGTGTCGCCTGCCGCGCCGGCAAATGTCATGGCCAGAGCGCTCTCGATCGAGTAAGGCGAAACGCAAAGGTTCCCGTTACGCGAGGCAAGTTGCCGGTGGAGATTGACAGCCAGTCCGTTTGTCCCCTCAGCCGCCACATCGAAGTTGGTAGTGGCCTGTGCCATCGCCGTAACTAACGCGCCAAACAACTGCAAGATCAAAAGCCGCTTCATTCCAGCAATGAAACACCGAAACTGCGCACGTCGCGACGCTAATTTGGATTTAGGTACCGCAGCATGGTGGCAATTGAAGAGCACGCGTTCCGTGACACAATTTCATAATGGACGAAGTAAAACTCGCAACTCGCGAGGACATCCCGGAGAGCGATAAGTGGGACCTGACGCATCTTTTTGCCGACGTTGGCAAATGGCAGGAGGATTTTGCCTGGCTGCAGCAAACCTATCCAAAGCTTCGGAACTGGAAAGGCAGAGTGGGCGAATCGGCGCAGACACTGGCTGAACTGCTTGAATTCGAAAAGTCGCTCGATTTGAAAATTGAGCGCGTCTATCACTACGCATCGCTGCAACTGGCGGAGGACAGCGCCAACAACGAATACCTTGCCCGGATTGGCCAGGTTCAGAATCTGCTTACAAAAATTGGTGAAGCGTCAGCTTTCCTTGTTCCTGAAATTCTGGCCATCGACGATCAAACCTTTGCCAGGTTTCTTTCCGATCCCGCGCTCGCCGAGTGGCAAATCAAACTGCACAAGATTCGACGAATGAAACCGCACGTGCTGTCGATTCCTGAGGAACGGCTCCTGGCTTTGAGTAGCGTCGCGCTGAGTGGTTACGATGACACCTTTTCGCAGTTGACCGATGTGGACATGAAGTTCGGCGCCCTGGTCGATGAGGAGGGACGCCAAAGACCGCTCACCCAAAGTTCGTTCGGTTCGTTTTTGGTGAAGCGCAATCATGATCTCCGGAAACGCGCGTTCCAGCAATTTTATGCGGAATTCAAAGACCATCAGTACACGCTTTCCGCGTCCCTTGCCTACTCCGTAAAAGCCGATGTTTTCCAGGCGCGAGCAAGACATTACGCGTCTGCTCTTGAGGCAGCGCTGTTTCCAGACGATGTGCCGATTGCCGTTTACGATGGTTTAATTGAATCGGTTCGCAGAAACTTAAAACCGCTGTTTCGCTATTTCGATTTGCGCCGGCGCGCGCTCGGACTTGCCGAGCTGCACCACTACGACACCTATGTTCCGTTAGTACCGGAAATTGAGACGCGGTTCACGTTTGATCAGGCCGGCGAGATTGTCCTCGCTGCGCTTGAGCCACTCGGCCGGGAGTACGTGGATATCCTGGCCGACGGTTTGCGTAGCGGTCGTTGGTGCGATCGTTACGAAACAAAAGGCAAACGCAGCGGGGCTTTTTCATCTGCAAGTTACCACGCGCCTCCCTACATCCTGATGAATTACAAAGAGGACGTTTTCTCCGACATCTACACACTTGCACATGAGGCCGGTCACTCCATGCACAGCTGGTTCTCGCAATATTCGCAGCGCTTTCAAGATTACGAGTATCCGATTTTTTTGGCGGAGGTTGCGTCGACCTTCAACGAGGAACTCCTGACCCATCATCTGCTTAAAACCACCGATGATTCGAAAATGCGCGCCTACATTATCAACCGGCAGATCGACGATTTGCGGGGCACGCTTTTCCGGCAAACGATGTTTGCTGAGTTTGAGAAGATTATTCACAGCATCGAAGAGAGCGGCGATGCGCTGACGCTTGATGTCTTCAGGTCGCAATATCACCAGCTTCTGGAGACCTATTTCGCCGAAAACTTTGTGCTGGATCCTGAGCTGGATCTCGAGTGCCTGCGTATCCCCCATTTCTATCATGCGTTCTACGTTTACAAGTACGCCACAGGAATTTCTGCAGCCGTTGCGCTGTCTCAGCGGGTGCTGGCCGGCGACGGGCGAAGTGTGGAAGCCTATCTCGATTTCCTTCGTTCCGGCGGTTCAAAGTTTCCATTGGAAACGTTAAAACTGGCAGGGGTGGATATGACCACATCTGCTCCAATAGAGAGCACATTGCGTCTATTCGAGCAGCGGCTTGATGAACTGGAGAGGCTGTTGCTGTAGGTGACTGTGTCAGACAACGGCGCGTCAGAACGCCCTGCAATTCCAGTTCGTAGCTGTACTGACAAGCCGTCTCAACTGCAGCTTTGAATATTGCAGACGACGTGCCTGCCACTACAGATTCGATCGATGCAGTTGGAGCCTGCCAAACTTAGCGAAAGAATAGAGCCTCTATTCAGGGAGAACTTCCAGCGGTTTGGCGAACTCGGTGCGGCGATTTCTGTCTGGCAGGATGGCAAACCGGTTGTCGACCTTTACGGCGGATATCGTGATGTCCATCGGGAAAAACCGTGGACGTCGGATACGTTGGTTCTCGTTTGGTCAGCTACCAAGGGAATCGGGAGTGCATGCCTCCTGCATGTGCTGCAAGAGCACAGGATCAGCATCGACCAAACTGTGGCAGAGTTTTGGCCGGAATTCGCCCAGTCTGGCAAGGAAAACATCACGATAGCGCAGTTACTATCGCATCAGGCCGGGCTCTGCGCCTTGGATATGCGAGTCGACATACTCGATTACCCGGTAGTAATCAGGGCACTTGAATTGCAAAAGCCTTTGTGGCCGCCTGGGAGTGGCCATGGCTATCACGCACGCACCTTTGGATTCTTGCTCGATAAACTCGTGCGTCGCATTGATGGGAGAACGCTTTCGCAGTATTGGCGCGAAGTTTTTGCGCAGCCGCTCAGCCTCGATTTCTGGATTGGTTTACCCGCAGAGGAAGATTCGCGCATAGCCACTGTTTACGCGGCAAAGAGCGGCAGGCCGCCTGAGCCCCGGCAATTTTACACCGATCTTACTACCCCTGGCACGCTGGCGCGCAAGACGTTCACGTCGCCGTACGGGTTGCAGTCGATTAGCGGGATGAACGCCGTCGCCGTTCGCGCGAAAGCGCTTGTTTCATTCGGCGGGATTGGAAGTGCCTCGGCACTAGCGAAGTTTTATTCCATGCTTGCGAACGGCGGCAAATTAGAAGGGCAAACCTTCTTTTCGGAGGAAACGATCGCGTGGATGACGACGCCGCTGACAGATGGCGTCGATCGTGTTTTTCAGATACCGACAGCATTCTCGACTGGTTTTATGAAAGATTCGCGGAACACAGCGCGCAGATTGTTTGGCCCATCTGCGAGCGCGTTTGGTCATCCAGGCGCGGGAGGCGCCAACGCCTTCGCGGATCCTGAAAACAGACTGGCTTTCGCGTACGTCATGAACCAGATGGAGCAATCGGTCCTGCCAAACGAGAAATCGCTCCGCCTGGTGGACGCGATTTATCATGCGTTTTGAAACCTGACATGTAGTGGAAAGCTCGCTTGTAAATCTAAGGTCACCTTTGCTGGAATTCCGCCAAAAATGTTACTTGATGCGCGCAGCCTGCCGCTTAATCGGTGCAGCGCCTCGACGAGGAGTGTTAGAAACAATGGATGCGGCGTTTCAAAGGCTCGCCAGAGCAAAACGCGAAAAGCTCAATCCGCCTGTTTTTTTCTTCGCGTTTTTCTCCGGGCCACAAGATCGAGAACTGCCCGACGCAATTTCTCGCGGTCTGCTGGATTATCTATGTCCACCTTGAGATTCATCACCTCTGCCACAGTTTTTGCGTAAGCAACGCCTTGCTGTTCGACTAATCGCTCCCAACGTTCATCGGCCATCACCTCGATAAGATTGGAGACGGAACGCTTTTCTAACGATGCCATTTGTTCCAACTTGTTTCGCTGCTCCTCGTGCACCGTGACGTTGAGCTTCGGCTTGTGGTTGTTTTTCTTTTTCTTCGGTTTCATCGCCCTTCGATCGTACGCTCGTCCCGTTTGCCTGTTAACAGACGCGCCTGTCCCTCGCGTCACCCGCTTATACCTCGTTTGTGACAAATTACACGGATGTAATTTGTTAGAGCAATTCCGAAGAAACATCAAAAAATGCTTGTAATCGTTATTCGATAGTGACCAGAATACGGACACTATGCGGATAGATGACCAGGCGACGTTGCGACCTGGTATCGAGACAAGCGCGCAACACATGGGCGTCGCGTTTACAACAACGCATTGGAGTATGGTGCTGGAGGCACAAGGCCGTACGGCAGAGGCGCAAGCGGCACTTGATAAGCTTTGCCGCATTTATTGGCGACCAATCTATGGTTTCGTGCGGCGAAACGGCGTCCAGCCCGAGGAGGCGAAGGATCTTACACAGGGATTTTTTGCGCTTCTGCTGGAACGGCGAGATCTGGAAAGTGTACGGAAAGAGAAAGGACGTTTGCGCTCCTATTTACTAACGTCACTCAAGCATTTCCTGATAAACGAACGAAGCCGCGCAATGGCCGTCAAACGCGGCGAAGGGCAGCAGTTGATTCCGCTGGAGGAATTTCGTCAGCGTGAGCGGGCCGGTTTTGAGCCGGCAGATACTTTGACTTCAGAGCAAATTTACGAGCGTCGGTGGGCGCTGACAGTTTTGGAACAGGTGCTCAGGCGGCTTGGAGACGAATATCAAGCAGCTGGCAAAATGGCGCTGTTTGATCAATTACAGAAATCGCTTACTGCCGAACCGGATCGCCCTTCGCAGGCGGACACTGCTCGCGAATTTGGGATGACCGAAAACGCGGTAAAGCAGGCCTGTCATCGATTGCGTCAGCGTTACCGCGAATTGTTACGCGAAGAAATCGCCCATACCGTGATGGTTCCTGGCGATATTGAGGACGAATTGCGGCATCTCATTGTCATATTACGCACGTAACCTGGCCGAAGATTTGTTGCATTACCCTATCGGGGCAATGGGCTGTCTGATATGAGAACGGCGACAGCGAGCAAGGTTTGCGAAAAGTGCGGTGCAAAGATCTCAGGGGACACGGGGCAGGGAATATGCCCGGCGTGTCTTCTTGAGACTGGTCTTGGTTTGTTAGAGGATGGGGATAAAAGTGCGATCCACAGCAGTGGAGTGGCAGGAATACTGGGGGACTTTGGCGAGTACGAATTGCTGGAG
>DASREH010000060.1:0-11737 GCA_035652195.1 Candidatus Udaeobacter sp. | reverse complement strand
CGTTAACTCTGAAGAATATCGGGAAAGCTGGATCAAGCGTGGATTCGATCCCGCCAGATTGAAAATTCTTCCGCGCGGACTCGACATCGAGCTCTTTACGCCGACGCGAAGAGAGCCGGCGTTTTGGGAAAAATTTACTTCTGCCAACGGCCGGGTTCGTTTGCTTTACGTCGGCCGTATATCCCGCGAAAAAGATCTCGACGTTTTAGCTGAAGCCTACCGCCGGTTGCGCAAGGATGGGCTGCCGGTGCAGCTGTTTGTTGTAGGACACGGTCCGTACTCGGAGAAATTTGCGCAGGCAGTTCCCGAGGCGGTTTTGACCGGGTACCTCACGGGAAAGCAACTGGCGACAGCTTACGCTTCCGCCGATGTTTTTGTATTCCCAAGCACGACCGACACATTTGGAAACGTTATTCTGGAAGCGCAGGCTTGCGGTGTGCCGGTCGTCGTTTCTGATTCGGGGGGACCGAAGGAGCTGGTTGACGATAGAACGAACGGTTTGATCACTCGCTCGCACGATGTGGACGATTTTACACGCGCCGTTCGCGCGCTTGTTACAGACCCTGAATTACGAGCACGCATGGGCACAGCTGCCAGAAACAGCGTTGTCGACCGGAGCTGGCCAAACGCGTTTCGTAAATTCTGGGCCGCCACCGATATTCAAGCGTAATCAATATTGCAGTTCAGGCGGGTAGGTCTCGCGATATCGTCTTAATCGCCACCGTGCATCGTCAACTTGCCATACCATTTCCAGAAGTAGTAGATGGACGCCGCAAAGCCAATTCCGAACAATGGCGCGAATCACTGTGCGGTTCGCACGATGGGATATCATCCCTCCGACGTATCCGCCGATCAGCCCGCCCATTGCCATCGGTACTCCGTAGCTCCAGTTTACATTTCCTTCCTAAATGAGGACCAGGACTGCCGCTCCACGCATGCAGAGAGTGAGTAAGTTTTTGAGTGCCACGACGTGCCGAATATCTCCGCGCGAGATAAAACTCAGCGCACCGATCATAAGAATCCCGATCCCGGAGCCAAAATAGCCGCCGTACAATCCCACAAAAAAAATCCCGGCAATCGCGAGAGGCCAAAATGCAGCGGCGATGTCCGGATGCACGCTACCGCTTTCGTCATGTCGAACCAGAATGGGCCGCAGCACAATGATGACGGTGGCGATCAGCACCAGCCATGGCACCAGCTCAATGAAGTTCCGACTATCCGTCCGGCTCAACAAAACCGCTCCGACCAGACCGCCGAGCACGCTTGGAATCAGGAGCAGCCATAACCACGCGCGACCGAAAACATCCTCCAACTGATTGCGGGTGCGCCAGACAGCTGCGGGATAGGCAAAGAACAGCGCAATGGCGCTCGTGGCATCCGCCGTCACCGGCGTTACGACAAGCATTAGCAATGGGAAGGTGATCAGGCCGCCGCCTCCTGCTAATGCATTGATCGTTCCGGCCAGGATAGTAGCGATGAAAAAAACGAAATGCATCATGCCCTGGTTCGTCGGTTAGGCCTCGGTTCACCGCCACGAAGCCGACGCCGAAGTAACTAGCTGCGATTCCGGATGTCCAGCCCGGTTTGGCGCTGGAGCGAATGATGAAGCACGAGGCGAAGGTTCTCGTCTACCACGGCAACGCACCCAAATCGACGTTGCCACCCGTGAGAATAATGCCAATGCGCTTCCCGCGTGTATCAATCTTCGATTCCTGGATCGCTGCGTACGGAACTGCTGCTGACGGCTCAACAACGATCTTCATCGTCTCCCAAATGGTGCGCATTGCGGAAACGATTGCTTCCTCACTGACACTCACGATGTCATCAACGTAATGCCGGATGATCGTGAAGTTGGGTTCGCCGATGTTGGTACGAAGCCCATCAGCGATGGTGAACTTCTTCTCAGTCACCAGCCGTCGTCCGGCCCGAAACGATTGTGTCGCGTCATCTGCGTTCTCGGGCTCCGCTGCGATTACTTTTACCTGCGGCCGCATCGATTTTGCTGCGATCGCGGTGCCCGATAACAATCCACCACCGCCGACCGGACATGTAATGACATCGAGATTGGGAACATCTTCCAGCAATTCCATCGCTGCCGTCCCCTGCCCTGCTATCACGTGTTCGTTTTCGAATGAGTGAATCAGCGTCGCGCCGGTTTCCTTAATCACCTCTGCGCATTTGATGTCGCGCGCTTCTTCCGTTGGTTCGCAAAGAATTACTTGCGCCCCGTAGCCCTGAACTGCTTGAAGCTTCACTTTCGCCGAGTTTGAAGGCATCACGATGTAAGCCGGAATACCACGCAGCTTTGCTGCTCGCGCCACCGCAGCGCCGTGGTTGCCCGATGAATGCGTGGCGACGCCGTGACGCGCGGATGCGTCATCCAGCGAGAAAACGGCATTTGTAGCGCCGCGTGCCTTGAATGCCCCGATCTTTTGGAGGTTTTCGCATTTGAAAAAGAGGGAAGCTCGGCTGGCTTCATCCAATCGTGAGCTCGTCAGCACAGGCGTGCGATGAATATGCGGTTGAATCCGTCCGTACGCTGAAAGGATTGCCGGAAGATCGATATCTACTTTGACCATCCGAAAAAAGCGTCGATGACTCCGAACGTGTCAATAAATCCGTGCGTCAAAACAGACGCCCAAAGATTCTTTCCGGCGACCATGTAAGCCACTCCCAGGATTAAACCGGCAACTCCGGAATCAACGATTCCCGACGCACCTTTGTAATAATGTCCATACCCAAAGAGGATCGAAACCACCACGATTCCAATCCAATAAGCCGTGGTCGATCTCTTCCCGATGTCCGCAGCACGTGTGAGAAGATAGCCTCGATAGACGATCTCCTCACCGAACGCGGCAAACGTCCAGACGAGTAACAAGGCGATCGCGGCAATCTTAATGTTCCCGGTGATTTCGTTTGCCAATGCTGGAGAAGCAGGCGGCGGCCAGAACCGTCCAGCAACCGGTTCGATCACGAACTGGCCAAGTAAAATGCGAACGGCGGCGGCCGCCACTGAGATCACAAAAATGCGTCGCCACGACAGCGGGCGCTTGAAACCCATCGCTGACAACGTTCCGTCTCGCAGCCAAATCGACATCAAGCCGAGCACAGCCAGCACAATGACTTCGTTGGGCACACTCCGAAACACATTGTGACCGATAACAATGAAAGCGCCCAGAACGAGCTCGAATGCGCTGAGCGCTCTCGAGACTGTCGGATCAGTGGAAGGAAATGGAGTCTCTGCCGATGACACAATTAAAAACGACTCGTCGCCTGTCCTTCAGCTCTGATGTGAGATCGGGCTATGAATATGCTCGGGCCTCGGCCCCATCCCGATAAAGCGCGCGGGTAATTGTCGCAGAATCGGAAACCATTTGAGTAAGCGAAGCACAAATGGAAGCGAGCTTTTGCTTTCTCCCAGCGACTCCCCGGTAACAACGTGACGATGAATAAAAATTTGCATTGCCTGAATGAGACGGGTCGGCCACTCGCGGCGCGCCTGGACTGTTCGCAAATCGTCTACCTGGACGGGCCCGCGCTGCAGCTTTTCTGCGAGCAGGTTCGCAGTCGCCACGGCGTCCTGAATGGCAAGATTGATTCCGACACCGCCCGCCGGTGACATGGCGTGCGCCGAATCTCCAATGCAAAGCAAACCCTCGCAGCACCAGTCGCGCAAACGGTTCACTTGTACCGTGAGAAGTTTCACCTTTGACCAGTCGTCCACTTCCCCAACACGATCTCGCAAAAAATCCGCGAAGCTGGCGATTTCATTTTGAAATTGCGCCAGCCCGCGCGCCTTGATCTTTTCGAAGTCTCCCTTTGGAATAACAAAGCCGCACTGCCAGTAATCGTCGCGATCGAGCAACACCAGCAGCCTGCCACTTTGGAAAAAGCCCAGCGTTTGTTTCGGATCTCCATGTCTCTTTGGAATTCGCATCCACAAAACGTCAATCGGCACGCCAAACTGCAATTGTTTAAGGTGGGCCCGCGTTTGAGTGATGGAGTGGCGTCCATCCGCGCCGATGACCAGGTCTGCGTAGATCTTCAGCTCTCCATCCGGCGTTCTCGCCAGAACTCCGATCACGCGTGAATCCTTGATCAACAGATCCACTGCTTCCGTTTCCATGAACAATTGGAACGTGGGAAACCGTTTGGCCTGACTTGCAAGAAAATCGAGAAAGTCCCATTGCGGCATAAAGGCGATGAACTTGCAGTGCGTGGGAAGCTTCGTGAAATCAGCTGCCGGCACCACATGACCATTAACCACTGCACGCAGTTCGCGCAGTTCCTGATGGGGTAATTTCAGGAAGTCATCAAGCAACCCAAGCTCGTACATGAGCTCCAACGTGGACGGATGAATGGTGTCTCCTCGAAAGTCACGGTTGAAATCTGCGTGCTTTTCCAAAACGACCACAGGCACACCCGCGCGAGCCAGCAAATAACCAGCCATCATGCCCGCAGGTCCGCCGCCCACGATCACGCAACGTGTTTGCAATTTCCTGGATTCGTTCATCTGATCGCCATTCGAATCGACCATCTGTCATAACTTCGGAACATCGAAGTAGACTGGAAAAGATCGTTGAAAGAGATAAACAGAATTAAAGCAACCTATCGAATCAAATCGACAACCAACATGGGAAACGATGCTCAACGTCGCGCTGCGCTCACCTACAATGCAGCAGCAGATTTTTACGACGCGTCGCCACTTGGTTTTTGGAATTATTTCGGACACAAAACAGTTGAGCGCCTCTCGTTAGAACCTGGATCACATGTGCTTGACGTCTGTTGCGGGGCGGGAGCTTCCGCGCTCTCGGCCGCTGAAGTGGTCGGACCGAAAGGAAAGGTAACAGGGATCGATCTCTCCGAGGGTCTACTGGAATTGGCCAGGGCCAAAGCAACGCAACGAGGCCTTTCCAACAGCGAGTTCGAACTGGGTGATTTGCTGTCGCTGAGATTTGCAGATGAAAGTTTCGATGTTGCAGTGTGTGTTTTCGGAATTTTCTTTGTTCCCGATATGGCCGCAGCCGTGCGTGAACTTTGGCGCTGCGTACGGCCGGGAGGAAAGTTGGCCGTGAGCACCTGGGGACCAAATCTGTTCGAGCCTGGCAACAGCGCATTTTGGACGTCAATTCAGAACGTGCGCTCCGATCTGTACAAGGGATTCAATCCCTGGGACCGAATCGACAATCCAACAGATCTGATGATGATCCTGAAAGAAGGAGGCGTCGAATCCGCGCAAATAGTCGCTGAAAATCGCCTTCACCCGGTTGGTTCGGCTGAGGATTGGTGGGCGATTGTTTTGGGGTCAGGCTACCGGGGAACGATCGAACAGTTGACTCCGGCAGAGCGTGAAAAAGTGAAAGAAGCCAATCTGGCTTTCATTCGCGAGGGAAATATTGCCGCCGTTGAAACAAACGTTCTGTATGCTGTGGCAGCAAAACCTCATTCCGCTACGGCCGGGGCTGCGTGACCGCCAAATGAATAGCGGCGAACCAATCTATTTGAACGAACAGCAGGTTCGCCAGCATCTCCGGATGTCGGATTTGATCCCGGTCATGGAGAAAGCGTTGATCGATTTCTCTGCAGGCAAAGTGACGCAGCCGGTTCGTTCAGTCATGAAAGTGGAAGTCGCTGGGGCGAATGGATTCCTTGGTCTGATGCCGGCCGCGACTTCAGAGGCACTTGGCCTGAAGGCCGTGACCTTCTATCCATCGAACGCCGAACGGGCAATTCCCACCCACATGGCCACGATTTTTCTTGTCGACCCACAGACGGGCACGCCACTCGCAGTGATGGATGGAAGGTTGATTACAGAAATGCGCACCGCGGCGGTCTCAGCGGTCGCCACGAAACTTATGGCGCGACCTGATTCGAAGGTTCTGGCGATTCTCGGCAGCGGAGTTCAGGCGCGCAGCCACGTGGAGGCGCTGCGACTTGTCCGGCAATTTGAAGAGATTCACGTTTGGAGTCCGACGAAGGAACACGCCACGCAGTTCGCTAAAGAAATTGGCGCAGCGGCGGTCTCTGCTGAAGATGCGGTGCGAGCAGCGGACGTTGTAGTCACGGCGACAAGTTCCACCACACCTGTTCTGAATGGATCGTGGCTAAAGACTGGCTGCCACGTGAACGCGGTCGGCGCATGTCGCCCCGACTGGCGCGAACTCGACGATGATGCCATGCGGGAGAACAGAATTTTCGTGGATTCGCGAGAAGGCGCCATGAAGGAATCCGGGGACGTCATTCTTTCGGGCGCGAAGATTTGTGGTGAACTCGGCGAAGCGCTCGCGGGAAAGATTCCCGCAGACGCAAACGAAACAACGATCTTCAAGTCGTTAGGCATGGCCGTGGAAGACATTGCTGCGGCAACGCTGGTATATCGAGCGGTCATCGAAACACCAGGCTCTTGAACCCGGTAACAGGCGCCGCGAAACGCTTGCTCTATCACTGCAGATGACGGAAGAGTGCGCTGCGATGCCTGATCATTCCAAGCAGCTCGATTCGAAACTCTCAGGTGCAGTTGCTGCCGGGCAATTGATGGAATCGGCGGCCGCCAACATCCGTGCGTTATTGGACGGCGCGTCGTCTGATCTTTATCTACGCGCCGTAAGCGAACTGGTTGATGCCGGTGAATGGTCGGAACTAAACGATCGGTTCTATCAAACGCTCGCGTTTGGAACCGGCGGTCTGCGGGGACGCACCATTGGAAAAATTGTAACTGCCGCGGAACGCGGTAACGCACAGGAGGGCAACCGGCCCGAGTTTCCGTGCGTCGGCACGAACGCGATGAATTATTTCAACGTCAGTCGCGCCACGCGTGGTCTGGTGGAGTATCTGCGCGATTGGAACGAGCGACAGAAAATCTTGGCGAAACCAAAAATCGTGATCGCGCATGACCCGCGATTTTTCTCGAAGGAGTTTGCCGCGCTTCTGGCGAAAGTCGCGTCTGAAAACGGTTGCGACGCGTTCGTATTTGAAGGGCCTCGATCCGTGCCGGAACTTTCGTTTGCAGTACGGACTCTCAAGGCCAGCGCCGGGGTGGTGATCACGGCGAGCCACAATCCGCCGCACGACAATGGATTTAAAGCCTACTTCAGTGATGGCGCCCAGGTGATCGAGCCACACGCCAGTCAGATCATTGAAAGAGTGAACAGCATCCGCTCCGAACCGTACGCCGCCTTAGCAAAAGATCGACAGGGCAAGATAACGACGATTGGCAACGAGATCGACGACGCATACATGGACCGGCTTGAGACGCTGGTTCTGGATCCGGCAGTGATTCAACAGGCAAAATCCCTGAAAATTATTTACACGCCTCTGCATGGCACCGGCAGCGTAATCATCAAGCCGATGCTTCAACGGCTCGGTTTCAACTTCAAAGTCGTCCCCGAACAAGATCATTTCGATGGAAGATTCCCGACAGTAAAGTCGCCAAACCCGGAAAACGCTGAGGCGTTAACAATGGCAATCGAGCTGGCTGAGCGGGAAAATGCCGATGTGGTGGTGGCCACGGATCCAGATTGCGATCGCGTCGGCACAGCGATCCGCGGCAATGACGGGAAAATGAAGCTGCTTACCGGAAATCAAATCGGCTCATTGATTGCCTGGTATCGAATTCGTACGCTCTTCAAGCAGGGGGTGCTGAACAACCAGAATGCGTACCGCGGAGTGATTATCAAAACGTTTGTCACTACCGATCTGCAAAAAGCAATCGCAACGCATTACGGGCTGCGCTGCGTGGAAACGTTAACCGGCTTTAAGTATATCGGCGCCAAGCTTAATAAGTACGAGCAGGCATTATCGGCTTCCAAAGAGGCTTCACCGGCACGTTCGTACCAGGAACTCTCCGAGCCTGAATCACGAAAGCTTCGTCTTGAACATTCCTCGTTTTACATTTTCGGCGGAGAAGAAAGCTATGGCTATAGCGGCGCCGATTTCGTGCGCGATAAGGACGGCAACGGCGCAGCGATCATGTTTTGCGAGATGGCTGCCTACGCAAAGGCTCAGGGCAAAACCGTCGAGGACTTGCTCGATGAGATCTATTCCGAGTTTGGTTATTTCGCCGAGAAAAACGGCTCGCTCGTTTTCGAGGGTGCGGAAGGCGCAGGGAAAATTGCGCGCCTGATCGAGTCTTACGCCAGGAACCCATTTGAGGAAGTGCTCGGATCCAGGGTTGTCGGAATCAAAAATTTTGAGACCGACGAAATAAAGGATGTAGAAGGGGACCGGATTCCAAGAGAAAAAATGTTAATCTTCGAGTTAGAAGATGGGACCCGCATTGCCGTCCGCCCGTCAGGGACCGAACCGAAGATCAAATACTACCTCTTTGCGCAGCGTCGCCCGGAGAACGGAAAATTCGAGTCCGCGGAGCTCAATCGAATCAAAACGGACGTAAAATCAAAACTCGAGCGCCTCTGGGAGTGGCTGCAGGAAGACGCCCAGTCCCGTGTGACCAGTTAATGGAGGTTAAACCGCTACCACGATTGTTGCGGTTTTGGCCATGGTTGGCCGCAATCTGCAGCGGGCTTCTTTGCGCAGCCTGCTTTGCACCGTTCGATTTCACCTGGCTCTGCTGGATTGCTCTTACGCCGCTACTGGCCGCGGTTTGGTTTTCAGGCGGTGAAGGCCGTCATCGCTGGCTTCGAAATCTCCTGCTTGGTTATGTGGCTGGACTGACATTTTTTTGGACCGCTTTTTCCTGGCTCACAACGGTCACCGTACTGGGATGGTTTGTTCTTCAGTTCTACATGGCGATTTATTTCGCTGCCTGGGCCTGGTTCTGCGGTTTGCTCCAGCCCCGGGAAAAAAAAGCCGAACGACAATCTACCAAATGGGATCAGATGCTGACCCAGGCACGCAGCAGCGCGCCTCCGTCGCGATCGCCTTGGATAAAATCAACAAACAATTTGTTCCTCGCCCTTCTCGCGGCCGCCGCGTGGGTGACCCAGGAATGGTTTCGCGGCTGGGTATTCAGTGGGTTCGGTTGGAACGGCCTCGGCGTCGCTTTGCATGATACCTGGCCGCTGATCCAGATCGCGGAGTTCACCGGCGTCGCAGGTCTGTCGTTCCTAGTCGCGTTCGCGAACGTCATTGCAGCCACAACTGTATATCGTTTGTATCTGGAAGTGAGCACACACAGTGTGCGGCCGCACTTTGATCTGACTTTAACGCTGGCAACAATCGTTGGCCTTCTCACATTCGGCTTGCGAGCCACCCAACTCTCTTCACCTACAAAGCCGCTCCGGGTTGCTGCCGTGCAATCGAATGTGCCCCAGAATCAAAAGTTCGATCCACAATTTACACGCAAGATTTTCGATCAGTTTCGGCGCCTGAGCGAAATTGCACTGCGTTCCACTCCTCCGCCTGATTTATTGATCTGGCCGGAAAGCGCCATGCCGGGACCCGTTCTCGCAGATCGCGAAAGCTATCAATTCGTGATGAACCTGGCGGCGACGGCTGAGACCGACATTCTTTTAGGCACCATCGACCAACAGGACGGTGACCTGTATAACGCTGCTGTCCTCGTTTCGGACGGCGGCGAGCAGGTTCAGGTTTATCGAAAGGTGCATCTGGTGCCGTTCGGTGAATATGTGCCCGGACGATATTCGTTCCCACTCCTGGCACGAATTGTGGGCGACCAGGTCCCCGGCGACTTCAAAGCAGGCAAGAACCATACAGTGTTCGAGCTGACAAACAGCGAAGTGAAAGTCGCACCTCTGATCTGTTTCGAAGATACAATCGGTGAGTTGACTCGTCGGTTCGTGCTTCCGAGTGAGAACAATCCTGGCGCGAATTTGCTGGCCGATATAACGAACGATGGATGGTTTTTACGGTCTGCCGGGTCGCATCAACATTTGGCAAACGCGATTTTTCGCTGCGTGGAAACGCGCCGCCCGATGGTTCGCGCAGCGAACACCGGGGTAACGTGCTTCGTGAACCAGTTCGGACGTGTCATTCAAAAATTACAGGACGACACCGGCAGCACATTTACCGAAGGCGTTCTGACCGGCGAAGTAAAGATCCCTACGGAGAACCAGCTGACTTTTTATACGCGACATGGTGAATTATTTGCCAAGGCGTGCGCTGTTCTCACTGCGATAGCTATTTTGGGTGCGCTGGCTATGCGCAGAAAGTTGTAGAGGTGCTTCAACACCTACTTTAGCTTCGGCGTCTGAGAACAGCGCCGTTACGAACCGGCGAGTTATCTCATCCCATGGCCGTCGCACTTCCACTCGATTATTTGAGCGATCTCTGGCCGGATAAATTTCGAGGCGCACGCGTCGGCGCGCTGCTTCATCCGGCGTCCATTTCTGCAAAACTCGAGCACGCGTCGCGAATTCTGGAGCGACATAATAGAAATCTTTTTCGACTCGCGGCTTTTTTTGGTCCGCAACACGGATTCCTCGGGCAGACGCAGGACAATATGGTGGAATGGCAAAGTTATGAGCACCCTCGCCTGGGCATTCCCGTTTATAGTTTGTACGGCGAACATCGGGAACCGACTCCAGCGATGTTGAAAGAGATCGACGTCTTGTTCATAGACTTGCAGGACATTGGAGCGCGTTACTACACGTTTATCTGGACGATGTATCTCTGCATGCGTGCGTGCGAGAAGGCGGACGTAGATGTTGTCGTTCTCGACCGACCGAACCCCATCAATGGGCTCATTACCGAGGGGCCGTTGCTGGATCCAAATTATAAATCGTTCGTTGGGCTTCATCCGATTCCAGTGCGTCATGGAAAAACAATTGGCGAACTTGCGCGGCAATTTCGAGACGAAGCGTTCACAGGGTGTCGAGTCGCCGTTCTGCCCATGAAAAGCTGGGAGCGCCAGATGTGGTTTGATCAAACCGGCCTCCCATGGGTCATGCCCTCGCCTAACATGCCCACGCTTGATACGGCGACCGTCTACCCGGGAATGTGTCTTCTGGAGGGCACCAATATTTCGGAAGGTCGGGGCACAACGCGTCCATTCGAAACGTTTGGCGCGCCGTTTATCGAAGCGGAAAGGATCTGTCGTGAATTAAACAGCTCCGAATTGCCCGGCGTTTATTTCCGAGAAAACTATTTCCAGCCAACCTTTCACAAGTTCGCAGGCGAACTTTGTAGTGGCGCCCAGTTGCACGTAACCGATCGTAATGCGTTTCCACCGTTTCAAACAGGCGTTGAAATCGTTCGCGTGCTCCGAAGATTATATCCTGAGCAGTTCGCGTGGAAGCAACCGCCCTACGAATACGAATGGAAACGACTTCCAATCGAAGTGTTGATCGGCGGCCCTGTCGAGTCGCTTTTTGCCGATTAGCCGCCTCGCGGATTTACGCTGTAGCCACCGCCCTGCGAAGGATAGCACCACGACGTGCCACAGGCACGTGGCTACAAGTTTTACGGGTTAGCTTCGCAATCCTGATTTCGAGCACCATCGCTCACGCGGACATTCCGTGGCCTGAAGTCCGCCAGCGGCTTGCACAGGAAAATGAAAGATTGGCCAGGCGCCCGCAGGGACATAACGGTGAATACTTTGTCGTTTGCACCCTCTATTACACCCCGAAAGAATCAGGGTTCACGTTCGACCGTGGCTTTGATGCAACGCCGATCACCAGGCCTGGTCTTCAGGGAAGAAAATATCCACGCGATTTTCTACGCTCGGTGAAAAAGGAAGGTTTCGGCCGGATCGTTACGCCGGTGAATGGTCGCAATTATATTCGTTATAATGGGGGGGATTCCTATGCATTCGCTTCAG
>DASREH010000059.1:0-10323 GCA_035652195.1 Candidatus Udaeobacter sp. | reverse complement strand
AGCATTCGATCGCCTGATGCCCAACCCTAATCAAATCTCCCGTCAACGCGACGACGTCGAAGTTGGCGCGAGCGATCTCCTCGATTTTGGTCCGCGCGGTCCGATCACCGAACAAGGATTGCGCACCAATGTGAGCGTCGGCGTCCAATACCTCGAGGCGTGGCTGCGCGGCAACGGCGCAGTGCCGATTTTCAATTTGATGGAAGACGCCGCCACGGCAGAGATCTCTCGCGCACAGGTCTGGCAGTGGATTCGACATCCGGATGGAAAATTGAGCGACGGCCGCAAAGTAACAAAGGAGCTATTTCGAGAAGTGCTGAACGAGGAACTCACAAAAATTAAGCAAGTGATGGGTCCCGATCGCTTTGCCAAATCGAAGTTCAAGATGGCGGCCAGCATGTTTGATAAAATGACCACCGACGATGAGTTCGCGGAATTTTTAACGTTGTCAGGATATGAAAAATTCGACTGAAGCCGACGCGCGCTGGCGAGGCATAACAAGACCGTACTCTTCAGCGGACGTGGAGCGCGTGAGAGGCAGCGTGCCCATTGAGCACTCGCTGGCACGGCGCGGGGCGGAAAAGCTTTGGCGACTGTTGAACGACGAAGATTACGTCGCGGCTCTCGGCGCGTTGACCGGAAATCAGGCGATGCAGCAGGTCAAGGCGGGGTTGAAAGCCATTTACGTGAGCGGCTGGCAAGTGGCGGCAGACGCAAATCTGGCCGGCCAGATGTACCCGGATCAGAGCTTATATCCAGCGAATAGTGTCCCTTCACTTGTTAGGCGAATAAACCAGGCGTTTCAGCGTGCCGATCAAATCTATCACGCCGAAGGCAGGACAGATATCGACTGGTTCGCACCCATCGTGGCGGATGGGGAGGCTGGATTTGGTGGACCGCTCAATGTGTTCGAATTGACCAAGGCAATGATCGAAGCCGGAGCGGCCGGCGTTCATTTCGAAGATCAACTTGCGAGTGAAAAAAAGTGCGGACACATGGGTGGCAAGGTCTTGGTGCCAACTTCCACGGCCATCAAGCATCTTGTGGCCGCGAGGCTTGCCGCCGACGTTTGCAACGTGCCAATGGTCCTGATCGCCAGAACCGACGCGAACGGCGCTGCTCTTCTGACAAATGACGTGGATGACACCGACCGGGAATTTCTCACTGGTGAACGAACGTCGGAAGGTTTTTTTCGCGTTCGCGCCGGGCTTGACCAGGCAATATCACGCGCAAAAAGCTACGCGCCATTTGCCGACGTGATTTGGTGTGAAACGAGCGAGCCTTGCCTGGCGGAGGCGAGGCAATTCGCCGAAGAGGTGCACACGAAATTTCCTGATAAGTTACTGGCTTACAATTGTTCGCCTTCCTTCAACTGGAAGAAGAAACTGGATGGCGCCAGCATCGGAAAGTTTCAACGCGAGTTGGGCGCCATGGGTTATAAATTTCAATTCGTCACGCTGGCTGGATTTCACGCGCTGAATGCCAGCATGTTCAATCTGGCACGTGACTATCGCGAACATGGCATGGCGGCGTACGCCATGTTGCAGGAATCAGAATTTGCCGCGGAACGCGATGGTTACTCGGCAACCAAACACCAACGCGAGGTCGGCACCGGTTATTTCGACCTCGTCGCGCAGATTATCGCCGACGGCAATAGCTCGACTACAGCGTTGGCCGGCTCGACTGAAGCGGAGCAATTCCGTTGAATGCAAGATCAACAGTTGCGAGCGAACCGACCGCGCAAGATTCTTCCACTCTAACCGATAGTCGTCTTGCGGCGCGTTGTGCCGAAATCGCGCAACACGCTTTTTTCGATTACCAGGCGCGATTTAACGCCGTCACGCAGCGCGCACGCGAGCGCTTTTTGGAATGCGACTGGGCGGGCAGTTTTGCTGACGCAGCTGAACGTCTGCGTTCTTACAATGACGTTCTGGACAGCCTGACAAATCGCATCCGTAAATTGATGGGCGTTCGCTTACCGGAGCATAGCATTTGGACCGGTACCAAGGCCGTTTATTCATCCCTTATCGCCAGCTCGCCAGCATGGGAAATCGCCGAAACATTTTTCAATTCGTTAACGCGCCGGGTTTTTGGCACTGCGGGCGTGGACCAGGCGATCGAATTTGTCGACACCGACTTTGATGCGCCCCCGGCAAGCGCGAGGATCGATCTCACGAACACTTATGGAGGGCGTAGTCTGTCGAAATTGCTCTGTTCCGCTCTGACGGATGCGTTTGAGGAGGACTCCTGGTGCGACCTGGATAACGCTTCGACACTGGCCGCGGAACGAATCGAAGCGGCGACAGGATTGAAAAACGGCGAACCCGAGCTGGAGGTTCTATCAAGCGTGTTTTATCGCGGGCGCGGCGCATATCTGGTGGGACGCATCTTGCCCGAAGGAGAGTCTCCCGTACCAATCGCGCTCTGCCTTCGGCATGAGCCCGAACGCGGAATCATTCTCGACGCCTTGCTGCACGGTGATGTCGACCTTGCGCTTTTGTTTTCTTTTACTCGCTCCTATTTCCGCGTCGCGGTGAGATGTCCGTATCGGCTTGTGCGTTATCTCCAGCAATTGATGCCCCGCAAGCGCCTTATTGATCTTTACAATGCCATCGGTTTCCATCGGCACGGCAAGACGGAGTTTTACCGCGATTTCATCGCGCATCTGCGCAGATCGACGGATCGATTTGTGGTCGCGGAGGGCGCTCGTGGCATGGTCATGAGCGTTTTCACCCTGCCGAGCTACGACGTAGTCTTTAAACTGATTAAGGACCAATTCGATTTGCCGAAGGATAGCAGCCGTGAAGATGTGAAGCGCCGGTACCGGTTGGTTTTCGAACACGACCGTGCGGGGCGCCTGGTTGAAGCGCATGAATTTGAGCACTTGAGTATCCCTGCGGACCGATTCGATCCCGAGCTGTTGGACGAGCTTCTGCGAGATGCTCCGTCCGTGGTGAAAGTGGAGGGCGCCAATGTCATCATCGCGCATGCGTATGTCGAGCGTCGTCTTCGGCCGCTTAACCTTTTTTTGCGGGAGAACGATACGGAGACATTGGCTGCGGCCGGGCGTGACTACGGGCAATCGATCAAAGACCTTGCCGCCTCCAACATTTTCCCCGGGGATTTGCTAACCAAAAACTTCGGTGTGACAAGGCACGGTCGGGTGGTGTTTTACGACTATGACGAGCTTTGCTTCCTTACGGATTGCCAGTTTCGGAAATTACCGGAACCGCGGACACCGGAGGATGAAATAGCGGCCGAACCATGGTTTTCAGTGCGCGAACATGACATTTTCCCCGAGGAATTCCTGCAATTCCTGTCTTTTCCACAGCCTGCGCGAACCGCACTCCTTCAACATCACCGCGAGATTTTCAGCCCCGACTTCTGGCGCGGTATTCAACGGCAAATCGCAGCAGGAGAAATCCCGGAAGTATTTCCCTACCGGGCGGAGCGAAGACTCGCGAGCAACGACGCTGTGTCAATCGCAGCGAAAGCCTGAAAAAGGCATGTCCTGTCAAATCCTATTGCGCCCGGCGCGGCTCGAACGCGCAACCTACGGCTCCGGAGGCCGTCGCTCTATCCAGTTGAACTACGGGCGCGACTGAATCCCGAACATACCGCAATTTAACGTCTTAGCGATTCAACTATTCGTCGGTGCCTGAAGCTGCGTCCTATGGGTGAAATGCGTTAAGATTGCCATGGGCGGGTTGCAATTTCACCTTTTCTGCTGGAAACTGTTCGCCCCGTCCGAGCGGGCGAGTAAGGAGTATTTGTCATGAATCAGATCATCGATGCGATCGAAAAAGAGCAGCACAGAAGCGAGGCCACACCGTTTTCTGTAGGAGACAGTGTACGCGTTCATACCCGCGTGGTGGAAGGGGACAAGGAGCGGGTTCAGATATTTGCCGGAATCGTCATTGGCCGCAAGGGGAGGGGGCTCAACGAAACATTCACTGTGCGCCGCATATCGTATGGAGAAGGCGTTGAACGTGTATTTCCTCTCCACTCGCCGCGCATTGCAAAGGTTGAGGTAGAGCAACATGGCCGTGCTCGTCGAGCCAGACTGAATTATCTTCGCAGTCGCAAGGGCAAGGAAGCGACAGCTGTAAGAGAATGATCGAGGTGTAGCGCGTCTGTGTCAGACGTGATCCGGTGACGTTTCGCAGAAACGTCCTGAAATTTTTTCTCGTCACCAGTCACATGTCGCTTGTCACTCAATGCAAATCTGGAATGATTTGCATTGATGTACCGGCGGTGCGGATTTCGCTACGAAAAAAAACTGCGCGCCGCTGGCGTGGTGCGCGTCGCTGGAATTGACGAAGCCGGCCGGGGAGCGTTGGCAGGTCCAGTCGTGGCCGCTGCGGTCGTTCTACCTGAAAAATTCCGTCACCGTCGCCTGAACGATTCCAAGCAGCTTACTGCCGACCTGCGAGAGCAGATTTACCTGGAGTTAGTCTCAAATCCCGAGATTACATGGACCGTCGGTGTGATCGATTCGATCGAGATCGATCGAATAAACATTCTGCGTGCAAGCCATCGAGCAATGCGTCTGGCGATCGCAGCGTTGCCCGGTCAGCCCGAGCATGTGCTGATTGACGGACTCCCGGTGATTCCTTTCCCAATTCCCCAAACGGCTATCGTCGATGGCGACTGCATCAGTCTGAACATTGCCGCGGCCAGCGTGATCGCCAAGGTGACGCGCGACCGAATGATGCGTGACTTTTGTTCGCAGTTCCCACAGTATTGCTTTGGTCAGCACAAAGGTTACGGAACAGAGCTGCACCTGTTGAAACTGCATGAATTCGGCCCTTGTCCGATCCATCGCCGATCTTTCGAGCCGGTGGCGCAGCCGCTTCTCGCGTTGGAAGACATCGTCCAAATCCGGTCATCTCAGACGCGGCGCGCGCGGCGAGATGTTGGCGTGCCGCTACCTCAAACGTAACGGTTACAAAATCTTATTCCGTAATTTTCGCGGACGGACTGGCGGCGAGATCGATGTTGTCTGCCGCGACCACGACACGCTGGTCTTTGTGGAAGTAAAAACCCGCGCGCGCGCCGATTTCGGCCGACCATTCGAAGCGGTTGATCGCGAAAAACGAAAGCGAATTTCCCGTGGTGCCCTGGCCTGGCTACGGATGTTGGATAATCCGGAGATTCTCTTTCGGTTCGACGTAGTTGAGGTTGTCATCACCGACGAGGTGACACCAGAAATTGAATTGATCAAAAACGCGTTTCCGCTTTCCAAGCCGTACATCTACTCAACGGAGATTCGAAATGTTCCGCCACGTGCATGACTTTCATTGCATCGACATTTCTCAAATTGCCTTGCCATCGTACTCCCGACGTCCGGATACTTTGAAAGTGTCATGAACCGAAAAATACATCACCTGGCTGTTTGGATACTTGTCGTGATCCATTTCTTCATCGGATTGGGATGGTACGCGCTGTTTGGGGAGGCTTGGTTGAATTATCACGCACGCACAATGACCGACATCGAAAGTTCATTTGGGGTCATGCCTTATGTGATTGCGGTTGTTGCTGCAATTTTTACGAATTACTCGTTGGCGTGGTTAATCTATAAACTGCATGCTCCCAGTGCTCTGGCTGGATTAACAGTCGCCTTAATCTGCTGGTTTGGGTTCCTCTTTGTCCAATATGCAGCTATCTCCGCGTTCGCAGCATTCGAGACGAACCCGTGGCCGCTGGTCTTCATCGATATGGGTCGCCCACTTATCGCTTTTGCGATAAGTGGTTTGGTGCTTGGCGCCTGGCGCAAGCGCGAACTGTAGGCGTGTTGCCAGACAGTCTGTTTTTACAGGCGGCGCCGCAGCAGTGCTGGACAATCACCGCGCCGTTGGCAAAATCTAATTGCAAGCATGACTGAGCCGATTCTTGTTGCACAATCGAAGGAACAGATCTTTCTGCTGCCGAAAATGGCGAACCGCCACGGCTTGATTGCCGGCGCTACCGGCACCGGCAAAACTGTGACGCTCCAAACTCTGGCAGAAAATTTCAGCACCCGCGGCGTGCCAGTTTTTATGGCCGATGTGAAAGGTGACCTCGCGGGGCTCAGTCAGCCTGGCGGAAACAATCCAAAAGTTGTTGAACGTGCCAAAGAACTTAAAATCGATGACTTCAAGGGCGAAGCCTCTCCTGTTGTCTTTTGGGATGTGTTCGGCGAACAAGGTCATCCCGTCCGCGCCACCGTCTCGGAAATGGGTCCGCTGCTTCTCGGACGATTGCTCGAATTAAACGACACACAGGAAGGCGTGCTCAACATGGTTTTCAAGATCGCTGACGACAATGGATTGCTTCTGCTCGATCTAAAGGATCTGCGGGCAATGTTGCAATACGTCGCGGACAATGCCGATCAATTTAAGACCCAATACGGAAACATTTCCTCCGCCAGCGCCGGGGCAATCCAGCGCAACCTTCTCGCGCTGGAATCGCAGGGTGCAGACAAATTTTTTGGCGAGCCCGCCCTCAATCTCGATGATCTGATTCAAACGCAAGGTGCCAAGGGTGTGATCAACATCCTCGCTGCAGACAAGTTGATGCAGAAGTCCCCGAAGGTTTACGCCACCTTTCTGCTTTGGATGCTCTCCGAGTTGTTTGAAAACCTGCCGGAGATAGGTGATCCGGAGAAACCGAAGCTTGTGTTCTTTTTTGATGAAGCGCACCTGCTTTTCGCCGATATCCCAGCGGCGGTCGAACAAAAGATCGAGCAAATGGTGCGGTTGATCCGCTCCAAGGGCGTGGGCGTGTATTTCGTGAGTCAAAATCCACTCGACATCCCTGATGTCGTGCTTGGTCAGCTCGGGAATCGGGTGCAACACGCGCTGCGTGCCTTTACGCCACGCGATCAGAAAGCTGTAAAAGCAGCGGCGGAGACATTCCGGCAAAATCCCAAGTTAAAAGTTGAAGCGGTGTTGACCCAGCTTGAAGTCGGCGAGGCGTTGGTCTCAATGCTGGACGAGAAGGGTAGTCCGCAAATCGTGGAGCGCGCAAAAATTGTCCCCCCGCGTAGCCAGGTTGGAGCGATTACTGCCGACCAGCGCAACCAGATCATCAAGTCCTCCGTGCTTGCCGGCCATTACGAAAAGGCGATCGACCGCCAATCAGCTTACGAAATGCTGCAGAAGAAAGCCGGTGACAAAACACAAACCGCTGACGCACCGCCCGTTGCTGGAAGCCCGCCAACGGCTGAAGCGGAGAAGCCGTCGATATTGGCGGAAGCTCTTGGCACCGCCACAGCTGCATTTCAACCAAGAATCGGGCCGCGCGGCGGACGCTATGATTCGCTTGCAACGTCGATGATGAAAAGTGCCATGCGCGCGGCAAGCAGTTCAATCGGCCGCCAAATCGCTCGTGGAATTCTGGGCGGAATTCTGGGCGGAAGTGGTCGTCGAAGATAGTTGTAGCCGCGCCGCTGCGCGGCGTTTCTGACCGCTCACAGGGCGGTGGTTACAAAGAAATCGCCGGATACAATCCATGCATCCGGCGATTTTGAATCATTGCGAGTTAGGGCGTCGGCGCGCCAGCCGGACTCGTGGGCGCTTTCTTTTTGCCTTTAGCCTTACTTGGTTTCACTTCGATGTCTGTCGCCGACATCGTATAAGTGATGGTCACTTTTTCACCGACCTTGAGATCGCCGGTCACCTTCGTATTTGAATCACGTTTGATTTCCCAACGGTCTTTTCCTTTCTGGACCGCAATCATTGAGTCCGTGACTTCGAGAACTGGCCCGGTGACCTGGTAAGTCTTATCCGCCGCGAGCGCTACACTGCTCAGTGCAAGACTCGCAGCTGCCAATAAAGTAAATGCTGCTTTCATATTCATGGCGCGATTAGACCCTTTCCCCGCGCGTCCATTCAAGAGTTTTCTTAGGCGCGGAGGGCAGCTTGCTATGTGACTTTACGCCCAATCCGCAGCGTTAGAGGCCATATAACGGGCCTCGCCTTCTCTCGGCCTCCCCATGCAACACGAAGGTCGCCCGCTATTTGCTCCAAGGGATCGCTGGCTTTGGCAGCGATGAAACGCTGAGTTGCCGACCACGTCCGAAGGTAGCCAATCAGATGTTCGAGGTTCCAGTCGGCTCTCATCTCAAACTTCGGTGGATCGATCGCCTGAAATGGAAAAGGAAGATCATCGAACTGCTCAACGAGCTTGCGTTCCGGAGGCCAGAACCGCGCAACTACTTCGTAGTAATAACGATTTACGATCTCGTCAATTGCCGGTGTGATGTGCAGCAGGTTGTAAGCCAAAGCGGCCAGCAACCCGTTACGTTTTAACACCCGGCGTACTTCCAGGTAAAAGCGTTCGAGATCGAACCAATGCAGCGCCTGAGCAACCATGACTAAATCGACTGTTTCAGACTCCAGGTCGCTGTGTTCCGCAGATTCGACACGATACTCGACTTTTCCGTGAGGTTGCGCGTTGGCGATTTGCTTTTCGCTTGCGTCGGTCGCGACGACGCGATCGAACAGAGATGCCAGCGCGACTGCCGCTTGTCCATTGCCTGTGGCACAATCCCAGGCGAGTTGTCGATTCGGCGCGATGCTTCCAAGGTAAGCGAATAATCCTTGTGGATACCGTGGCCTGAACCGGGCGTAATCCGCCGCTTGCTTCGAAAAGTGATCCTTAAAGACCATCGCACTGAATCGCGGAAAAATGGACGTTCTTTCTAGGAAACTACGGGCCTGCCGAAGCATCCGTCGAATTCAACGCTGTAACGAGTCAACGTTTTGACGCTGACGAAGTCATGCCTTGGGCGGCTCCGGCATCGCTCTCACTCCGACGCGAGCCAGATATTCGTCCGCCTGAAGAAGATCATCGCCGGCGCGCTCGACAATCTTGAGCAGATTATCCATGGATGAAACTTCTTCCAATTGCTCCGTCAGGAACCACTGCAAAAAATTGATGGTGATGTAATCGTTTTCTTTTCGCGCCAATTCCACCAGGCCGTTAATTTGATTCGTGACATGAATCTCCTGATCCAGGGAAAGCTTCACCGCGTCGCGTGCGGTTGTGAATGTTGATTGCGGCGCATTGATTGCCGGTATGACTACGCGTCCCCCGGCATCGACCACATACTTGATGAACCGCAGCGCGTGTCCTTTCTCTTCCTCGGCCTGCCGGAAAAAATGTTGTGACAACTGAGGCAACGCTTCAGTCGCAAAATGCGCCGCAATTGCAAAATACTGCAGCGAAGCGCTGAACTCGTAGCCGATCTGTTCGTTAATGGCGTCGATGACTTTTTGACTAGTTAACATGGCGTTCTTGGATTGATGTAATGATTCTCTTAACGCATGAACAGGCAACGATCAATGCGATGAATGAGGCAGCCTTGGCGTCGAATGTTTGCGATCTCGGCCGGTCAGACACGATTAAACGAGCAGACATGGCGTTCATGTTCCGACTGCAATCGCCATTCGCGCACGCCCACGTGCTCACCCGCTAGCCCTCGCGGGTTTGACCCTGTCGCCGAGGGCTTTCCCTCACATCGTATTTCCTACTGGAGTTAGCGACTCCAAAGGAAATCCCAGACACATCTCGCGATCTATTGTGGCGGGGTCCTACTGATTCGTTCGCTCCCGCTCATTCACCCTTTCGGGCTCCCCGGTCTATCTCACCCGACTCCCCATCGCTCGATTCGGTTCAACTTGACGGCCGTGCTCGAGTGGCCGTGCCTGAAAAGCAAAATACCCGATGAGTGCAAACTCTCACCGGGTATTTAGTTCTGGCGACGTCCTACTCTCGCGCGGCCTATCGCCGTACTACCATCGGGGCTGCAGCGTTTCACTTCCGTGTTCGGAATGGGAACGGGTGGGGCCACTGCGCTAGGGTCACCAGAATTCTGTGTCGAAAAACGCGGCGCAGAATTCTGGTGAGTGAAGATTTCAGATTGCCGATTGCACATTCTTTTCGCGCGACAGACCGACAATCAATTTCAAAGAACATCGATCGCAGATCTTCAATTTGAAATCTGCAACCTTCAATTACCGATTCTCTGACATCTACATACAGGAAGAAGAATGTGCTTCGAGATTGGTTACATCGTTACATCGATTTTTTCGATTCACGATTCACGTTTCACCGATTCACGGACTTTAATGAGCTTCGTTTTGTTTTCGGATCTTTTGATCTTCTCCGTTTGCGACTCCGAAGGGATTCGGAATCGCGTAACAGAAAAGTAAAAGATCAAGCCGAACGGGTTATTAGTACTCCTGAGCTGAACACATTACTGTGCTTACACCCGGAGCCTATCAACGTGGTGGTCTACCACGACCCTTCAGGGAGATCTCATCTTGGGATAGGCTTGGC
>DASREH010000058.1:0-29517 GCA_035652195.1 Candidatus Udaeobacter sp. | reverse complement strand
TCGCAAATGCTGTCGTTGTGGAGAGTGGTCAAAGCGCTCGATCACTTCATCAAGCGTAATCGATTTCGCCGTTATGCCATTCGGAACAAAGACGCTAAACCCAGCAGCGAAATCCTTTTCTCCATTGCGCGATTCGGGCAGCCTGCCAGTTTTAACGAGTGCAACTGCAATCTGATTCAAACGAAGAAGCCCTTCTCGAACCAAGCCATAGAATTTAAGAAACAGTGGATCTTGAAGACAATCGGCAGGCAGGTCGCAATCCTCTTCATCCAAAATTGCCCGTACTTCATGAAACCCGACGAGTTCGTCCACCTGTCCCAATTCACCCATCAAATATGCCGACTCATGGTCTAAATCTTTCAGAATCTCTTCGCGATCATCGGCATTATTCATCGCGAATGAACTTCGGTACGCATCCTCCGTTTTCCGCGCCTCCTTTTGGAACCAACGTGAAACTAGATGGAGAATGTCCGACTCGTTGTACTGGCAAAATACCCTAGTTCGTCGCCGCTTTGCGCGCTCTGCATCGATTCGGCGTTTTCGCCGCCAGCGAGGTCTGACTATTGCTGGAGCTTGATTTAGTCGCTCGCGCTCTTTTCTGATGATGTACTCGGAGTCCGCAAGCGCCGCGCTCAGGCGAAGCATTGCTTCACTTTTATCCTTTGTTTTAAGAGAGAAGTGGAATCGCTTGGCTTCGATTACTCCTGCCAAATCTGTGGGCACGCGGCGGCGGAAATACCAGAATCGGTTTGACCTTCGGTAGAGATACATGTTCGCGTTTTGCATCTCCTGTGTCGCACTATTGTGTCGCACTCGAACCATTGGAACTTGTTGTTTTAGCGCGGGTTACTCTCCCGCAGGCACTTGCAAGAGCAAGCCCGGTGAGGGAGGGATTCGAACCCTCGGTAGCCTTTTGGGCTACGGCGCTTTAGCAAAGCGCTGCTTTCAACCACTCAGCCACCTCACCAAAATGTCCGGAGCCGGACCGGTATTAGCAGCGAGAATATCGCGAAGAATTGCTGATTGCCAATTGCTGATTGCTGACGGAACTGATTGGCGATGATTAGCGAGGAGGAAGCGCGCCGGCGAGTTTTAGAAAGCGTCCAAGTGCTGGACGAACAAGTTGTCGAACTTTCCGAAGCGATCAATTGTTTCAGCGCGCGTGAGATCGTCGCGCAGCTGCCGTTGCCGATGTTCGATAATTCCGCCATGGATGGCTATGCCGTAGTGGTCAGCTCGTCCAAAAAAGGCTCCCGGTTACGTGTGATCGGCGAGCAGCCAGCCGGCGTCGATCGAAAACTCCGGGTCTCACCCGGCGAAGCTGCGCGGATTTTCACGGGCGCTCCGATACCTGCTGGCGCGGACGCGGTCGTTATGCAGGAAGACACAACGCGGCAAGGTGAGGCGATCGTGGTGAATGAGTCTGCCGATCCCGGTGAATTCATCAGGAAACGCGGCTGCGATTTAGTGGAAGGCCAGAAGATTCTGGACCTCGGCGAAAAAATTTGTCCGGCCACGATTGCTCTCCTGGCGTCACAAGGATTTGCCAAGGTAATTGTCGGCGGCGAAGCACACGCTGCTATTATTTCTACCGGCGACGAAGTTGTCGCGCCAGGAAGCACACGCGGTCTCGAGCCAGGGCAAATCTACGACAGCAATTTGGTGTTGCTGCGAGCGCTCGTGCAACAATGCGGCGCATCCGTGGAATCGGCTGAACATTGTCCTGACAAAAGCGAAGAGTTGATCCAAACCATTCAACGCGGAATCAAGAACCAGCTTCTGGTTATGACCGGTGGCGTTTCAGTAGGCGAGCACGACCTGGTCCAATCGGCGTTGCGATCAATTGGGGCGCGAATCGATATCTGGCAGGTGGCCATTAAACCAGGAAAGCCATTTCTTTTCGCTCAAGCGAACGGCTGTATTGTATTCGGTCTCCCCGGAAATCCTGTATCCGCATTTGTGACTTTCCTGCAGTTTGTGCGGCCTGCGATCTTGAAGATGATGGGGGCCAGGGATCTTGATCTACGAAAAGTGCCGGCAAGATTGACAGCCGATCTTTCGAATGAGGGCGATCGCCCGCATTACGTTCGCGGCAGAATGGAGAATGGTACGTTCACACCGGTCGGGCGTCAGGAATCACATGCGCTGTTCGCGTTGAGCCGGTCGGACGCGCTGCTGAGGATTGCTGGTGGCGCGTCCCTAAATGCAGGTGAAATCGTAGATGTCCAAATCTGGCTTTAGCTGGTTCACGCTGGTTGTACTGGTTGACAGGTCACCCGTGTATTTTTAGCTTAATCCCCTTGAATACGGGAGGCTTGACCGAGTTTGCACGAACTCCAACGGATCAAATTCGTGCGGACGCAGAGCGCCTGTCGCACATTGTTCTGGAGATGCAGCGTCGTTTTTTGCTGCGTCTGTGTAAGCAACTCGCGCCGGGGAATGTCTCCTTCGTGCAGTTTTTTCTTCTCGCGTTTCTGGACCACAAAGAAGTCCTTACCATGTCGGCGATCGCCAAGAAGATGGGGCATACCACGGCGGCGGCGAGCGGCTTGGTGGCGCGACTTGAAAATCTTGGTTACGTGGTGCGTTCTGTCGCCCCTGACGATCGTCGCAAAGTCTTGGTTTGCATCACGCCCAAGGGTTCTGCGCTCGTCCGGCGGATTCGCGAAGAAATGGTCGGGAACCTGATGAAGGTTTTGGAGCACCTCGCTCCTGATGAACAGAGAGCGTGGTTGCAGATTTACACTAAAATTTACGATTACTGCCAATCGAAATGATTTTCATTTACGCTGGGGCAGTGCTATCAGACTGCGGTAAATGATGACGGTTAAATCTGCACGTTGAGGTTCGCGCATCTAATCGCAGAGGTCTATGAGAAAATTTATTGCTTCGTTAGGGGTTTTTGCAGCCTGCGCGGCGATGACTCAGCCGAGTTTTGCCGGAAGTGACACAACATCCGCCAGCGAAAGGAGGTCGGCTGGAAGAGTGCCCACTTTTACGCTGGATCAGGCGATCATTACTGCGCTGCAGCGGAATCCTACGCTCCTTAATGCAGAACAAGAGATTAAGCGAGCCAAGGGAGTGATCATTCAGGTCCGCGCACAAGCGCTGCCGCAGGTCACGGCTTCAGCGAATTGGGAATGGACCGATCCGCACTTGCAAGGCGCTCGCATACTGGGAAACACAACGACCACCACCACGACTGGAGGCGGTACAACTCCGACAGCCGCGACGTCTGCGGCTCGCGAAGTGGCTTCCCTGGTAGATCCCATCGGCTCACAGGTGAATGAGGTACGAACACCGCTGGCCGCTGCTGCACCGGCAGCAACACCGGCTCCGTTTGTTGAAGCGAGCGATATTTCCTATGCGATCAGCGTTCTCGGGACCCAGTTGATTTTTAACGGCACAACGTTCAATCAGATCAGGGGCACTTTCTTTCAACGCGACAGCGCTTACTTCGCATTCAGGAACGTTCTGGATCAACTGATAGCGACTGTTAAAACGCAGTTTTATCAGATTGTGGTGAATCGAGAGCTGGTCGCGGTGAACGAACAGTCAGTCCACCTCTTGGAAGCGCAGTTAAAGGACCAACAAAACCGTTTTGAAGCCGGAACCGTTCCGCGGTTCAACGTGCTCCAGGCCGAAGTAGCTCTCTACAATCAATTGCCTCTGTTGATTACAGCCCAGAACAATCTTCGAATCGCCAAGATCGTGCTTGCCAAGACGTTGGGACTCGATTTCCAACCGGGCCGCGGTGAAAGCCCGCCACTGGAAGTTGTCGGCGAAATGCCATACATCCCGCGCACGATGCCGTTAGCAACTGCAATCGAGATGGGAAAAGAGCGGCGCCCGTTCCTCAAACAGGCGCGGGCAAATGTGTTAAATCAGGTGCAACAGGTTCGGGCCGCGGCGGGGCAGTACCTGCCCACGATTACTACGACGGGTGGAGGCGAATGGGTCAGTTCGCCGATTAATTCAAGTTGGCATGATATCTCCAAAGGGTGGATTGCGCAGGTCCAGGCCAGCGTCCCGATTTGGGATAGCGGTGCGATTGCGGGCCAGGTTATTCAACAGCGAGCCCTGTTATCCGAAGCTAAGATTACTTACGATGACGACGTGCGTCAGGTAGAACTTGAGATACAACAGGCTTACTCAAATTTGGAGCAGAACCGGGAGCTGATTCAGAGTCAGGAAAAAAACGTGGAACAAGCTGAAGAAGCATTGCGTTTGGCCAAGGCGCGATTGGATGCGGGGGCTGGAACGCAGTTGGACGTGTTGAACGCGCAGGTGCAGTTGCTCACCGCGCAATCGACGCGCTTGCAAGCCTTGTTCGGATACAATTCGTCGCTGGCGGAATTCGACCGTGCCACTGGCGCGCAGAGCACGTTCACCGAGATGTTTGCTGATATGGCGCCGCGTGCCACCAAAACCCGAACCTACTACACCGGAAGCGGCGTGGACGCGGAAGGCAAACCTAAAAAACGCGACGAGGACGTTACAGTGCGAACGTCGTCCGGAAGATCGCGAACGCCACGTTCCAAATAAGGCGAAAGCCAATCCGGACCCGGCTGTTCGCATGTTTTGGGGCTTGAAGATTGGGCTCTCGTTCGGCTTTTGATGACAATTGGGATTTCGAAGTCAATGACACGGTTACCCTTCGAACAATTTCCGGCTCTCAGTGACATTGGAATTTGTGGGCACGCTTTCACCCAAAGAATTCCCGGCATCGACGTTTCGCACGAGAAAGCCGAGGTGTTAAAGAGGCTGAACGCTGCGCATGACGAAATCCGGCGTGCAGCGGGGATGGGCGACTGGCCGCTCTGCACAGCTCAACAAATTCATGGAGACAAAATCGCCACCGTCGATCGTTGTAGGCATGACTCCGCGAGTTTCGAATTTGCCAGTTGCGACGGAATCATTACGAATGAGCGAGGTGTTGCGCTTGGCATCTATGTCGCGGATTGCTGCGCGGTATACATTGTTGACCCCCAAACGTCGGCGATCGGCCTGGTTCATTCCGGCCGGAAAGGCACCGAGTTAGGCGTCGTCACGAACGCGATCGGGCAAATGACAGAATGCTTTGGTTCTGATCCAGCAGAATTGATCGTACAACTGAGCCCGTGCATTCGACCGCCGCATTATGAAGTCGATTTCGCAGCCCAAATTGTACGCCAATGTCGCGCGCTGGGCGTGAAACAGATCCACGAATCTGCCCCGTGCACTGCCTGCGATCTAGCGCGCTACTACTCCTATCGTGCGGAAAAAGGAAAGACTGGCCGGATGCTGGCGTTGCTGGCACTTAATCCGACGAATGCCCGCAGGTTTTAGCAGCCCTGGCTTACGATGACATTTGTTGTTCGCCTCCGCGTTTCAGCGGACAAATGCCGCGCTTTTTTGCGTTCGCGACAAAATCCAGAAATTCTCGGGCCGGCCCATCGAACTTCGTCGTCGCCGCTTTTTCGAGTGCCTGACCGATGTTCAGTCCACTGAGGTAAACAAGTTTAAAAGCAGCCTTAATTTCCTCACGCTGCTTTGCACTGAACCCGGCTCGACGTAATCCAACTACGTTCAGGCCAAATATCCAATTCCGTTCGGCTGCCATCACGAACGGCGGCAAATCCTTCCCAAATGCAGAGCTGCCTTGCACCATCACCAGTCGCCCGACGTGCATGAACTGATGAAATGTTGATCCGCCTCCGAGAAATGCTCCGTCGTCCACGCGCACGAATCCGGCCAGCAAACAATTGTTAGCGATAATAACATTGTTCCCGATCTCACAGTTGTGCCCTATGTGCGCGCCAGTCATGAGAAAATTCTTGTCACCGATTCTTGTCGCGCTTCCGTCCGTCGTGCCGCGATGAATTGTGCAGTATTCGCGGATAATATTCTCGTCTCCGATCTCGACTTTCGTTTTTCGTTCAGGTGAAAATGAAACATCCTGGGGTGAAGCGCCGATCACCGCCCCGTGCCCGATCAAATTGTCACACCCAATTTCGACTTCTCCGTCGATGACCACGTGTGACTGCACGATTGTTTTCTTTCCGATCGTTGCCTGTGGACCAACAATTGAAAATGGTCCGACCTCCACATCATGAGCGATCTGCGCTTTTGGATCGACAATCGCCGTTGGGTGAACTTTTGCGCTAATCATCTGCTTCGCATTTGGGATGGGAATTTCGAATTTCTGTTTCTACAAGACACCCGCTTCCTTGAAACTGAAATACCCCGGATTTCCTTCCGACGGCGCACCGATGATGATGTGATCGAGCAATTTGATTTGCAACAATTCTGCAGCTTCAGCCAGACGCCTTGTCAGACCGTGGTCCGTTTGGCTTGGTGAGGCATCGCCTGAAGGGTGGTTGTGTACCACGACAACTGCGTACGCCGAAAATGTAATGGCTGGTCGAAAAATCTCGCGCGGATGAGCAATGCTTTCATTCATGCTTCCAATCGACACTGATTCAACGCGCATTAGACGATAACGGGTGTCGAGTAAAACCACGCGGAGCGACTCAGTACGGAGCATCCGCATTTCGCGTCCCAGCAATTCGTGGATCAGTTCCGGTGAGTCGAGTTTTCGCTGAGATAAAGGTTCCTGAGCGAACCGCTTTCCAAGATTAAATGCCGCTACCAATTCCACTGCCTTGGCTGGTCCGATTCCTTTGATCGCTCTGAGTTCATTGACAGAACAGCGGCTCAGTTCTGCAAAAGATTTGTATCTGTTGAGAAGTTCGCGAGCGACCTCAACCACGTTCATTCCACGCCGGCCTGTGCGCAGCAGGATTGCGATCAATTCCGGGTTGGTCAGCGCATCGGGACCTCGTGTGAGTAATTTCTCACGGGGCCGCTCATCCTGCGGCATCTCGCGGATCTTTAACTGCGCCATTTAGCCTGAAAGCCGTCCTGGCTCCGCGACCTCAGACCCGAAGTTGATCGAACATTTCACACAGCGCCTCGCCCAGGAAGAACAGGGCCTCGCAGTACGGATTGGATCCTGTGCCATCCAGTCCGCCTTGTGCCTCTCGAATCAAATCAGTCCCGGCTGCGATCGATTCATTCAGCGCGCCATTCGTCGCGCCGTTCTTTAAAAGCGCAATCATTTCTTCGACGCGCTCTTCGAGCACGAGCTGGCAACAGCGCTCCCGTTCAAACTCCGAAGCCGACCGGAGGAAGATCAACACCGGCAGAGTGAACTTACCTTTGCGAAGATCGGTGCCGAGCGTCTTGCCGGTTGTCCCTTCATTGCCGGCAAGGTCGATGCAATCGTCATAAATCTGATAAGCGGTTCCGACTTGAAATCCGAAATTTTTGAACCTTTGAATGACGTCTGGCTCTGCCTCGCTGATTACCGCGGCCATCTCGGCCGCGACCGAGAAGAGGGAACCGGTCTTCATCTGTACGATCCGCAGGTAATCCTGGACGCCCAGATTGAGATCGAACTTGCGCTGCGTCTGGATCATTTCCCCCGAACAAACCGTTGCAGCAGTCCGCGCAATGGCTCGCCCGATGTCCGCGTTCTCGAAATTTGTCGACAAGGTCAGCGCGTGTGCAAACAGGCAATCGCCCAGCAAGACGCTAAGCGAATTCCCCCAGCGCATGTTTGCGGTTGGCTGAGCGCGACGGCGTTGTGCTTCATCCATCACGTCATCATGGACAAGAGTGGCGATATGAATGAGCTCGACGATGACAGCGAGATCGACATGGCCGGAGTTAATCTGACCGGTTGCGCCACCTGCCAGTAGCGTCAACAGCGGGCGCAAACGTTTGCCACGACTTCCAACCGCGTACGTCACGTAGCCTTCAATCGCCGGGTCGAACGCTGCCGCTTGTTGCGCGATGCGGGCCTCGACTTCTTCAAGATGCGGCTGAACCAGCGCCGCCACTTTGGCCAGCGAACCGCCGGGAGAAGTGGTGGCGGCAGTACCTGCCCGGCCTGGCCGTGAGCGTGCGAAGAGTTCCACGAGGCGAGGATAGCGGCGCGGGTTGTGTGTTGTCAAAGCAACACGAGCCTAAATTTTCAGTCGAAGCACGCGTCAAGGTTGCCACTTTGCTCGAAATTATTCATCGTTTCCGAAGCCAGCTTTTGGCGGCGTACTTTTGCTGGGTGAGTTCCCCGGCGCGGTACAAAATCTCCCGCTGAATCGTTTGCTCCCTGCAGGTGGTGGACAAAGCCTGCGCGAATTGTTCCCGCAAGTTGGCCTGAAGCTCAATTCCTTGAATGCTTCCTTGTTGCAGTAACCCCCGGCGCGTCCGGCGTTGGGCTGCGCCGGCAATCTTGCGCCCGTCAATTAACACATCGGCGCGAACGGGATTCGCAAAACAGCTGTAATCCGTATCCGCCGCTGCGTCCGCGCCAGACGAGCTCGTAATACGCGGGCCATCGTTAGCCATGACAGGGCTACGTCCTGTTCGAGTCAACACATCGCTCAAGGCTTCATGAACTTTTTCGTAAATCGACATCGATGATTCTGCGAAAGACTTGTCATCAGTGGGGATTACCAGCGAATACGTCAAATCTTCCCCATGAAAAACAACCCCACCGCCGGTCCAACGGCGAACGGTATCGCGTTCACTCGCGTATTGGGCGACCTCAGCAAATCGGCCGAAGTATCCAAACGAAAGGGCAGGGGACTTCCACCCATAAAATCGAATCAGCGGAAGCGTGGCGTGTTCGAGCAGGGCTTCGTCTATTGCCATGTTCATCGCGGCTGTGTGCGGCGCCGTTTCACGATAAACCTCCAGCACCGAGAAGAGCTTCTCTGCCATTTCACCGGGGATTGTGGCTGCGTACTGACAAATTAGAACTCCGCCAGGATTTGTTTCACTGCTTCACCTGGGTTCGCGTGAGCAGTAACTGGACGGCCAATGACGAGATAATCTGCGCCCGCTTCAAGTGCTTCACGCGGTGTCATGATTCGTTTTTGATCGCCTGGAGCTGACCAGGTTGGGCGAATTCCGGGCACAACGATTTTGATTTTAGGACCAAATTCACGCCGGAGCGTCTTGATTTCGTGCGGACTCGCTACGAGGGCCTCGATACCCTCATCAACACCTAATTTGGCCAGCCGCAGAACGTGGTCGTCCAAATCTTCCCGAACTCCAATCTCGCGAAGCATGTCGTCCGTAGAACTCGTTAGAACGGTAACGCCAAGGAGCAACATGTTGTTTGCGCGGCTTGATGTAGCCGCCCGGATCATTTCGCGCCCGCCACTCAAGTGAATTGTCAGCATTTGCACGCCCAATCTCCCGGCAGACTCGACGGCGCGCGCTACGGTGTTTGGAATGTCGTGGAGCTTGAGATCGAGAAAGACGTTAGCGCCCGTGGATGCAACAGCATGAACGATTTCAGGGCCTTCCGCCGTATAAAGTTGCAGCCCAATTTTGAAAAATGAAATTTGATCGCGCAGCTTTTTGGCGAGTTCAATCGCTTCGTTTTTTGTCGCTACGTCTAACGCGACGATGATTCGATCTTTTATCATGCCGGGCGAAGTCGAGGAATTCTATCGGCTTTGGCTGACATGGCGCGATCCCTCGAGTACGCTCGACGTGAGCATATGCAAGTTCTCGCTCCTGCGAAGATTAATCTGTCGCTGACAATTTTGGGCCGTCGGGATGATGGTTTCCACGAGCTCGACACACTCATCGCGCCGATTTCTGTCTACGATGAAATTGCGATTGATAAAGGAGAAAAGGGTGTCCGGTTTGAATGCGACGATCCGTCAATCCCCGATGGAGACAACAACCTGGCTGTCCGTGCGGCAAAGGCGTTTTTTGAAACCGTTCGAATCGAGCCTGAGATTTCAATCAAGCTTAAGAAGAGGATTCCGCACGGCGCCGGGTTGGGCGGCGGAAGTAGCGACGCCGCGTCCGTGTTGCTTGCGCTTAACCAGCTCTTCGCAGCGAAGCTATCGCCGAAAGCGCTGGCCGAAATCGCGGCGCCGATTGGATCCGACGTCCCATTTTTTCTCTTTCAATCCGCGGCATTGTGCAAGGGACATGGCGAGACCGTCTCGCCGGTAAAATTGAAGAGACGGTGGCCGATCCTGCTGCTGAAGCCAGGATTTTCTGTCTCAACAGGCTGGGCATATTCGCGCTGGCGAGGTTCCCGGAAAATTCCGCAGGTTTGTTATCAACCACAGGAGTTCGCCGACCAGACTTTCGTGAACGATCTGGAGCGGCCGGTTTTCGAAAAATTTGTTTTTCTCGCTCAATTGAAAATGTGGCTGCTTGGCCAACCAGAAGTCGGTGCTGCGCTCATGTCCGGTTCTGGTTCGACAATGTTTGCGGTCTTGCGTGAAAAGCTCGATGCCGCTTCGCTGGCCGGGCGCGCCAAGGCAGCACTTGATCCGGAACTGTGGACGTGTGCGTGTGAAACGCTCTGATTCAAACGCGCGAGCGACGACGGCCCGAATTGCGGGTGTATCTCACCGGCTTGCGTTTCGGTTCGATTTTCGAAATGCCGGTGCCGCTTTTTACTTCCATGATTTGGTCGCGCAACAGGGCCGCGCGTTCGAATTCAAGATTTGCCGAAGCTTCCTGCATCTCATCTTCCAGTTCGCGTAGCAATTCAGTTAAATTAAAATTGCCGCCAGCTTCTTGAATAACAGAAGCGGCGATTTCTCTTCCGCGAAGAATGGTGTGAAGGCTTTCCTGCACTGCCCGTCGAACTGTCTGCGGAGTGATGCCGTGCTTCTCGTTGTATTCGAGTTGTTTCGCCCGCCGGTATTCCGAAATCGACATCAGCGCTTCCATACTTTGAGTGACTTGATCTGCAAAAAGCACTACTTCACCGTTTACATGTCGTGCCGCGCGACCGGCCGTTTGGATCAGGGAAGTCTCACTGCGCAGAAAGCCTTCCTTATCTGCGTCCAGAATGCAGACCAGGGATACCTCCGGGAGATCGAGCCCTTCGCGAAGCAAATTGATGCCCACCAGAATATCGAAATCTGCCGCCCGTAATCCGCGAAGGATTTCCACTCTTTCGATGGCGTCGATGTCGCTATGCAAGTATCGGACCTTCAATCCCACATCGCGCAGGTAATCAGCCAAATCTTCAGCTGTTCGCTTCGTTAACGTAGTAACCAAAACCCGCTCACCTTTTTCCACTCGCTCACGACAAAGCTCGATTGTTTCATCAATTTGGTTTCTTAGCGGCTTGATGGTAATCCTCGGATCGAGTAGCCCAGTGGGTCGGATGATTTGTTCCACAATGAGTTGCGCACCCGGCGTGTGCACATCGAAGTTCTCCGGAGGCTCGTCCGTGCGCGATACCCGAATCGCTGAACCCGATCTGGACCGTTGAGCATTTGCGCGAGGCTTATCAGGCCGTGCGTTCGATCGCCGTTCACCCGCTACGGCAAACGGCACGAGTTCAGCGTCCCCGATGCGCTGCCGCCGGTGCGGAACGTATCCCTTGTTTCCAGCAACACTGTTTTGAATTTCAAATTCAGCCGGAGTCGCGCTGACATAAATCATCTGGTTAGTCATCTTCATGAACTCATCAAAATTCAGCGGCCTGTTATCGAGCGCGCTCGGAAGGCGAAATCCATAATTTACAAGGACTGTCTTGCGCGACCGGTCCCCTTCGTACATCCCGCCGATCTGAGGAATCGTCGCGTGCGACTCATCGATGACTACCAGGAAATCTTTCGGGAAAAAATCGAGGATCGTGTACGGTTTTGAGCCTGGCGGACGCCCGGACAGATGGCGCGAGTAGTTCTCAATCCCGTTGCAGAAACCCATTTCCTGCAGCATCTCCAGGTCGTATTCCGTGCGCATTCGCAGCCGTTGCGCTTCCAGCAGTTTATTTTGAGACTCGAGTTTTTTGATACGCTCTTCCAGTTCTTCCCGGATCGTGCGCAACGCACGATTGAGTTTGTCTGCCGGCGTCACGAATTGTTTCGCTGGAAAGAAAGTGATCACCGAGAGCGACTCGTGCGAATGTCCAGTGAGAGGATCAAATCGCGTAATCGCCTCAATTTCGTCGCCGAAGAACTCAATGCGGATCCCTTCTTCGTCTGCAGATGCTGGATAAACCTCAACCACGTCACCTCGCACACGAAATCTGCCGCGTCCGAAGTTCACGTCGTTGCGCTCGTACAACATATCGATCAAGCGCCCCAAAACTGCTTCGCGTGAAATCTGCTGCCCTCGTTTTATTGTTAACAGCATCTGCAAATAATCTTCCGGCGAAGTAACGCCGTAGATGCAGGAAACACTTGCTACAACAATGGTGTCGCGGCGGGAGAGCAGCGCGCTTGTCGCCGCAAGTCGCAACCGCTCGATTTCTTCATTGATCGAGGAATCCTTCTCAATGTAGGTGTCGGAACGCGGGATATAAGCCTCTGGCTGATAGTAATCGAAATAACTAACAAAATATTCGACGGCATTCTGGGGAAAGAATTGCTTGAACTCGGAGTAAAGCTGAGCGGCCAGGGTTTTATTATGTGAAATGACCAGCGTAGGACGATCCAGCTCGCGGATTACATTTGCGATTGTGAAAGTCTTGCCCGAACCGGTGACGCCCAGAAGCGTCTGATGGCGGTTGCCAGCCTCAACAGATTTAATCAACTTGGCAATCGCCTGCCGCTGGTCGCCGCGCGGTTTGTAATTCGATTCAAGCTGAAACGGCATTCAACAATCTAGCAGGGACGCTGACAATTCCCAATGCCTGCCGGCGTTGTGGAGCCCAGTCAGAGTTCCGGGAGGCGGGTGGGAAACCAGCGGCGGTCCTTGCTCCCTGGATCAATTTGTTAATTTGTGTCTGCATTGGCAACGCCGTGGTGCATAATAGGGGCGCACGTAGAAAGCGATATGGATTTCGCAAGCAGCTGGGCAGTCTGAAACGATATGTCAACTGGCGTTGAGGCCGGCCATCGGCTGGAGATTGGTCATGTCTTGTTTGTGGACCTGGTGGGCTACTCAAAGCTCCTCTTGGATGAGCAACGCGAGCAACTCCAACACCTTTCTGAAATCGTTCTGAACACCGATCAGATTCGGGCTGCAGAGGCGACGAATAAATTGATTCGCCTCCCAACCGGCGATGGAATGGCGCTGGTATTCTTCAATAGCCCCGAGGCGCCGGTCCGATGCGCAATCGAGATCAGTAAACAGCTTAAACAACATCCGCGGATGAAGCTCCGGATGGGAATCCACAGTGGGCCAGTCAATGAAGTTCGGGATGTAAACGGCAGAGCTAATGTTGCAGGCGCTGGAATTAACATTGCACAGAGAGTGATGGATTGCGGTGATGCGGGTCACATTCTCGTTTCCAAGCGCGTTGCCGAAGATCTTTCGCACTCCCGTCAGTGGCGCAGCTATTTGCATGATCTTGGCGAATGTGCCGTAAAGCACGGCATCCCCATTTCAATCGTGAACCTCTGCACCGATGAAGTTGGGAACGCGCAATTGCCTGAAAAAATTAAACAATGGCAATCCGAGCAAGCTGCGCAGTCGGTCGCTTCGTCACCGGCTTTGCCGCGCAGGTATATGTTACTGGCCGCCGCTGCGCTCCTGGTCGGGGTCGCCGGATTTTCTGCCTGGCTCTACATGAAACAGCCGCCAGGAACATCGCTGAGCCCGGAGAAAACTATTGCCGTATTGCCGTTCCAGAATTTTAGCCCGGACAAGGAGAATGCATTTTTCGCAGATGGCGTACAGGACGACATCCTTACCAGTCTTGCCAAGATCAAGGATCTGAGGGTGACCAGCCGTTCATCTGTGATGAAATATCGAGATGTTGCCGAACAGAACCTCGGCCAGATAGGCAAGGCACTTGGTGTGGCAAATGTTCTTGAGGGCAGCGTGCGACGGGAAGGCGACCGTGTCGTGGTCAATGTGCAATTAGTGGATGCGCAGAGCGCCCGGCAAATCTGGGCGAACCGTTATGACCGCACCCTCGCGGACTCGCTTGGACTGCAAGGCGAACTGGCCAGTGAAATCGCTGACGCTTTGCGCGCGACCCTGAGCACCGACGAGCAAGCGCAAATGAAGGCGAAGCCTACCCAGAACCCGGAAGCGTATGTCTTTTACCTGCGAGCGAACCAAATATCGCGAAACCCCGACACATTGTTGGAGGATTACAGAGCAGCAGAGCAGCTTTACCTGCAGGCCATAGCACTCGACCCGGATTTTGCCCTTGCTCATGCACGGCTCGCGTCAGTGTGCGCAGAGATTTTCCATTATTACGAGCCGACTGACGATTGGCGGACAAAAGCTCGAACAGAAGCTCAGATTGCCTTGCGTCTTCAACCGAATCTTGCAGAAGCGCATTTGGCTCTCGGTCAATGCATCTACTGGATGGAGCAGGATTATGATCGCGCTCTCGAACAATTCGATATCGCCGCGCGGTTATCACCAAGCAACGGAGATATTGTCCGCCTGATTGCTGCAATCAAACGACGGCAGGGCAAATGGGAACAAGCATTGCAGGAGTACGAAAGGGTCGCGAAACTGGATCCGCAAAATCCAAACACGATCAGGGAACTTATTTTTACCAACACGGCGATGCGTCGTTGGCCGGAAGGTGCCCGCTGGGTGGAGCAACTGCGCGAAATGGCGCCCACATCGATTGTCGCGAAGATTCAGAGGGGCTACGTGGAGTTTTGGTGGAAGGGAACCACGGGTTTATTGAGATCGCTGGTGGATCAGGTTCCGCCCAACGTGGATCCCGATGGCGGTGTGACCGCGGTCCGATGGGAAGTTGCCATGCTGGATCGAGACTATGCGGAAGCGAAGCGGGTGATCGATGCATCGACCGCCAAAGAGTTTTCATACACAGGCGAAGGCTCCACACCGCGGAGCTTTTTCGAAGGCTCAATTGCTCTGGCCCGGGGAGATCTAGCAGGCGCTCAGAAACATTTTGAGGAAGCGCAACCCGCGTTTGAAAACGCTGTTATCGAAGCGCCGTCGAGCGCGATTCGCCATGCCAACCTCGGCTGGCTGTACGCCTTTATGGGACGCAAAGAGGATGCGATCCGGGAAGGACGCCGTGCCGTCGAACTCAAACCGGAATCCAGGGACGCGGTTGACGGTGTGATCGTGAATTGCTATCTCGCGTTGATCTACGCTCGCGTCGGTGAGAAAGATTTGGCATTTCCGCTCCTGGAGCGATTGCTGAAAACGCCCGGCGCAGTGGATAGCGTCGATTATAGCCTGACCATCAACGATCTAAAACATCGTTGGGAATGGGATCCCATCCGAAATGACCCACGTTTTCAGAAACTGCTGGAACAAGCAGAGAAATGAATTTTTGGATTTGATAACTTCAATGAACTTGGAACTTGTCGATTGCCAATCGCGAACAAAATATGAGGCTTGATCCACCGATCGAGCAGTGAATCCAAGAACATTTTTTGCCGAGCTAAAACGACGAAAAGTTTACAGCGTCGCGGTCACGTACGCCGTGGTGGGTTGGTTGCTCATCCAGATTGTCACTCAGGTTTTTCCACCGTTTGAAATTCCAAGCTGGGGCGAGCGGCTTGCGATCGTTCTGATTGTAATCGGATTTCCGATCGCCGTGATGTTTGCCTGGATCTATGACTTCACGAGCCATGGCATAGTTAGAACAAGCGAAGCGCATCCGAGCATCAGGACAGAACTGCCGGAGCCGCAGAGTTCCGGGGAAAAATCGATAGCCGTGCTGCCATTCAGCGACCTGAGCCCGGCAAAGGATCATGATTACTTCAGCGAGGGAATCGCAGAGGAGCTTCTGGGGGCACTCGCGAAGGTTGAGGGATTGCGCGTGGCAGCGCGGCGTTCCTCGTTTTGGTTCAAGGACAAGCAAGCTCAACTTGGTGAGATCGCATCGAAGTTAAACGTTCGACATGTGTTGGAAGGAAGTGTGCGGCGCGATGGAAACCGGGTGCGCGTGACCGCGGAACTGATCGATGCCAATGACGGCTTTACGCTTTGGTCCGAAACTTACGAACGCGAAATGCACGGAATTTTTGCCCTGCAAGACGAGATTACTCATTCCATTGTGGATGCGCTAAAACTAAACCTTGAGATCTCACCACCACCGGCACCTCATAACACAGAAGCTTACGACGCTTACCTGCAGGGTCTTTTCTATTCCGACAAAAGCACCGAAGCAGAATTGCGTAAGAGCGTGCAGTTTTTTGAGCGCGCACTTGCGTTAGATCCCAAGTTCAGCCGCGCGTGGACAGGGATCGCGAAAGCGTGGTTATGGCTCGCTGACGCTTATGTAGCGCCACTGGAGGCTTATCCGAAGGTTCGTGAAGCAGCAGTCCGTGCTTTGGAACTCGATGACAAGGAAGCTGAGGCCCACGTGTATCTCGCCGAGACCAAACGCATTCTCGACTGGGACCTTGATGGAGCGGAGGCGGAATTTAATCGCGCGGTGGAAATTGATCCGAATTCCACACCCTCCAATTATTTTGTTGCGGCGCTGCATGCTGCCAGGGGGCATCGGGATAAAGCGCTGGCGTATTTGCAGCGCACATCCAGGATCGATCCAGCTTCACTTTGGGTAAGTAACTTTGCCTGCGAGCTGTACCGGTATTTTGGTCTTTATGACGAAGCCATCACGGCTGGAGAGCTGGCACTTCAGCTGGATCCCACATTTGCTCACTATGGTGAGCCGGCTCTCGCGGCGCTATATCGTGAGATGGGACGCTTCGATGATGCAATCGCACTTTATCGGAAGGCCCGGGAGTTCACCGGGAGACCGGGATTCGGCTTGGCAATTACCTACGCGCGCATGAAGCAACGCAAAGAAGCATTGGAGACACTTCATGCAGCTGTGGAGGGATGGGGCTATCGACCCGGCGATGCAATCGCTCACGTACACGTAGCTCTTGAGGCGTATGACGACGCAATTCGCGAACTCGAACGTGCATGCGAGCAGCGATCGTCGTCCCTGCACGGCGTTGGCATTGCGCCTGAGTTCGCGCCACTTCGGTCAGATAAACGTTTCAGCTCGATTCTCCAACGAATAGGACTCGAGCCAAAAAAAGTATTCGCGGCAACGGCTGCTTAATTACTGAACGATCGCGTCCCGTCCGTGACCATGCGATCGTACGCCATGTTTGTTTAGATCTTGCTGCGCCACGTGCATTCCAACCAGCAGGATTGCAATGAGACCAAAATACAATACCGACATGATCCAGCGCTGTGCCGGCGTCACTTCGAAATACCGCTGTTCTTCCTCGGTTCGTTTGCGGAAGAGCGAATAGATTCGCGGCAGAGACAGCAGCACGATCAGCCAAATGATAAAATTTGGGTATTTCCATCCGAACCAGAGGAGCAGCGCAAACCCCGGCAACCAGAGCCAGCGCGATAGCGCGGTGACGATGCGACCGCCATCGAGCATTCCCACTGGAGTCAGGTTAAACAGGTTTAAAAAGTACCCGAACCAGGCGAGCGCAATAAAAAGTGGCTGGGCGAAGGTTTCGCCGATGAGATTGCAAACTAAAGCGCCCAGACTTCCCAGCATCGGGCCACCGATTCCCACGCACGCTTCCATCCATGCATTGCGTGGTGCTTCCTTTAATGCAATGAACGCGCCCATGAACGGAATGAAGACCGGTGCGCCGACCTTGAGTCCGAATCTTTTAGCCACAAGCAGGTGGCCTGTTTCGTGGACGAGAAGAAGCAGCACAAATCCGAGCGCGAACTGCCAGCCCCATATCTGGGTATAGACCCAGATCATCAACAACATCGTTCCGCCGGATTTCAGCAAGATCGGCAGGAATTTCAAAAGCGGCAGAACAGCAAACTTCAACTTCGCGAAAAACTTCGCGATCAGGACTCCCACCACCGCAACTGGTCCGAGCGCTTTTCTCGCGCGAGTCCAGACGGTCTCGCGGGAGGGAGCGCGGTATTCCTGGGCGTTTTCAGTTTGAAGATCCATGTGGGTACTTCGAAAATTGTAGGGCGTTTCTATAAAACGCCAACATCCCGGCGTCTGATGCTGACGCGCTATATTTCGCTGAATGCATGGCCGAGGTGGTCGAGTACGTCGCGCGGCAATAACGATTGCTGGCTTTGATTACCGTTAAAGATCGCAATCTCAGCAGCGCGCCCGCATACCCATGCCCCCAATCGCGCCGAGTCGTAAGGCGATAAGCCCTGGCCCAACAACCCGGCGCACACGCCGGTAAGAACATCACCCATCCCGCCGGTGGCCATTCCGGGGTCACCAGTGGTGTTGAAGCTTAAGGGGCGATCCCGTTCGGCAACGATCGTGCGGCTGCCTTTTAATAATAAGGTTACCGGAAAACGCTGGCAGAATTTTGTGGCCGTCCTGGCGCGCGTCTCTTTTTCACCGGGCGATAACCTTTTCATCTCCCCGGGATGCGGTGTGAGCAACCGTTTGCCCTCGCAGCGTTTAAGTGTTGCCGTTTTTTCAGCCAGGATATTCAGCCCGTCCGCGTCGATCACCATCGGCTGCTTCGCTTTTTCGATTAGCTCCAAAATTTCTGCAGCGTGGGATATTCCCAGGCCTGGACCGACTGCCCAGACATCGGCTTTTTCCTTGAGCAAATTGCGGTAAGACTTGAGCGGTTTGACCATCGATTCCATTGGAGCGGCGCTGGCGACAATGTCGTAGATTTCTTCCGGGATAAAAACTTCGACGAGGCCGGCGCCTGCACGCAACGCGCCCTTCGAGGTCATCAGAGCAGCACCGATGAACCCCCTGGAACCGGCAACAACACCGATTCGTCCACATTGATTTTTGTAGGTGCTAAATGCACGGCGCGGCAGCAATTCGCGAAGAGCTGGCAACGCGGCGAGGATTTCGTTCGCTTTCTTATCGGGCGTCCGCAAGCTACTTAGCGGCACAACTTCCAACCTGCCGACGACATTGATGGCTTCATCGGCCACCAATCCGGGCTTTGCGAAGCCGATTGTGACAGTGAAATCGGCGACGACGCAGTCGCGGTCCGTTTTGCCCGAATCGCTGTCGAGGCCGGTCGGAATGTCTACAGCGAACACATACGCGCCCCTCGTTTTCCGCAGGCGATTAATGGAGCGACATGCCGCTCGAATCGGCTCACGCAGCGGTGGAGTCGCGCCCAGTCCAAGCAAACCATCGAAGATGATCAGCGGAGCCGCGGTCCCGAGGTACGATTCCATCGCCATCACTTCCTGCGCCGCGGACAATTCCTGAGCAGCTTCGGCAAAGACTTCGACAAGCCGGACGCCAAGATCAGCGCCCATTCTGCGGGTCGACGTCGCACCCAAAATTTCAGGCGGCCGGCGTCGCAGGCGCTCCAGTTTTTTGCGCATCAATCCACCGCAATCCGCTTCGGGAAAAGCAAGTCGCACTTCAATTTTCCACCCGCAACGTAGTAGATGTTCAGCGGCAACCAGCGCGTCACCGGCGTTGTTACCCTTACCGGCGAACACAATGCACCTGCCGGGTTTGCCGAAAAATCTGGTAACCATTCGCGCTATCCCGGCGCCGGCCTGGTCCATGAGCGTTTCAGCTTCAATTCCCCGCGCGAAAGCAGCTTTCTCCGCAGCTCGCATCTGCGTTGAGGTCAAAATTGGAAGATTCAACTATCCCTCCTGACCTTTTGAGCTCGCTTTAGCCTCCGACTTGGATCGTTTTGAAGAGCTCTTCTTCCGTCGTGTACTTTTCTTGTGTGAACGCTTGGACCGGTGCTTCTTTGATTTGGTCACCCGGGTTTGATCGATATACGGTTGTAACGGGATACTTTCACCCGTCGCAACCCGTGTTGTCGAATTCGCGCTGGTTACAATGTTGCGACCACGAACGCCCGCCGCAATTTCTTCAGCAAGTTTCTGGCGGTACGAAGCGGTTTGAGCTAACGCGGCTTCAGTCGGGTTGGTCAAGAATCCACATTCGACGAGCACCGCCGGAATGTTCGTTTTTCGTAGAACGTAGTAACCGCGGCGGCGCACATTGCGGTTAGCAGAAGGCGCCCCGCCTGCGACATAATAATGAATCGCAGAAGCCAGTGAAAGGCTGTCACGGCCATAAAAGTACGTTTCGATCCCACCGGCGCCGGTGCGCTTTGCCGAGTTAAAATGGACAGAAACGAAAATGGCATTCCGATACGAGTTCGCGATGGCAACGCGCGTTCCAAGCGGCACAAACACGTCACTGTCACGGGTCATAACAACATGATACCCGTTAGACGCCAGGACCTTCTTCAATCGTTGCGCAACGTCCAGCGTCATTTCTTTTTCTGAGACCCTTTGCCCTGGAATTCCGCCGCGATCGTAACCGCCGTGCCCCGCGTCAATCACCACAGTCGTCGTCGAGCCGCTGTCCCTCGGAGCCCGCCGGGCCTCAGCCGTAGGCATGGTCCCCAGGAGTGCGACGAACAAGCCGGAAACCAACAGACGAAGGGGACGAAGATTCACCGGCATCGCTAATCGTCTTTCGATGCTCCGGGGGGACGAGCTGATAGTTTCGGCGCGGTGCCGCGGGAGTTTTGCGCCGCCGGAGATTCAATGGTGCCGCCGCGTACTGCCACTTCTCCATTGCCGGAGCGAACAAGTTTTGGTCGCGTTTTAGTTTCCATGTAGGAGGAGTGCGCCAGCATTTCTCCATTTAACCCGATTCGTGAATATGCCCATGCGCGCGGAGCCGAGCAGTGCAGGACGTGCAATTGATTTGCGTGATCGATCTCTACCTGTGGTTCTTCGAACGCGATTTCCCGGCCTAACGAATAGGTCGCATACACAATTCCACTCTCCTTATCCTGCACGCGCACGTACAAGGAAGTATGATCTGGAAAACGATTTGTAAGAAGAGCGTAGGTGCGCGCGTTGCCGGAGGCGTTAACGCCGCTGGGGACACCGACGGTCTGCTGCCAAATCGGCCGCGCATCGGTGACTTCAAAAACTCGCGTGGGGGAATAAAAAAATTTCCCAAGGTCTGCAAAATAAACATTCGTTCTAGCGTGATAGGTGCCGGGATCGTGCACAGGATAAACCGGCGTTAGATTGAATTGATGCGTCACTCTCTGGCCGGCTTTAATCTTCAGCGGCGCCTGGCCGTTTTCACTGTTCATCGGCGCAATGCTCTGCCCATCGCTTCCATTTATCTCAAAGCCAAGCCACGATTGCCCGTCGGCGTCGTGAAGATCAATGTCCCGGCCGGCTAAATTAGTGATACTGAGCGTCGCAACTACTGGTTCGTAGGCGATGTACTGCAGTCGCTTGAATTTTAGGTCGACCTGAATTTGTGCCTGGGATGTGGCGGCAAACGAAACGCAGGCCAGCAACAGAATAGGAGCAATTAAATTCCTGATGGATGGGGTCCAGACGAAACGATACGTCAAAACGTCAGGAGAGATGACAAAGTTACAACCTTTACGCATCGCGACTTTTGATCAGTCAAACTTTTGTAACGTTTAACTTAACTCTTGTAACGTGATTGTCGCGGTTTTCATCGTCCCGAGCTGTTCTCCGCTGCAGGAAAAAGCTGTAAAAGCCGCGATGGTTCGGCTTGCACGGCCTGCAATTTATCGTCGTAATAAATCCGGATCCTGTATCCGAGATATTTTCGCTTTCCGCTGTCTGGCAGCGTACTCCTGGTCCTGCTTTTTTGTCCAGGTCGCACGCTTGCGGCTGCTTCAGAGAGCGACGCCTCCGGAGAGCCAAGTGCAATCTTTGGTCGGAGATAGGTGACCGATAGCACCTCGGGATCGGTGCCCGCCCAATCGTGCTTTGGTGTCAGCCATTCGTAATTTACGTCCGCGTCAGTGAGCTTCACATCCTTGTCCCCAACCGTGTCGTAAAATTCCACCAGGATCTTTACTTTCGTGTGATCGACCTCAACGCCCGCCTGTTTTTTTATACCGATCCGCAATGCCAGATTGGTATCGGCGTCCGGATCCGGTGTCTCGGTAGCTTTGACCTCGCTGATTCCGAGGACGGAACCTTCGGGATTACCGGCCACATCCCGGTGTGTCGTGGAATCAACTGACGCCCCTGTGATGGCAGAATCCGTTTTCGCTGGAGCGCTCGTCACTCCAAGCTTCAGGCGCTGATCAGCCAACTCATACGCTGATCCAGCTGAGGGGCCCATATCGTGCAGCTTTCTCCAGACATCGTTCGATTTGTCATAAAGCTGCATGGAATCATAGGTCTTTGCGATTTCTTCAAGCACCGCAACATTCGCGGGCTCGCTTTCGAGTGCTTCCTCGAAACGGGCGAGCGCGTTTGTCATGTCGCCGCGTTCACGCAGCTCCACGCCTTCGCGCAATAACTGATCGGCAATGGAAGGAGGCGGCGATTGCGGAACTGTTTCCGGGGAAGGAGCGGTCTGCGCTGCCGGCGCAGCCGGTGTTGAAATGGGCGAGGATGCGGGCCGTACGTTCGTCGTCGCAACGGCAGGTGCTGGCGTCGGCCTCGGCGCCGGTCGAAACCGCCCGAGATAATAGGAACTAATGGCGAAGAGTTCTACGAGCGCGAAGAGCACAACCAATGCGAGACCGACATTGAAACTTGGATCGACCTGCGTAGCCCGTGAAAGAAGAGTCCGCATGCTGGAATAAAACCTCATTCTGTAAGCGCGCCCTCGCCAAGCTGTCAACTCGCCTCCACCGCAACTGGTCAAGTGTTGAACCGCTCGACGCGGATTTAGTTGTGATGATTTAACGTTTTCCGAACAGGGACATTCTAGCGGGAAATGTCGTCCTGGCTCAGCATCTTAAAACCTTCACCCATCAAAACCGACGACGCGCATTCGGCGTCGTCTACATGGAGGGCGAGCGCGGCAAATCCGCGCGGCCTAATGAGCAGGGGATACGCGAAATGGACGTTAACCTCCGCCATGACCAGCGCAGCGAGCAACTTGACGAGTTGCGTCGCGACTTCTCGCACTTCCACCACCACGACTTCGCACACGCCATATGGCACGTTCTTTTCTCGAAACAGTCTTTCCACTCGGGCCGGATCGCTCGCAATGATCCGGGCAATCGCGGAGTCGGTTGACTCTGAAACGCTTAGCGCGACGGCATGAGTGCTTTGTGTGCTGAGCAATTTAACAACATCCAGCATTGCTCCAACCTTGTTGGGGAGAAAAACCGAGAATTGCTTCACCAGCGGCCCCTCTATTTTCGAAGTTGTTTCCGGTAATTCTGCATTCATCGATAGCAATACGCTGCTGGAGCATCCAAAGCCGCGCCAAAAGAACTATCTCATTTCCGGTCTTTCGTTGGCAAACGAATATATTTTTTGAAGCGTTTCCTGTTAGCAACACCAAGATGTGCACTATCAAAGGTGTAGAGCGGTTTACTCTGTAGCGGAACAGTCGGACGCCGATCGTGCTTTTTTCAAGCTCAACCAGGGCCTCGCAGCGTGCGTAAAAAATCTGCGAGACTGATCTTCACGAATGGTCTTGTCGTGCAAACCGATTTCGGGTTGGAAAAGTCGAGGCTTTCGTCTCACGCCGCAGCGCTTAGACTAGGCCGCGATGGACGAAGAAAATGAGTTAATTGCTCTTCGACGCAAAAAGCTCGAGGCGCTTCGTGCGAAAGGAGTAGATCCCTTCGGAGGCGCCTTCGAGGTAACGGGTTCGATCGCTGAGGTTCGCGAGAAGTTCAAGGAAGGCGAGACTCTGCGCGCTGCGGGTCGCATCACCGCCCATCGCGACATGGGCAAGAGTCATTTTCTGGACCTGCGCGATGCCACGGGGCGTATTCAAATTTATGTTCACGCCAAAGAAATCGGCCCGGAGCTGGTAGAGCTCTTTCAATTACTCGATCTCGGCGATTTCGTCGGGGTGGAAGGAACGTGTTTTGTCACCAAGAGCGGGGAACCAACATTAAAGGTGCATACCTTCAAACTCCTCGCCAAAACCTTGCGACCGCTTCCGGAGAAGTGGCACGGATTACAGGATATCGAAGCCAGGTACCGGCAACGTTATCTCGATCTTGTCACGAACGAGCATTCGCGCGCGGTATTTGAAAAGCGAATCGCGATGATGCGTGAGACCAGGCGCTTCCTGGAAGACCGCGGATTTGTTGAAGTCGAGACGCCAATTCTGCAAACCATCCCCGGAGGAGCGGCAGCCGAACCTTTCGTGACGCATCACAATGCCCTCGGTCTGGATCTCTATCTTCGCATTGCCCTGGAACTTTATCTCAAACGTCTGCTGGTTGGCGGATTTAACAAAGTATTCGAAATCAATCGCAATTTTCGCAACGAAGGGATCTCGAGAAAACACAATCCGGAATTTACGATGCTCGAAGCGTACTGGGCGTACGCTGATTGGGAAAAGATGGCGAATTTGGTTGAGGAACTGATTTGTTTCCTGGCCGAAAAAATCTGCGGCTCATTAACGATCGAGCACCAGGATTCCGATGGAAAAGTTCCCCGCACCATCAACCTCAAGCGACCCTGGCGCCGCGCCCGCTATCGGGATGTGGTGCAGAAAGTGGCAGGCGAAGACTGGTTTGAACTATCGCCAGCACAACGGCGCGAGCGGGCCGTTAAGCAATTTAAGTTGGAGATCCTGCCTCAACTCGCCGATTTCGAGGTGACTCAACACGTGCTCGAGAAACTCGTGGAAGAGAAGACAATCGATCCCCTCTTTGTCACACATTGCCCCAAAGAGTTGGTGCCGCTGGCCAAGCAGAATAAAAGAGACAGTTCTCTCGTAGATGTTTTCGAACTGATAATCAACGGGGCCGAAATCGCCCCTGGTTACAGCGAGTTAAATAACCCGCTGGTGCAGCGTCAACGCCTGCTCGAACAGGCCGGCGAGGAGAAGCAAAAGATTGACGAGGAATTTCTCCTCGCTCTCGAGCATGGAATGCCTCCTGCCGGCGGAATCGGCATCGGGATGGACCGCCTGGCCATGCTGCTCACCGGTGCAGAATCGATTCGTGACGTGATCCTTTTTCCTCTGCTGAGACCAAAGAAATGAAGAACGTCACGCCGCTTGCATCTGCGACGCGCCAATAGTTCAACTTTCGTACTTAAAAGACAATTGTAAGCGCGTTCGATACTCGAGGACCCTGCCGTTCTCGATTTTGACGTCCATCTTTACGACTTCAGCAATCCGAAGATCCCGCAACGTACCAGAGGCGGTCTCCACCGCTTTCGCCGCCGCGTCTTCCCATGACACTGCGCTTGTGCCGATTACTTCTGTTACTCTGTAGACCGATTCAGTGGATTTATCTTTTTTAGACATATGTTTCCTTCGTCAGATTATTTCAGTAGCGGAATTCCCGCTCGCGTTTCGATCATGATAGATCGGTTTCGTCCCTTTTTCTATTTATCGCACCCGGCGCGGAACCTACGCGTTTTTTGATGCCTGCTCGCCTGAGCCGTCGTTATTTCGCGCGGGTTTACCTGCTGATGCGGCGTTGCTACGATGATTGCAATTCCGCCTAACACGGCGATCGACGCGACCAGATAGCGCATCGTGATTGGTTCGCCCAGTAACAGAATCCCACCCGTGGCAGCCAGCACCGGAACGCTGAGTTGAACGGTCGCGGCACTTGCAGCTGTCAATCCCGGTAACGCTTTGTACCAAATAACATAACCCACACCTGACGTGATTGCGCCCGAGACCAGGGCGTACGTGAATCCCGCAAGATCAACGTGGATCCATGCGGCGAAGCCGATGGTAAGAACAACCGCAAACGGAACTGCCCGCACAAAATTCCCCGTTGTTGCGGTTGTTGCGTCGCGTTCTCCTCGCCCCCTGAGTGAGTAAACGCCCCAGGCGACACCGGCGGCCAGCATGAGGATTGAACCGAGCAAAGGCGGAGCAGATAGCCCGGGAAATACAAGCACAACAAGTCCGCACACCGCGACGATAAACCCCACAACTTGAATCATCGTGAAGCGTTCCCCCTCGTACATCCCCCACAGAATCATCGTGGTCTGGACTGCGCCGAATAGCAGCAATGCACCCGTTCCCGCTGAAAGCGCGAGGTACGCGGAAGAAAAAGCTGCGGCATAAACAAAAAGAGCAAGCGCAGAGAACCAACTACCGGACCGAAAGGACTGCCACCGAGCGACAGAATCAGGCAGGCGTTTACGCGAATCCCGATTGTTTGGAGTCGTAATTCTTTTCTGAAGACCGACCAGCAACCAGAGTGCAACCGCACCGGAGAAAATCCGGACCAGCGTAAAGCTCGCTGCATCAATGTCGTTGTGTTTCAGTGCGGCACGGCAAAGAAGAGAGTTACTCGCGAAAGCAATCATCGCCAGCGACGTGAGGAGCAGAATTCTTGTTGATTGTATCACTGACGAAACTCGGCCGTTTCTCCTTTCCAAGAGTTACAGCATAAATCAGGGACAGCCGATACATTAAAGACATTGACGTGCTGACCGATAAGAACCTCGCTTCAACTCGGGGCGCATTTCACCGTGGTATGAAACCCACGTCGCCGTTAGGCGCGAGAAGGATTTGCGAGGTGTCGGCGCTCCTCGCGGTCAGCCGCCGGATGTAACGGTGAGATTGGCTGAAGTCGTAGTGTCAAAGAATGCGGTGATTGTGACGGTGGTGTTGTTGCCAACGGGGAATGTTGTGACGGTAAAGTCAGCGGATGTCTGGCCCGCTGGAACAGTGACAATGCCTGGTACGCGGGCGACCGAGAAGTTACTGGTAGCAAGTGTAACGGAGATTCCGCCGGCAGGCGCCGGCGCGCTCAAAAATACCGTTCCTGTGGCATTAGTACCCCCACGCACGCGGTTGGGAGTAATGGTCATCGATTGGAGAAGGGGAGGCGCATTCGGATCTGCACTCACGTTCACAAAAATCGACTTTGTCACGCCGCCTGCGGTCGCGAACACATTTCCGCCTGTCGGCAACCCGGTTATGCGGCTGGTCTCGATAGCGAAGCTGGTCGCGCTGTTTCCTTCGGGGATCGTGACACTCGCGGGCACCTGTATGACAGAGGGATTGTCGGTCGTCAGGCTAACAACTCCGCCACCGGCCGGTGCTGGTATCACCAGCGCAACACTGGCGCGACCGGAATTCCCGCCTATTAAATCTTGACTAGCTGGACCAATTGCCAGCAACGTGGCTGGACCGGCAGCGGGATCAATTTGGAGAATACGCGCCTGCGATCCGCCAGAAGTTCCGTAAGTACCCTGGATAAATACCCACCGCGGAAACGGAGTCTCCGGTGCGGGCGTGGTCATAAAAGTGGCGCTGATGCTGCCGCCCGGAATCGTCACGGTTGGCGGAACAATCACCTGACCTTCCATACTCCCTTGCAATCGGACTACTACGCCGCCGGCAGGAGCCGGCGAAGTGAGTCGCAGTGTTCCAGTCACCGTGCCGCCCGATGGCACACTGGAACTGCTGAGCGTTAACGAGGACAGGCTCGGTGGTGGCGGAGGACTTCCAGGGGGCGTGACCGTCAACCATGTTTGCGGAGCGCGATAGCCATCAATGTCGGTGCCGGTTTCAATGATTACGCGAATCGGAACCGAAACTGCTCTCGTTGGAATTGTGAAATCGACATCGGTTGCGCCTGCGGGAATGACAACAGTGGCTGGCGGTCTGACGATGTTTGGGTCACTGCTTACCAGCCGAACTGTGGTGCCGCCGGCGGGCGCAGCACTTTGCAGAGTTACGGTGGCGTTCACCGATGTTCCGCCGACGACACTTTCATTAGCCAAGCTCATGCCGTACAGAATCGGAAGAATTCCGAACGAATTCTGTTGGCGTCCATTGGCGAACCCCGCGAACAAGTCTCCGATGATTCCAACCGAGCCGCCACCATTGTTCGGCACTGGTCCGGTGACAATGTTGGAGATTGTTGCATCAGTTTTTCCGGCAGGAACGGTGACCGTGGTCGATGGCATGTTTACCTGCGGAATGTCGGTCGAGATCGAAACGGTAGCGCCACCTGCCGGCGCAGGGTTATCCAGCATCACTCGCGCCTGGCCGATGTTGCCCCCGTAGGCGTTTCCCGGTTCGGCTAGAATTGCGAACAAATTTACATCTGGCGGAGCGACAGGGGCCGTCACGGTGATCGAGCGCCCGGAAGACCAAAGTCCGCCCACGTCGCCGTGCAATGCACGCACGCGCCAGAAATAGTTTCCGGGCGCGAGCAGATCCCGGGTGACCATGTAATCAGAGCGGCTCGGACTTACCAACAGCGCCAACGTAGCGGGCGAAAAATTGGGACTTGTGTTGAACTCGAGATCATAGCCCGGCACTTGCGGGTTCGGAGTGTCCGTCCAATCCACAAAGAACGGAAGTTGCGCAGTGGCTCCGTTAGCCGGCGAGACCTGCGACACGCCTGCTGGAATTGGCGCGGCGTTGGTGATCCGCACTTTGCGCGTCGCAGAAGGGAGACTGCGCACGCCGTTCGCGGAAACAGCGCGTACCCTGTAATAGATGGTGAGCGGGTTCCCCCAGAGGGCGCCGGTTTGAGTGCCGAAGTTGATCGGCGAAAGCATCAGGTTCAGTGGATAAGAAAAGGTCGGTTCGTCATCTGCTTCGAGGATATAGGACTGTGCATTCGGCACAGACGACCACTGATTATTGAAACTCTCGTGCACGTGAAACTGCGCGTTGTTTGCTGGGGTGATGAACGATGGCCTCGCCGGTGCCGGTCCGAGGCCGGTGACAGTGAACGAAAGCACTGTTGACCAGGGCGAATCGACTCCCCCGTTTGGGCCGAGCTGCGTGCATTTCACTCTCCAGAAATAAGTGCCATTCGGCAAACCGCTGACCTTGTCGTTCGTGCGCGTTGGAATCGACGGATCGGACTCCATATTGGTGAATCCGGATGCGATGACGTTTGAAAATGTGTTCGTGGTTCCGACTTGCCAGGTGTAACTTCCAATTGGGCCGCCAGGAGCTGATACGGGGTCCCAGTCCAGGCCAATCGGTTGAACTAACGACGCGCCGTTGGCGGGAGCAACCAGGACCGGGGCCGGGAGCGCGGAAGGTATAGCCGGATCGGTTGGTTCCGTTGCGCTGGTCGCCGATGCTGGATTAATCCAAAGCAGTGCGGCAGTAAATAGCAGGGGCAATAGTGAGGAAGTTTTTGTGCTAAACATAATTTCTACGCAACCTTTTTTGTGGGTGCGGCAGACCGTATTAGGCGGACGGACGCCTAACAAATCGAGAAAGGTTACCAGCCTGTTACCTTGATTAGGAGCCGCTAAGATAAGGCTCAAGACTGTTCGTCTGGCGCCTCAGGCAACACCGATGAGATGAGATGCTGTTACTCGATTCTTTCCCAAAATCCGCGCCGGTTCGGAACGTTGGGGAAAACGAGTTGGCCTTCGTAGAATGTGAACGGGTTGGAGCGATCGTTGCCACCGAACGACAAAGTCAACGTTTTGCCTTCCACACTCCAATGTCCCGTGACTGGTGCCCCACGCTCGTACGCTGTAACCGTCCAATTTTCTACAGTGCCATTGGAATTAAGAACCAAATGCTCGTCCATGGGTCCTGTGTAGCCGATCGTAGTTTTTCGCCAATGACCGACCAGTCCGCTCGAATTGTCCGAAGACGACGCGCTTGATTCCTGGAATGCGATGATTCCTGAATCAGCGCCGTTCACTGCAAGCGCCCCGAAAAAAAGCATGGCACAA
>DASREH010000057.1:0-6285 GCA_035652195.1 Candidatus Udaeobacter sp. | reverse complement strand
CTTGCAATCGAAGATCGTCACTCGAAATTCGGCAAATTCGCTTTTCGGGGGCATAGCTCAGTTGGTAGAGCGCCAGCTTTGCAAGCTGGAAGTCAGGGGTTCGAATCCCCTTGCCTCCAAGCCTAAAAGCGAGCTACAACTGGCCAAGGCAGTTCAGAGGAGTTCTAAGCTCTCAAAGTTTCTCGAAGTTGAACTGATCCGTCACTTCCGACGTAGGGAACGTGCCGGCATTTCCAACAACAGTATACGTACCCGCGCGGGCACTGCCGGGGATCGCCTGTGTCAACGTGCGATGGAATCTCGCACCCGGCGCAAGATTGCGTGAGAACGAAAGTAAGGTTCGTCGCAATCCGGGGCCGTTGAGCACTACCCAAATGTCGATTCTGCGGCTCACGCTGCTTTCATTTGGATTTGCGATCATTGATTGCCTATTTCAGATTTTGTAAATGCGCGCTTGCGCGCCAGCTATTCCAACTCGAAAATCGAAGTCGCATATCGAAAATTCGGCGGCGCAGCCGCCTACGCGGGCCTGTAGCTCAGTTGGTTAGAGCATGCGCTTGATAAGCGCAGGGTCACTGGTTCGAGCCCAGTCAGGCCCATTTTACACTTCAATTCCTCAAAACTGGAAGTATACGAACGGCACCTGTCCCGTTGCCGGAAACAACTCGAGCGCCAGAAATGCGCAAACGTATGCTGGAACCTGAATTCGTGCCGGTTGAAGTGCCAAACGGTCGATGAACTGGGTGCGCTCCTGGGCCACGGCTAAGATCAGCGAAATAAAAATCAGCAAGAGCGTTCCGGTGGTTAGCAAAAATTCACCGGGAATCTGCTGAAAACCGAATAGTGCGCTCAAGACGTACCCACTCGCCTCAAGTGTCCTGGGTCTAAAGAAAGCCATGCTTACCGTGCAGGAAAGAAACATCAGCCCAATGCTAATGGGCACGAAGTAACGTTTTTTCATCACTTCGGAGATGACTGTTCCTTTTGTGGCGCGATCGAAAAAACGATACCCGACAATTAACATGCCGTGGTACGCTCCCCAGGCCACGAATGTCCAGTTGGCACCGTGCCATAACCCGACCAATATCATCACGATCATCAGGTTTCGGTACAAAACGAATTGCCCTTTTCGACCTCGACTAAATGGCATGAACAAATAATCGCGCACCCAGGTAGACAGAGTTATGTGCCACCTCTGCCAGAAGTCAGGTGGATTTCTGGCAAGAAATGGTCGCGCAAAGTTAAGAGGAAACTCAAAGCCCAGGAGCTTGGCGCAGCCACGAGCGATATCGGTGTAACCGGAAAAATCGAAAAACACCTGCATGAAAAATGCGACGCAGCCCGACCATGCAGCCAGCCAGCCGGGATGCGCTGTCGGATCGTTAAAATATCCATCTGACACGACAGCGAATCGGTCCGCGAACACCATCTTTTTAATCAGGCCGGCTAGAACAAGAATAATGCCGCTCTGCACCATAATTGCCGAGGGGCGTCGCCAAAATTGGATTTGGGAGATGAATTGCCTGGCCCGAATGATTGGACCCGCAATGAGATGCGGGAAAAAGGCGATAAAAACTGCGTAATCAACGAAATTACGCACGGCCTTCATCTTTCCCCAGTAGACGTCGATGGTGTAGGAAAGACTGGCGAAGGTATAAAAGCTGATCCCTACGGGAAGGATTATTTGCAGGACAACCGATGACTCTGACACGTGAAGCAGCCGAGCCAGGGAGCTTGCAAAAAAGTCATAGTATTTGAAGAAGCCAAGGATACCAAGGTTCACCACGAGACTGACAATGAGCAGGAACTTCTTGCGCCCGGCATTGGCTGTCTCCAGCGAAAGTCCCAGGTAGTAATCAACGATCGTAGAGGTAAGAATCAACACGATGAATCGTGGATCCCACCACATGTAGAAGATGTAACTCGCGATCAGCAGCAGGTACTTGCTAATCCGAAACGGCACGCTGTAGAACAGCGTCGCTACGATCACAAAAAAGATCCAATATTGGAAACTGTTAAATAACATGAATAACTCAGTTAGTAACCAGGTGCGCCCGTCGGTTGGCTGTTATTACGGGATCATCGATGGTCTTGCCACGTCTGAGCCTGCCTTAACTGACTGAACCTGACTCGTTAGGTCGTTTGAATTGGCGCGAACACCTTTGTTCGAATCTCCTGAGCGGAGCCGTCCCACTAGCTCGGTCACCAATGTTTCAGTAAACCGTTGACGGCCCTTCGAATTCAGGTGGTAGCCATCGAAGTAAAATTCAGGTTTTTCAAGAAAATCGAACGTTTGTTCGGGTATGGAAAAAACGGTTCTCTGAGTTGTGACCGTAGGAAAAGCAGCATGGAATGTCATGGAGGCTCCTGGCAATCCCGCGAATGGACCGCGAGGCACTGGCGTGAGGACAATCTCGGTTGAACTGGCGGAATAGCGGTTCAGGATTCGCTGGATCCCGTCCCGTTGCATTCTCAGGAAATCCTGTGTTTCCGATTGAGACGGTTTCACCAGGCTGTCTCGAATGGCATCTCGCTGGCTTTCCGTTAAACGAGACGGAAAAGTCACCTGACCTGTCTTCGGGTCATAGAAAGTTCCGGCAATATCGAGATCCCGGCCCCTGTAGTAATCTCGCGCCTGAAGGGCCTTAGATTCTTGCTGAACACTTCGTATTCGCGCGATCGGATGTTCGAGAAAATTGACGAAATCATTCTGATATGCCGAGCCTCTCAATATACAAGCTGTAAACGCTCTAAAACGGCCAGACCACCGCTGAAAAGCGGAAGCGAAGTTAAAGCAATCCCCATATCGTAGAAGCGGACCTGCCATTGAAATCCTCAAAGGATCGGCGCTGTTGGGCTCAAAACCGATGCCATAAGGAACCACGATGGCCCAGTAACGGCGCCTGGTCGGATCGACTTCTCGCAACATGTAGTCCCAGATATTCACCGCAGACGCCGGTTCGGCGAGATTCACAAACTTGAATCCATCGAAGGAGCTAAGCTGGTCGGCGATGGCTGACGAAAATCCCTCCGCCATTCGAGAGTCGCCCAAAACCAAAACCTCTTTGAGGCCAGATGATGGCCGCTCCCTTTCAGCTCGGGTGATCACTGCCATCCGGCCGGCATAGGAATCGGGTGCCAGAATCGAGGTATACAGCGGGGTATGAAACGCGATGCCATCCAGAAGAACAAAGATGGCTGCGCCCAGTAAAAAGTTCCGGCCAATGTGAAGCGGGTAAGGCGCCGTTGTCGGCTCAAGCGGGAATCTCTTCCGCACCGGTCCGGGCGAGCTCACGTAAAGCGACACATAGATGACACCCAGCAGACCGATAACAAGCAGCCAGCGTAAGTCGCCATGCCACGACTCTCGTTTTTGAGGAAGAGTTTGAGCTTCTCCGGCCACTCCGGAAACGGTTATCGAAGCGAGTAACGAACGCCGTTCAGGATCTCCATACAATTCGAAGACGTAATTCCCCTGTCGAATCCACGGTATAACACGATTACCCTTGCTGCCTGTTGCAACAAGGGCGGGTGCCTGGCCGTCTGCGATGACGAAAATGAAACCCTTTGATCCATTTCCGGCAGTCCAGGTGATTTGAGTACTACCCGAACCATTGCCGACCTGAACCTGCTCCGGCGTAGCCGTAATCGCAGGTGTTTCTCTTCCCTGTCCCTGGGAGTCGCTCTGCGCATTACATGGCGAGACCAAACACAAAAGAATCCAGATGCCCGTGACAAAAATCACACGCAAGAAACTGGTGCTGATCCAGGTTTGCCGCGTCACCAATAATGACAAGGGGTTGCCGGTAACTCTTTGCATCATGAAGCGAATGTCAGGATTTCTCACCGCAACCCCGTTTGGGTCATTTTTGCCACGCTCGGTATCCGGGCACGATTGGCTACCCCCCAGTAGCGCGTCGGAAAACCTGAAGTGAGAACGCGAACAGTTGTAATCCTTCAACGTTGATCAGCATTCGCGCTGATTATTTCATTAAATCCCCGATAAACGCAAGCGCCGCACGGCAGGACGAAAAGATATGGTTGCACCTCTATTGATCCGGCTGTGTCGCTTCGACTCCAACCGGGCGATTCACCCGAAACATCGAGCCGATTAACAGGCCAAGAAACGCGCCGCTCGTATCGATCATGATGTCCCAAATAGAGGGTCCGCGAGAGGCAACAAAGGTTTGGTGCAACTCATCTGTCACCGCCACAATCAGAGAGGTGGTCACAATAATCAGACCCAGAATCGGCATCGACCATTTTACATTTGTAATTAAAGTCGCTGCGCGCAACAAGAGCAGACCCAGAATGGCGTATTCCCCCACGTGTGCGCATTTGCGAACGATGAGGTGAATCCACGCAAGTGCCTCCGGCGAAATATCCGGCTTTAACCAGAGCAAAAATGGAACGATGAATCGTGATGTATGCTCGGCCGACATCAGATCCGTCGAACCAAAGAAAATCACGCTAACCCAGGCTAGTATTGGCAGCCAATATTTGAGAAAAGGTTTCATCGAGCCTGAGGTGCAGAGTTTTGCCTTGGGTGTGTCGCAATCTACAATCGCTTATTTTGAAATCCGAAACCCGAAATCCGAAATCCGAGATTACCGCTCCCCTGACCTTCGAGCCCATCTGCGTGGAGCGGTTGTGGGGCGGGCGGCGTCTTGAATCGGAATTCGGTAAGGAATTGCCCCCAAACACGCGGATCGGAGAATGCTGGGAGGTAGTAGATCGTCCGGAAGCACAGAGCATTGTGCGCGAGGGCGAGTTGCGCGGGAAAACTTTGCATGAGCTCTGGACCGGATACCGGGACGAAATATTCGGAGACGTCCCCGATTCTCCACGTTTCCCGCTGTTATTGAAGCTTCTCGATGCCAGCGACAAACTTTCTTTACAGGTGCATCCGCCTGAAAAAATCGCCAAGGCATTGGGCGGCGAACCGAAAACGGAGTTCTGGTATATCGCGGCGGCTGATGAGGGTGCCGAGATTTACCTCGGATTCCGTGAAACGATCACGCGAGAGCAGTTTGAGAAAGCGCTCCGCGAAGGAACTGCAGAGCAGCATGTACAAAGAATCCGGGTAAAAGCAGGTGACGCGGTGTTTTTACCGGCAGGGCGTTTTCACGCCGCCGGAGCCGGCATTCTCCTGGTCGAAGTACAGCAGAACAGTGACACGACCTATCGAGTCTTTGATTGGAATCGACAGGATGACGCCGGCAAGCTGCGTCAGTTACACGTCGATAAAGCGCTCCGAAGCATCGATTTTACTGATGTTCGACCGGGATTGTTAGATAGCCACGCCGAATCATTGCTGCGTCACGATCTATTTGATATCCAGAAATGGAATATTAACTCATCGCGCGATATCGCTCCCCACAACCAGTTCGCAATGGTTTCTTGTCTCAGTGGTTCACTAAGCTGCGCGGACGTTCATCTTGCACCCGGAGAATGTTTCCTTGTTCCAGCTCAACTGCGCGACCGACGGATAAAGCCGACAAGGCCTGGAACAAGTCTGTTACGGATCACGATTTCGACTGGCATCCAGGATCAAACCTGAATCCAGATACGCCGCGCAACCTCATGATTTTTTACCGGAATTGTTTTCACACTTTGCGATTGCTTCGATTCTTGTCGCGCAGTCGACGCCACGAACGTGCCCGCCCCGCAGAGGGCAAAGCAGAGTGAAACGATCGTGATTTTAAGAGTTAACGGCATGAAATTGCTTGGGGTTTTAACTTCACTCCAGAGCTTCTCCTAATCGGCGCAAGTAAGTAAAGCTATAAATCCCGGTGCTGTGTCCATCGGCCCATCGCGGCTGCAGCGCGTATCCGCCCACAAGATCAAACCCCGCGAGTTGAAAACTCCTCTTCGAATAAGTTACCTTCGGACGCGAAACATGACCCAGTACGTCTGGTTCGCCACCACATCCTGCGCAGGGACAGGCGCGTCGGAGCGCCTCAAGCGTGAAAAACGATTCGGTCCCGTCATTCCAGGAGATGGCAAGCTCATCTCCGATCTGCTGAATGTTTGTTGGTTCGAGCCGCATTAATCCTTCTGACGTTTAGCTCGCTCGCCGAAAATCGCCGTGCCGACGCGCACCAGGGTGGCGCCTTCTTCCACGGCAACTTGAAAATCCTGTGTCATTCCCATGGAGAGATGCGGAAATTTCACATCGAATTCTTTCTCCACCGAATTGCGCAACTCCCGCAACTGCACAAAAAATTTGCGCGACGATTCTGCTTCTTCCGCCAGGGGCGGGATGCACATAAGTCCCTCGATGGA
>DASREH010000056.1:0-34875 GCA_035652195.1 Candidatus Udaeobacter sp. | reverse complement strand
GTGAGCAGGGGAGACGAACTTTCCGCCGGTAAATACATTTCGGTTCCGACAATCGCCGACCTTATTCAATCCGCAGGAAGACGAACGGTGATGAGCAGTGCAAAAAGCGTGGGTCTCTTGTTGGATCGAAATGCAAAAAGTGGACCGGCAAAGAATCGTGTGACGCTGATGGCCGGTCATACGCTCCCGGGAGACATTCTTACTTCACTTGTTGCCGCGCTTGGGCATTTCCCCTCCGGGCGTCGGGAGCGTGACAACTGGACGACTAAAGCAGTGACTGATTTGCTTTGGAAGGAGGGCGTGCCCGCGCTGTCGGTGATCTGGTTGGGCCAGCCCGATCTCACGCAGCATGAAACAGGGCCTGGCGCGGCCGCGGCGCTGGCGGCGATCAAATCATCGGATGAGAAGCTCGCGGTCATCCTTTCTGCGTTGGAGAGCCACGGGGCGCGGGATGCAACGGATCTGTTTATCGTTTCGGATCACGGATTCTCAACGATCAGGCGCTCTATCGATTTACCAAAAATCCTGACCAATGCCGGATTTGTCGCGAAAACTGAATTTGATGATGATGAACCCAAGTCCGGAGACATCATGCTCGTTGGAAATGGTGGCAGTGTTCTGTTTTATGTTATCGGCAATGATCCCACAGTCACACGTCGTCTGGTTGAATTTCTGCAGCAATCCGATTTTGCAGGAGTGATTCTGACCAGACAGGGTTTGCCGGGCACATTTCGTCTGGACGACGTCAACATGGAGAGCTTACACGCGCCGGATGTCGTTATGTCGTTCCGATGGTACGATTCAAAAAATCAGTTTGGCGTTCCTGGAATGATTGACGCGGATTGGCGCCGCAAAGCAGGCGGCACCCATGCGACGCTTAGTCCATTCGACATGCATAACACCTTGATTGCAGCAGGCCCGGATTTTCATCACGGCCAAACCGATGAACTCCCTACCGGAAATGTGGATCTCGCACCAACCATTCTGCACATTCTCGGAATCAAATTTCTGCAACAAATGGACGGCAGAGTTTTGTTTGAAGCAATGGCTGGCACAAACCAACCCTCAACTGGAAAGGCGACGGAAACAAAGAGCGTTGAAGCCACGAAAGAATTTCCAGGGGGAACCTGGCGACAATCGCTCCGAGTGAGTCGTGTCGGTTCAACCATTTATCTTGATGAAGGAAACGGCGCGTTTTCCCCGGGAGCTGCAAAGAAGGCCAATTGACAGGAAAATCACCGCGGCCTAGCCTCGGAATCATGTTTCGCCAGGTAGGCCGCGTCGCAACCATCGGCGCGCTTTGTTGTGCGATCGGGTTGCAATGGGTTGCGCTTCAATCCGTGGCCTGGACGAGCATGCTTATTAAATATTCAAAGCGTGGCCCTCTATGTCAGGCGATTGCCCAGACGTTTGATGGCTCTCACCCCTGTTCGCTTTGTCATGTGGTCGCCACAGGGAAGGCTTCTGAAAAAAAGAAGGATGTGCAGTCGCCCGCGCCGGGAATCGACATTATCTGCGCAGTGTCCGTGATCCGGCTAGTCGCGCCTTTCGTTTCGTTCCAATACATACCGGCAAATTTTTCAGTTTCTGAAATCCAGCAGTCCCCACCCGTTCCACCGCCGCGTTTAATGGCGATTTAGGGTTGCCGGAAATAGTGCGTCATGCGGGTGCACGGACGCAGCTCCGCCGTTACTGATTGGAGCCTGTCGCGCACAGATCCAAATTGCGCGCGCTTTCTCGTTTTGCAGAGAATGAAAATTCTACATGGAATCATAACGTTGTTTGTCGCTCTTGACCTAACGAGTGCCTGGGCGTGTGATCTCTGCGGCTGTTACACGCCGCAGTTAAATGCGATGCCTGAAATGACTTACACCCTCTTGCCCTGGGCTAGAGGATGGTACGGAGCCGTTGGCGAGCAATTCACCCGCTTTGGCACGCTGCAGTTGGACGGAGAGGAAGTGGCGAATCCAACCGGGCAATATCTCAACAGCTCCATCACACAGATCGTTGCCGGTTATGAGCTCAACAGCCGGTTCGCGTTGCAGATCAACCTGCCACTGATCTATCGCGAATTTAAGAGACCGGAAGGGTTCCAGATTCAACAAGGCACCGTTTCCGGACTTGGTGACATGTCGTTTCTGCTCAAAACTGTAGTTTTTCATTATGCTTCGCCTGCTCAAAGAAGTTTCGAGTTTCATGGCGACAAGAACCCGGTCGCAGTGGTACATGAATCGGACTTCACTGTCTCTGCGCTCTTGCTGACCGGAATCAAGTTTCCGACCGGTGATAGCAGCCGTCTCAAAGAAGAATCTCACGAAATTGAAATTGAAGGGGCTCCGGAAAGTGGCATCCATGGCCACGATTTAACGCTTGGCACGGGCTCCTACGATGGCATCTTCGGCGAGCAAAATACGTTGCGTTACAAAAACTTCTTTCTCGAGACGAACGTTCAATTCACGTTACGTGGCGACGGCACACATCGATATCATTTTGCCAACGATTTCATCTGGGATGGCGGACCCGGCTATTACATCGTTCGCAATCGCAACACGATTTTTGGAATTCAATGTGTAGCTTCGGGTGAGTACAAGGGTCTCGATCGATTCCGGGGCAAACCGGCGGAAGATACCGGCATCACTTCAGTTTTTCTGGGTCCTCGATTAGTAGGATCGCGCGGCCGTTGGAGCGCCGAACTTGCCGCGGACCTGCCCATTTCCATCGACAACACATCGTTACAGGCCGTCCCCGATTATCGGCTGCACGCTGGAATCTCCGTTCAGTTCTAGGCCCGGGTCGATGCGACGTCTGTGTTAAGACCAGGCGATTAAGCGAAGCTCGTGCCCCTGCATCAAACCGGGGTGGGTTGGCACGACTCGAACGCTCAGACCGTACGTGCCGCTTTCAGACGCCGGGACTGCTCCCTGGTAGATGTAATCGCCATCACCATTTCTGCCCCCGGCTTGATTCAGGAGCGTCGCTGAAGGATTGCGGATGTCGCCATTGTCCAACTCGCCATGATACGCCTCGACTCGCACGTGTTGTGGATCGACGGCGCCGAGGTGCACTCGTGCCGTGATTTGGAGTGATTCCCCCACTGAAATACTTTGGCGATCTTTGTTGCCGATTTGAACATCCGAGATTTTTACCGCTGCCCAATCCTTGCGTATTTGCGTCTTCCACTGACTGAGATTCGTCGCGGCGCCGCAGTCGTCGCGGGAAAAATTCTCATATGATTGCGCTGCTGGAATGTAGAGCTGCTCGGTGTATTCCTTCACCATCCGCTGCGTGTTGAACACCGGCGTGACGCTGCGGATTGATTCACGCATCAGTTGCAGCCACGCGAGCGGGAGTTTCCCGTCCGGTTTTGCGTAATAAAGAGGAACAATTTGGTTCTCCAGCAATTGGTAAAGGCTGCTCGCGTCCACTTCGTTCTGAAACTCTGTGGTGCCGTTGTGAATCTCTGCGCCAATGGCCCACCCGTTGCTGCCGTTGTAGCCTTCGCACCACCATCCATCCAAAACACTCAGGTTAATTCCGCCGTTGGGGGCCGTCTTCATTCCGCTGGTCCCACTTGCCTCAAGCGGACGCAACGGATGGTTGAGCCAGAGGTCGACGCCTTGCACCAGTCGACGAGCGATGTAGCTGTCGTAATCCTCCAGAAAGACGATACGATTTTCAAAGCCAGCTTCGCGGGTAAACCGATAAACCTCCTGGATCAGTGCTTTGCCCGCTTCGTCACGTGGATGCGCTTTCCCGGCGAAAATGAACTGCACCGGCCGGGTGGCGTCATTGAGCAGACGCTTTAGGCGTTCCTTATCGCTGAACAACAGCGTGGCGCGTTTGTATGTTGCAAAGCGGCGTGCAAATCCGATCGTCAAAATTTCCGGATCAAGAACGCGGTTGACCCTGCGAATTGCCTCAGGCGATTCCCCCATTCGTTCGCGACGCGCCCGTTCTCGATCGCGGACAAATTCAATCAGGCGGAGCTTGAGCTTTTGATGGGTGTCCCAAAGCTGGGCATCAGGAATATCAAAGACACCGCGCCAAAACTCCGGCTCGGTGAGGTGTTCCTCCCATGTGCCAAGGTGCTTCCGGTACAGTGCCGCGAACTCCGGTGCCATCCATGTTTTGGTGTGAACGCCATTTGTGATGTTCATGATCGGCACCTCGTGGACGGGTACGCCGGCCCAGACATCTTTCCAAAGCGACCGGCTCACATCGCCATGCAACTTGCTTACACCATTTGCGTGGCGGCTGAGCCGAAGCGCCAGGATGGTCATGCTAAAGGGATCGTTGGGATCGAGGCGGGTCTGGCCAAACGTAAACAACTCGTCAAACGGGATGTTGAGTTCCTTCGCGAAATTGCCGAAATACTTCCGCATCATCTCGCGCGGGAAAGAGTCATTGCCGGCGGGTACCGGAGTATGCGTCGTAAAAACGTTCGCTGCCGCCACGAGCTGAAGAGCCGAATAAAAATCGAGCTTCTTTTCCACGACATTCAGACGAATGCGTTCGAGCGCCAGAAATGCCGAATGCCCTTCGTTCATATGAAAAACGCTCGGACGGATGCCCAGCGCCATCAGAGCTTTCACCCCTCCAATTCCGAGCATGATCTCTTGACGCATGCGCATCTCGAGATCGCCCCCGTAAAGCTCAGCGGTGATCAGACGGTCCTCGGCGTTGTTTTCTGGAATATCGGTGTCGAGCAGATAGAGACTGACTCTTCCGACGCGTAATTCCCAGACCCTCGCAAAAACTTGCCGATCCAAAATCGGCACAGAAATCAGCGGTTTCCCATTGCTACGAAGTGCTTCACGGATTGGCAGGTGATAAAAGTTTTGATTCAGGTTGATCGCTGCCTGGACGCCGTCCTTATCAATGTGTTGCCGGAAATAGCCGTGTCGATAGAGCAAACCAATCGCGACGAAATTCAGGCCCAGATCGCTGGCTGACTTGCAATGGTCGCCCGCAAGGATTCCAAGGCCGCCGGAGTAATTAGGAATCGATTCGTGGAAACCAAATTCAGCTGAGAAATAGGCAATTGGATTCTTGATTGTGTTTGCGGGGCCCGTCTTTCCATAGGTCTCCTCCCGCCCGAGATACCTTTCGAATTCATCAAAAACCTGTTTGAGCTCGCGCAGAAAACTTTTGTCCTGGGCGAGTTCTTCCAGTCTGGATTGCCTCGAAAGCTGGAGCATCCGCACCGGGTTGTGATTGGTTCGGTCCCAAAGCTCCGGATCCAGGTGACGGAACAGGCGGCGCGCAGCGGGTTCCCAAGTCCACCACAGGTTGAAGCTCATCTGGCGCAACGGCTCCAGAGCCGGCGGCAAGATGGGAGTGACGTTATAGGTTTGAAAATTCGGCATGGGAGTTCTTGTAGATTCGGTGTGCGGTCACCGGCAGGTTTGAAGGTGGCGAATAAAAACAGAGATTGTAATGGGAACGCATCGTCTCGAGCAACGACTCTGTGCAAGGAATATACTGGGCCTCGGTTTCTGTCGAATTAGCGAGCCCTGGTTACAGCTCGCGGGGCAAGAATAAGTCCAAGGAAAAAACCGGCGATTAGTCCGCACAAATGCGCTGCCATACTTACCTGTGGCGTCGAAAGATCGAATGCGACCTGGATGACAATGATCATCACGATATTTCCGAGGCGTTGTTTCGCCTGTGGCGTGTGACGATGTCGGACTAAAAAACCTGCCCAGGTACCGACGATTCCCATGATGCAACCCGACGCGCCAACCAGCTGTGATACGTCTACAAAACCGAGCACCGTCAAAGCTACAACACCTGCGCTTGAAGCGAGGCCCGAGATTAGATAGCACACGGCAAATCGTGCTGTTCCGATAGATTGTTCCAGCGGCGGCCCGAGGACATAAAGAGCGAAAATGTTAAATAGCAGATGCGTAAGCCCGCCATGCAAGAACAGCGCCGTAAAAAGGCGCCAATATTCTCCCTGAACTACCACGGCATATGGCTCAAGCGCTCCGGCTCGATGCAGCACGTCCGGATCATTAAGGTCGCCAACGGACATTTCGAACAGGAACGCAAGTACATTGAGCACTATCAACACGAGTACTGCCGGAGCGCCGCGGAGCGGATTGTTGCGAATCGTTCGGCCGGGGTCTGAAGCGGAACCAGTGCGTTGCGATGCCTGCACCGTTGGGGGCGAATTAACGTCGCGAAACGGCGGTCGTGCGATTCCAGTCGTAAAGGTCGAGGGATGAGATTTCAAGCGTCGGAACAACCGGACCTGATCGCGCAGTTCCGCGCTTGGATGCGCAATCTGAAGAAGTTGTCCGAGCTTTGCAGCCGAAGCGTAATCCCCCCGGGCAGCAAGCTCTGTCATTTTTCGTAATCCAATCGCGGGCAAGAAAAGAAGGAGAATCCAGGCGGCACCGCCGATATAACCAGCCACGCTCCGGGCGAAGAGCCACGCCATCCCGGTGATTGCCAGCACAACGACTGCGACGATACGCCAGCCATGATTCTGCGGACCTGGGCGCCACGTGCGAGCCAGCACCAGCAGCGGCGAAATTATGGCTAGGAAAAGAAATATATGGTTTAGGTCCACGGATCTGTTTGGCGCTGGCGCGCTGTTAAAACGTTCAACCGTTAAAGCGTTTAAGCGGCAAGGACAATTGTCATCCTGAGCGGAGCGAAGAATCTCTGACCAGTCCTTTCGGCGCGTCAGCAACAATCAGAGAGGTTTCGCTCCGCTCAGAATGACAGCATCAGTTTACGCGGGGGAACTTTTAACTCTTGTAAGTTTTTAAAGCTTCTCCACGTTCGAGCATGTCCATTACCGTAACAGACTATCTGGACGTCGTATCATCCTGGTGTTTCTGGTCGGAGCCGACATGGGCGGAGTTAAAGAAGCGTTATGAAGGTCGTGTTGAGTTTCGATGGAAGATTGCGTTGATGGATCCCAGCGGTTTGCCAACTTCCCGCGAGCAGGAGCAATGGTTTTATCGGCGCAGTGGAATGATGATGCGTTCGTCGTTCATGCTGAACACCGATTGGTACGATTCAAGTCTGCGGGAATGGCTTCCCCCGAATTCTGTCGCGGAGGCTGCACGTGATTTTGGCGTTGCCGATGACCGGGTGCGGCTGGCGCTTGCGCACGCGGCGTTGCGCGAAGGCAAAAACGTGAGCGATTGGAAGGTGTCTGCAGAAGTCGGGGCGGAGGCTTGTAGCGTTGATAAGGATAAGCTGCTGGAGCGTGCGAAATCGGCCGAGGTTGAAAAGCGTATTCGAGCGTCCACGGCAGAATTTCATGAACTCCAGGTCACCCAACGCCCAACGTTTGTCATTGACACCGAGATTGGCGATCGGGCGGTTTTTTCGGGTGTCGTGAAACTTGAGCCGTTGGCAGCCACGCTCGATTCCATGCTCGAGGACGCGATGATTTACGCCGCGCACAAAGCGCATTTCGGAGATCCGCCGGAAAAGTGAAGGTGCCCAGCCAGGCAACAATATTGTCACCAGATTCGCCTTGCCAGCGCCTGATTGTTGCCTACAACTTCCATTCGGCTCACGAATAAAGTGAGCTAATCGTCGCGGTGAATCGCAGCTGCGTCGAGGTTAGAGTGTCCGACGTTCGCCTAGGGCGCCGCCGGGGAGTGCGATAAATGGAAATACGGCGATGCGGTGCACTCCCGCTTCGCCGGCCAGGAGCTAGTTCGAATCTGCAACCACAAATTCGTGTAAACGGTCGGATCCGCGCGCGGGAAGTCCGAGTCATTCTAGGGTCCACCGGTGAACAGCTCGGCGTCATGAAATTAAATGACGCTTTGCGCAGAGCTCAAAGTCTTGGCCTCGATCTGGTCGAGGTGGCTCCAACAGCTACGCCACCTGTCTGCAAGATCATCGATTTCGGAAAGTTCCGATACGATATCTCCAAGCACACCAAAGATAAGCGACCGGCGGGGGCAAAGCTTAAGGAAATCAAATTTCGCGTAAACATCGACGATCACGATTACCTGACCAAAATTCGGCATGCCGAAGAGTTTCTGGATCGCGGAAACAAGGTGCGCGTGCAGCTGCAATTTCGTGGTCGCGAAATGGCGCACCAGGAATTCGGCATGCAACTGGTAGAGAAAGTTCGCGACGATCTTATGGGGATGTCACAGGTGGAAATGAATCCCAAGATTACAGGGCGCAACATCACTATGACTCTCGCCCCACTACCCGCCAATCGGCGGAAAAGGCGGTTCACTGCGCAGGCGACACCAACAGAAAACGAAGAAGCAGTTGTTTCACCGGCGGACGCCTGAGGGCGGAGATTATTTGTTGCGCCTGCGGCGAGTTAATCGCCATCGTCTCCGAAGGGGGCTGAATCGATCCGCGCGACTCGGATGGAACCCCTTGCTTCAACGTGTTGGCACGGCTCTCGCCTGTTCCGACCAGCCAACGATTACGGCTTATGCGGACTGTGGCCCCGTGCCGGCGAACTCTTAGGTTTCGTCGGCGGACGTGGAGGAATCGGCGTAGCTCTCAGGGACTGCAATGTCTCCAGGCGTTTTTTACGGTTCAGGGCTTCCTGATTTTTGGGATCAAGTTTTAAGATTTTCTCGGTGTCAGCCATCGAATTTTGAATGTCGCCCTTCACCTCATAAATGTAACTCCGGTAGGAATAATATTTCACTTCGTCGGGCTTGAGCTTGATCGCCTCGGAGTAGTCGGCCAGGGCTTTATCATTGTCGTTGAGCTTCATTTCGACCGCTGCGCGCTGCTCGTAAATTCGGGGGTCGTCCGGCTTAAGTTTAATGGCTTCGCTGTAATCGTTTACGGCATCCTGCAATTTCTGGTTCTTCGCTGCAGCGTATGCGCGCTGCTGGTAAACAGCGGCGAGTTCATCTGCGTATTTGTGGTCCAGCTCTGTAGCTTTGCGAAGCAGTTCGACAGCTTTGTCGTAGTCTTGAGCCTTGGAAGCTTCTGCTCCGTCCCGGGCCAGCTTGTTCGCTTCTTTTGCATTCTTTGAGCTTTCTGCGGCAAAAGATTCCGGAGAACTAAATGCGAGGGCCGCGACAAAAATGAAGATGAAGTTTTTTCTCATAATTTCTTTTGGACGTTGGTGTTCTTAAACAATTCGAAAGTTAACTAACGAACAATTGCCTGTAGAATTTAAGTCTGCTCCGGGGATGGCGCCTGTTCAACGTCGATCTTTGGTTCGGCCTCAGAGGAAGCGGTTTCACTGAGTCCCGGTTCGTTCACCCGTATTATTTTCACGGCGCGGCCCGTACTCTCGTCGATCTCGATTACCGCTCCATGCAGCCGAACCTCACCGTTAGCCACAGGAAACGATGCCGGCAGGTTCGAGATAAATCGATTCATGATTGGATCAATGGCGCGGCCCAAAATGGAAGTTACCGGACCGCACATACCTGCGTCGCACAAAAAAGCTGTCCCGCCCGGAAAAATCTGTTCGTCAGCAGTCTGAACGTGAGTGTGCGTTCCGATCACAGCAGAAACCTTTCCGTCGAGGAACCGTGCCATTGCGATTTTCTCACTCGTAGTTTCTCCATGGATATCGACGATGATATTGGCGGTCTCCGAGCGCATCTTCGTTACCGCGATCGCGATCGAGCGGAACGGGTTTTCCAAAATCGGCTGCATGAACGTGCGTGCTTGGACGTTGATGACGCCGATTTTTCCCTTGCCCGTTTCCAACACAATAGACCCCCCGCCCGGGGCGCCATCCGGATAATTCAGCGGCCGCAACAGCCGGGGTTCGGTCTCGATGAATGCGAGGATTTCCTTTTGATCCCATACATGATCGCCCGTTGTGATGACCGACACACCCGCGCGCAACAGATCGATGGTGATCCGTCCCGTGATCCCGCGCCCCCCAGCCGCGTTCTCGGCGTTGACGATGATAAAGTCCAGGGAGTACTTCTCTTTCAGCTCGGGGAGCCTGGCGATCACCGCCGAGCGTCCGGGCTCACCAACGATGTCACCCAACATCAGGACCGTTAACATGGTGCGACACTAGCCATGGCGACGCATCTTGTCATCCCGAGCGCCACAGGTGAGAGATCGGGTGCAAACCGCAACATGCGCGCTCTTCATATTCCGCGGCTCAAACGGATCATCTCGTCGCCGCCGTTCCGCTCAAGATGGGAGCGCGAAAAATCCCATCATTGATGCTCTATTGGCTGCAATCATGAAACGCACCGCCCTGCTGACGCTCTGCTTTTTAATCCCGGTGCTCGCCAGCTTTGGTGCGGAGAACCTTGGCATTCTTGGAAGTCATCCCCGGTGGAGCGTGCTCGACCATTATCAGGAAACAATCACGCACGATGAATTCGCGCACTTGATTTACGATGTTTATTGCCCGCACGGTTTCGCGCCGGATTTATTCGAGCTTGGCAGCGATACGGCGCGCATTCTGGTCAACCGGGAATCGGAAAAATTTCTGACTCTCCGATTCGCAAAAAACGACAAGCGGCGCAAGCCAGTACCGCGGCTGTGGCATCCTGCGAAATCTTTGCCGGTTGCAAAACCTGATAAACCACTTGCAGGCTTGCGCATTGCGCTCGATCCCGGCCACCTCGGAGGTGAATGGGCAAAAATGGAAGAGCGTTGGTTTCAAGTTGGCAACACTGAGCCTGTGCAGGAGGGTGATTTAACTTTGAGAGTCGCGAGGCTGCTCGCCCCGCGACTTCGTGACTTGGGCGCGAAAGTTTTTTTTGTTCGCGATAGCAACGAGCCAGTTACAGCAAAACGCCCCGACGATTTTCGAGAACTTGCCAGAAAAATTCTGATCAAAAACGGTATCCCACAACCCCGTGCGGAAATCCTCAATTCGAATGATCCGGAGAAGGAACAGACGATCCGATGGCAGAGCGAAATCTTGTTTTATCGTTACAGCGAGATCCGCCGTCGCGCCGCGCTGGTAAACTTCAAGTTGCATCCGGATCTCGTTCTATGTCTGCATTTCAATGCCGAGGGGTGGGGCGATCCAAACGATCCGATGTTGCCCGATATCAATCACCTTCACCTCCTGGTGAATGGCTCTTACCTGCAGCAGGAGCTCGAATTCGATGACGAACGTTTCGAAATGGTCCGGCGGCTTCTCAGCCGCGTTTACGATGAGGAATTGCCGCTCGCGGACACGATTGCCAACGCGATGGCGCGGGAAACCCAGCTACCCCCATATCAGTATCCTACGACGAACAGCACGACCAAAGTGGGGACGAGCGGCTACGTTTACGCGCGTAATCTGCTGGCGACGCGGCTCTATCGTTGTCCCGTGATTTATTGTGAGCCGTACGTGATGAACAGCAAAGATGCCTTTGCGCGCATCCAGGCCGGGGATTACGAAGGGACTCGCGACATCAATGGCACCGAACGCAAAAGTATTTTCCGTGAGTACGCCGACAGCGTGACGGGTGGTTTAGTCGAGTATTACTCAAAAGCGCGCGGCCACGGCTATTAGATGATCGCTTGTACGGGACGGCGTTTTGTGAAACGCCGAGGGGGTCTCATGTTGCAGGGCGTTTCCGTGAAACGCCACGGCGTCTAACACAGACGCCCTATAGTTCGCTGATCGCTTCGCGAATGTCGTCGTGCGTGATGTTGTTTGCGACACGGGCGGCGCCAATTTTCGGTGTCACTATGAAACGGATTTTTCCGCCTTCGAATTTCTTATCGAACTGTATTGCGTCCAAAATTTTCCTGCGTCGGAAATTTTTTGGCAAATGCGTGGGCAATCCGAATCGTTGCAGAAGATGGACGATTACGTCGCGCTGCTTTGTCGAGAGACCAGCCCTTCTAACTGATATTGCACACGCCGCGACAATCCCCAGGCTGACAGCCTCACCGTGAAGGAATTGTCGGTAACTCCCTGCGCGCTCAATCGCGTGGCCAACGGTGTGTCCAAAGTTTAGAAGGGCACGTTTACCGGTCCGATCATACTCATCCATTGCGATGATTTTCGATTTGATCTCAATGTTGCGTTTGATCAGCGATTGGAGGGCAAGTGCTCCGCTTGCCTGCCAGGATTGAAGTTGGTCAAACAGTTTTGCGTCGGCAATGATCGCGTGTTTGATGATCTCTGCGAATCCCTGATTGAACTGTCGTCTCGGCAGAGTTTTCAGTACATCGACATCATCAATAACCAGCGAAGGGGGATGAAACGCGCCAATTAAGTTCTTGCCGGCCCGGGTATTCACTCCGGTTTTTCCACCGATTGAGCTGTCCATCATGGCAAGCAACGTCGTGGGAGCCTGGATGTGAGGAATACCACGATGATAAATCGCCGCGATAAATCCGGAGAGGTCACCGATCATTCCGCCACCGAGACCAATCACGAAAGATTGACGGTCCAATCCTGCGGCAATCATCTTTTCGCAAATCGTTTCGGCTTGCTTGAGCCTCTTCGATCCCTCGCCAGCTGGAACGGTAATTAATGTCGACTTAAAGCCCGCTGACGTAAGACTTAGTTTAACGCGACTAGCAAAAAGCGGCGCAACATGGCTGTCGGTAATTACTGTACATGTGTTGCCAGCGATCTGTTTGCGGGCGCGTTTGCCGACCTGGTCGATCAAGCTCGAGCCAACGAGTACGCGAGTGCGACTGTTGGTGTCGCGAATTTCCACAACGGCCAGGGTTCCGGACTTTATGGAGTCCACTGACCGGGTTGGCTCGGCACGTTCGAAACAGTAACCGTAAACGCGGCCCATGACATGGTCTCGCAATGCAGATCGCCAAAAAGCGCGTTGATTCGCTGCCGTGAAGCATGGGTGCCACCAGTGGCAACTCCGCCGGGGTTGCTGGTCGCGGTGTTATCGCCGTTGCCGATCACCGTGACACCCGGAGCAGGAGAGGTGGCCGTGCCTTGGAAACTGACCGTTGGGCCGGATGCTTGGGCGGGCGCGAATAGTATAAACCCGGTAGGATTGGTGATCTTTGTAGCGGCTATCGCCACGTTGTTGACGTAAACATTGGGGTTAATGCCATAACTAACGGCCGTTGAACCGTCACCGAGTTGCGACGACGGCCTTGTATCGAACGGCGACTGGAAAATTTTCCACGAAGACAGGTATTTTGGCGTCAGTTGCGACATCCAGGTTGTGGCAGGGACTATGGAACCAGGCAGAATTCCGTCGCTGTCATTCAAGTAGGTCTGGGTAGCGACGCCGATCTGGCGCAGGTTGTTCAAGTCCTTCGTTGTCTTAGCGCGCTCGGACATACCCATGTACATGGGATACACCATGGACATCAGAATCGCGATGACTGCCAAGACAACGATCAGCTCGATGAGCGTGAAGCCATTGCGGACGCGAGAAGTGCTGATCATCGGGGAGGGCAGAGAGGAATGCATCATATGGGGCGTACGCCGTCAGCGAAAGCGAAAAAGAACGGTGTAAAAGGAAGTTGCTTGACAACGCACTTTGCAGTTTGTGTATGTAGGTCATGCCAGACGAAGTGCCTACTCAACCTCCGCCTCCCGGTCCCGAACCTGGGACGTCGGCAAAATCCGGGTCGACCGGGTTGCCTTCAAATGTCGCTGCAGCGATCGCGTGCATTCCGTTGATCGGCGGGATTATCTTTTACATCCTTGAAAAGCACGACAGTTTCGTGCGTTTCTACGCGATGCAATCGATCATCTTTGGATGCGCCTGGTTTCTTTTCAACATTGTGTCGGCAGTCGTCCATGCAGTGTTTAGCGCGATTCCCGGAATCGGCGGTATCCTGGTATTTTTCTGGGCCATTATCGCAGCACTGGTTCACCTCGTGTTCCTGGTGATCATGATCATCACGATCGTGAAAGCCTTTACCGGTGTTCGTTGGGACATTCCGTATATTGGACCGGTCGCGCGAAGACAGGTCGAACAGGCTTCCTGAAACTTGTAGGGCGTCTGTGTCAGACGCCTGGGCGCCTAGAATGATTTAATGCCCCAGCAGTTTAACGACCACTTCAGTCAAGATCAGTTCGTGATCAAGCTGAGTCGTGACCAATTGGACATTCGCCGCCAAACAGGCTCGCATCGCTTCAATTAATTGGCCCGTTTCAAATCGGGCCGCCTGTTGCGCGGCAATCCCCAGCGCGTATGCGTTGACCGAGCCATCTTTCTTACGGGGCAAATGGTCGGTCGCGTTACCGGGCAGGCGGTTGATTGCTGAGATAAACTGGAATGGCGAATGCGGCCGGGGAAGGCGATAGCGTTCCATCAAATCCTTCGCCAGCAATAAATTCCGGATTGTAGGGACGATTGCGACCAGCAGGATACCGACCGCGCTCTCGCCTTGGTCCAACAAACGCCGCACCAGCTTCAGTGATAGCTCCAGATTTTTGGCAGCCAGAGCGTTACCCAGTTCAAAAATGACGCCCGCGCGCGAGAGCGGCACTAAGTCACGGATAAGCTCCGCGCTGACCCGGCGATCCTTCTCAAGGAAAGTGTCGATTTTTTCGAGTTCGTTATCGATCTGACCGGTGTCGCCACCGGTCAGCAACACAAAAAGATCGAGACCATCTTCGTCGAACTGGAGTTTTCTTTTTTTTGCGCGCTGCTGAACCAGCTCAGCTGCTGATTCTTCCCATCCACTCCGCCCCGAATCGAGCCGATCAAAAACGTGGACTTCCGCCTGTTTTGTTAGCGCTTTGTAAAACGAACGGCGTTTATCCACGTCAATCGCACTAATTAAAAGCGTGACACCTTCTCCGAAACCGTTGTTGATGAGTTCGGAAAATTCTTCCAAGGCGGAGAGCACTGCCTCCGAACGCGCTTTTTGATCGTCGCCGAGGAAATTAACGTTCTTTAGCCAAACCACTTTTTCGCTTCCGAAAAAAGGTAGAGTCTGCAGTGCCTCGATCGTCGATCTTATTCGTGCCTCCGCCTGGTCAGCGTAGTCGACAGTTCCATCAATAATTTCCAAGCCAAAATCACCTGCGGCGGGCGGGGTCAGATTAGATGCAAGCTCGGCGGCCACGCGTTTTACCTCCGCTTCATCCGATCCGAGGACGGCGTGTATATTTGCAGTTGCCGTTTTTGTTTTCGCCTTTGCCATGGAAGTCTGTCTTTTGTTTAGCGCCAAAATTGCGGCATTCAATGTCTAGCGTGGGACAACTTCCCAGGATTTATGGGACAGCCAACTATCAGCGCTGAAAGTGCAATCCGGTTTCGGGCGGGGCGCGTCGCTTATTCGCCTGCGGTTCGTTGTATCGCCGCTTTCGCGTATTCCCGATTCAGCTTGGCAATGAAGCTGGCGCTGATTTCGGCTGGGCAGACTGCCTCGCATTCGTAGGTGTTGGTGCAATTGCCGAACCCTTCGGCATCCATGACCTTGACCATTCCGAGTACTCGGCTTTGGCGTTCGGGATGGCCCTGTGGCAGGAAAGCCAGGTGCGACACCTTTGCGGCTGTAAAAAGCATGGCTGATCCATTTGGACAGGCGGCCGCGCACGCGCCGCAGCCGATGCAAGCGGCCGCTTCCATCGCCAGGTCAGCATCATATTTGGGAACCAGGATCGAGTTAGCCTCTGGCGCCGAGCCTGCGCGCGCGGAAATGAATCCCCCGGCTTGCACAATTCGATCCAGCGCCCGCCGATCGATCACCAGATCTTTCACGAGCGGGAACGATCCTACGCGAAAAGGTTCAACTATGATCGTCGCGCCATCGCGAAACTTTCTCATATAAAGTTCGCACACCGCGCCGGGATGATCCGGGCCATGTGGCTCGCCATTGATCGTCAGCGAGCAAGTACCGCAAATTCCTTCCCGACAATCCGAGTCAAACGCGACGGGCTCCTTGGCGTCTTTCACCAGGGTTTCATTCAGGATGTCCAGCATCTCGAGAAAGGACGTGTTTGGCGAAATGTCGCGTACTTCGTAATCGACGAGTTTACCTGGCGTTTTTGCGTTTACTTGGCGCCAGATTCTCAGGTGAAAGTTCATAGTTGGGAGTTGATAGCTGATAGCGCGAAAAAGATGCGCACTACATGACGTTACTAATCAATGATTTTCTCAGTCCGCTCAGCATGCGGCCGGTTTCCTCGGCTGCTGAGTCAGCCGAAAACTGCTTTGTGTGATCATAAACCAGATCCGCGAAAGCTATCGCTTTCTGGCAAACCTCTAATTTCTCAAAGTTGAACATGACCATTGGGCATCTATTACCAATCAACTCTCAACTAAAAACTACTTATAGCTCCTTTGGGCGAGATGCACGGTTTCGAAATTCAGCGTTTCCCGATGTAATTTCGGCGCTTCTCCTTCGCCTTGAAATTCCCAGGCAAACACGGCTGCGTGGTTTTCGTCATCACGTAGTGCTTCGCCGTCGGCGGTCTGGTGTTCTTCCCGAAAGTGCGCTCCAGCGGATTCGTCGCGCTCCAATGCATCGATGCACATCAACTCGGCGAATTCCAGGAAATCTGCGACGCGTCCCGCGCGTTCCAACGATTGATTAAAATCGTCGCCATCGCCGGGTACACGCACTTCATGCCAGAATTTTTCGCGCAGCTCCGGTATCCTTTTAAGAGCTTCGCGTAATCCTTTTTCGTGTCGCGACATGCCGCACAGGTCCCAAAGGATGAGGCCAAGCTCCCGGTGGAAGGAGTCCACCGAACGCGTGCCGTTGATGTTGAGTAGTTTTTTGATCCTGGCCCGAACACTTTCCTCAACTTCGCGAAATTCCGGAGCTTCCGGGGACGGCCGCTTGCCAATCTGCCCGGCAAGATAATTCGGCAGCGTGTTGGGCAGGACGAAATAACCATCTGCCAAGCCTTGCATGAGCGCGCTGGCACCGAGCCGATTGGCGCCGTGATCGGAAAAATTCGCTTCACCGATTACAAACAATCCAGGAACGTTGCTCATTAACTCGTAATCGACCCATAACCCGCCCATGGTGTAATGAACCGCGGGATAGATCCGCATCGGCACTTTGTAGGCATCTTCGCCAGTGATCTTTTCGTAAACTTCAAACAAATTCCCGTAACGCTCGCGAATCGTCTGTTCTCCGAGCCGCTTAATGGCGTCAGCAAAATCGAGGTAAACCCCACGGCCACCCGGGCCGACTCCGCGGCCTTCGTCACAAACTTCCTTTGCCGCGCGCGACGAGATGTCGCGCGGCGAAAGATTTCCATAGCTCGGATATTTTCGCTCGAGGTAATAGTCGCGATCGGCTTCAGGAATTTCGCGTGGCGGCTTGTCGCGATCTTCCTTGCGTTTTGGCACCCACACTCGTCCATCGTTTCGAAGCGACTCGGACATGAGAGTCAGCTTCGATTGATAATCGCCGCCGACCGGAATGCATGTGGGATGGATCTGCGTGAAGGCCGGATTCGCGAACAGCGCGCCTCTTTTGTAGGCGCGGTATGTGGCCGTTACGTTACATCCCCTGGCGTTTGTCGAGAGATAAAAGACGTTTCCGTATCCACCAGTCGCGAGTACCACAGCATCTGCTGAGTGTCTCTCAATTCTCCCACTGCAGAGGCTTCTGGTGACGATTCCCTTGGCCTGTCCGTCCACAACGACCAGGTCAAGCATTTCGGTTTGGGGGAACATTTGGACTGTGCCAGCCGCAATTTGACGGCACAGGGCCTGATAACATCCCAGGAGAAGCTGTTGCCCGGTTTGTCCGCGAGCGTAGAAGGTGCGTGATACCTGCGCGCCTCCGAACGAACGATTGGCGAGGAGGCCGCCGTACTCGCGCGCGAACGGTACCCCCTGCGCGACGCATTGATCGATGATGTTGTTACTGATCTCCGCGAGACGATAAACGTTCGCCTCGCGTGAGCGAAAGTCGCCACCCTTAATGGTGTCGTAAAACAACCGGTAAACGCTGTCGCCGTCGTTCTGGTAATTTTTTGCCGCATTGATTCCGCCCTGCGCGGCGATCGAATGCGCGCGCCGAGGCGAATCCTGAAAACAGAAACATCTTACCCGATAGCCTAATTCTCCCAGAGTTGCTGCCGCCGATCCACCTGCCAAACCGCTTCCCACAACGATGACTTCGAGCTTCCGCCTGTTATGCGGGCTAACCAGTCGCGAGTGATCGAGGTGGTTCCGCCATTTCTGGGCAAGCGGACCTGACGGGATTTTGGCGTCGAACTTTCCAATCATAACTGTTGAGCAGGTTTAACCCACCCGAGCAGAACAGCGATGGGAATCGACGTATACCCGATGAATATCAGCCACGCGAAAATTCGGCCTCCCAAGGCAAGTCGCGGCGTCATTTTCTTGTCGTTCAATCCGAGTGACTGGAAAAAACTCGATGATCCATGGCTCAGATGAAGGGCGAGTAAAAACAAGCCGAGGACGTAGAACGCTGATACGTAGTAATTTTGAAATCCGTACACCATCATCGAATACACGTCGTAGTGTCCAAGAGGATCAGCCTTTAACAGACCAAACCGCGGATCGGTGACTCGAACAGTGAAGTGCGCAATGTGATAAATGATAAAGGCGAGCACAATGAGTCCACTCATCACCATGTGGCGAGAGGCGAACGTTGCTTTCACGTAATGCTTGTCGACGTAGGCATTCGGCCGCGCCCGGCGGTTTTCGATTGCTAATTGAATCGTCACGTAGATGTGCGTGATGACGGTGATCAGTAGAAAAATTCGGATCAGCCAGAGAATCGGCCCGAGCTCTCGCAGATGTTCCGAGTAACCGTTGATCCAGTCTGGTCCAATAAATATCTGCAAATTTCCCAGCAAATGTCCGATCACAAACACGATCAGAATGATGCCGGTAGAAGCGACGATTATTTTTTTCCCGATCGACGAACGATAAAAATGTGTCAAAACCTTCACGCTACAAACATTTTACAGGATGGCAGCCGCATCACACCCCGCAGATCCTTGGGCGATACGGGAGGCGGCGCGACGCATTGCCGGAATAAACCGGCTTGTTGCCAATTCAGATTATGGACGCCGGTTGTAGCGTCAAGCTATAGCGATCGGCCAACGCCCGGTTCTAAGGCCTACTTGCTTTGGAATTCTTCGCAGAGAGGTTGTGATTGATGTGACCTCCGAGCACGAAAAAACGCTGACGATCAACGAAATCTATCACTCTGTTCAGGGTGAAAGCACCTGGGCAGGGCAGCCTTGCATTTTTGTGCGGCTTACGTTCTGCGATCTGCGTTGCAACTATTGCGACACGGAATACGCGTTTTACCAGGGCAAGAAACGGACACTAAAAGAGATTCTCGATGCCGTGACCGTGTTTCGCTGTCATTTGGTGGAGATCACAGGCGGTGAACCTTTACTGCAGAAAAACGTGTTGCCGTTGATGTCCATGTTGTGCGATGCGGGCCATGCGGTGCTTCTTGAAACCAGTGGGGCGCACGATATTGCCAAAGTCGACCCGCGCGTTCATCGGATCATGGATTTGAAAACTCCGGGCAGCGGCGAAGTGGACAAGAATCTTTGGTCGAACATCGAGCATCTCACTTTGCGCGACGAAGTGAAGTTTGTGATGGGCTCACGAGAAGATTACGAGTGGTCGCGCGACAAGGTGCAGCGATACGAACTCCCCAGGCGCTGTCATGCCGTGTTGTTTTCTCCGATCTTTGGACGGATCGACCCGCGTCAGATTGTAGAGTGGATTTTGGCAGACGGACTGAATGTTCGATTTCAACTCCAGATGCACAAGTTCATTTGGAGCCCGACTCAGCGCGGAGTTTGATCAGATACAGACGTCGGCAGTATCCGGTCTTTGCGGCGGGTGAGTTGACTCGGTTAAGGATGACAAAGCGGCCTTAGCAGTGGTATTTTCCCGGCTGTGAGAGCTCGCCTAACGAAGGATTTCACTTTTGAAGCGGCACAAACTCTGCCCAACGTGCCCGAGGGCCACAAATGCAGACGTGTGCATGGCCACAGCTTCAAGGTGGAGGTCTCAGTGGAAGGCGATGTAGATGCAAAGATCGGCTGGGTTTACGATCATGCCCGAATCAGCGACGCGATGAAGCCGTTGATTAAGCTGCTCGATCACTCCTACCTCAACGATGTGGATGGTTTGGAAAATCCTACGATCGAAAACATGGCCAGATGGTTTTGGGGTAAGCTGGAATCGCAGTGTCCCGGTCTTTGCGAAATCGTGGTGCACGAAACAGCTACTGCACGCTGCATTTATCGCGGTACCTAACGAGAAAAAGCCTTTTTTGGTGGCCTTGAGCCCTGAGGAGTCTCCATCAACTTCAAGGGCTGCTCACCGGGTTCTTGGAGACATCCCGGAATGATTCGACTTTGTCGAAGAAATTTTCGAAGAGCGCATCATAAATATTTCCACGCTCCGGATGATATTGGACCGCCAAAGCGAATGGATAATTTCGGAGCCGGACCTGCTCAATGATATCGTCGTGTGTGCACCAGGCTTCGACTTCAAACCCGTCTGCGACACGATCGATGGCCTGATGATGCGAACTGTTTACGTTCTCGAATCGATGCACCGCTTTGCCATCGTGACGCAGCGGTTGAATGTCCCGCTCCTTCTGTTCCGGCAGTCCGTGACCAGGAATATCGAGTCTGAGGGTACCGCCCAAAGCAACGTTCAATACCTGAATACCTCGGCAAATAGCAAGAACGGGAAGGCCGCGCAAAAACGCCTTTGAAATCGCGTCGAACTCCCATTGGTCCCGCTGGGGATCGAGATCATCTTTGTGGATGAGCGCCACATCGATGTGTTCTTGTCGCAGAAACTCCGGGGTGACGTCGGAGCCGCCTGTCAGCAGCAATCCGTCCATCTGATCCATCGGAGTATTGCGTTTGCGGGCATTGAAAACGTGGATCTCAGGGTGCTTCGCAAAAAATGGGCGAAACCATTTTTCATCCTGCGGACGTATCCACGTTGCCAGATTAGCCATCGTCGAATTTGCGACTTCCGAATGCCCATGTAAAGAGCAGTTCCATGGCATGCGAGGATGTCTCAAACATCTTAAGCAAAGATTTGGAACGATTGGCTGCCCGGCGGAAAACTCGAGCACTGGCAGTCGCACTCCATGATATGGAGACCGGCTGCCGGTTCTCCATGCATGGCGATCGTTGGTTTCATGCTGCAAGCACAATTAAGCTGGCCGTGCTCGTGGCCGTTTTTCGGGCAGCAGATGAAGGCAGCCTGCGCCTGGATGACTCGCTGCACATTCGAAATCGGTTTATCAGCGCCCTCGACGGGTCCCCATTTCACCTGAGCCGGGATTCAGATGCGATGCCCGAGCTTTATAAGCGCATCGGACGCGTGGCGAAAATTTCCGAGTTGGCAGAAGGCATGATCGTAGCCAGCAGCAATCTGGCGACAAATTTGCTGCTCGATTACCTCACAGTTGAATATGCGCGAAACGTTTTGCGGGAGGCGAAAGTGGAGGGAGTCGAGCTGCGTCGAGGGGTTGAAGATCATTCAGCGCACGAAGCAGGTATAAATAATCAGGCGACTGCAAACGGTTTGCTGTCGTTATTATCCGCGTTACGCAGCGATTTTCTTAGCGCCAGGAGCAAAGAACAAGCAATCCGGATTTTACTGGACCAGCGATTCGATTCCATGATTCCTGCCGGTCTTCCATCCCACGCAGTAGTGGCCCACAAGACAGGCGAGATCTCCACTGCTTGTCACGATGTCGGGATTGTGTATCTGCCCGAACGCGAACCGTACCTCGCTGTCATTCTGACAGAGTTTGATTCGGACGGGAACGGAAGGCGGGATACCGTCGCAGCCGTTTCGGAGGCAATCTACCGCTCCCTGATCGAAACCGAACTGCCATCCAATGAGCACTGATAAATTGTGCGCAGTCGACGGATTGGATCTGCCTGCTAAGTACCGCGCGTTGTTACGGCCAGGCGAAGCTGAAACCGATTCACAAGGGAGAACTCATTATCTGCCACGCTTTTTCTACGAAATCCGCAGCTGGCAAGAAGCTCACGATATCCGCCTGGCGCCGCACTTCACGCTCGCCGAATTGATGCTTGTGGATTGCCGTGAGGCCCGGCTGCTCCTGAGCCAATTTCCTCATTATGTGCCCTGTGCCGTGACCCTGCTGGCAATAGCGTTGGAGAATTTTCGGCGCGAAGTCGATGCGCCAGTCTTTATTAGCGCAAATGGTGGTTACCGCTCCCCCGCACATCAACGTGGCGGCGGAAAGAGCATTCATGCCTGGGGAACAGCGGCAAACGTATACCGAATCGGCGATACCTTTCTTTCTGAAGCGAAGTCGATCACGAAATACGCAGAAATCGCAGCGTCACTTGGTCCGGGCGTATTTGTGAGACGATTTGGGTTCGGGCCAGGGCAAACTGACGACCATCTCCACTTCGACCTTGGGTTTGCCACAGTGACTCCGCGCGGCTGCGGCGAAGCGTGTTGAGGTCATCTGGCGCATGAAAGATCTGGAAACACTGCGAGGCAGCGGGCTTTCCCGCGAGGAAGATGCTGTTTTAATGCCGCCGCGGGCGGTGATCGGCCTGGAAGCAGAATTCAATCTACTGATCAACGGGCGCAGGCAGCGTCCGGAAAAGATATTTGGGGATCCATCACGCCTGATTCGACAACGAATGATTCCCCGGAGTGGCAGATCATTTCAATTACCTGCTGGAGGTGCGATTTATTTTGACACTGGCGTGATCGAAGTCGCGACTCCGATTGTGGAAGTGGAACAGGGCTGTTGCTACCGTGCCACGCGGCTGCTCTGGGAACAGATTCGGTATTTAAGGCGCGAGCTCGACCATTGGGCAAGGCGACACGGCTGCCAGTGCTCCCTGCAGGGTTTCAGCACGCACTACAATTTTTCGTTTCCAAAGATTCGGAAATCAAAATCTCGCAATGCCACGAATCTCGCGTACTTGCTCGCGCATATTCTGCCAGTTCCGGTTCTTTTGCTGGCTACGAACCGCGAAAGCAGCGCAGTTGGTGTTCGTCCGCGCAGAGCTCGGCTCGAAGTGACAGCCGATTTTACGCCTGATCCTCCACTGATGCTGGCGACATGCGCTTTCATCACCGGCGTTATCCAAAAGGTTCAGCGCTGGAAGAGCTTTGACTTGGGGCAACTTCGCCGCAACGCGCTTCCGCGAATCACGCCACTTCGCTTGCGAAAACATTCTTCGCGACGTGGATGGCGAGTCACAGCAGATTCGTTCTCGCGCAATCCGTTTACCGCCGACCTCAACGCGCCGCTGTGGAAATTGCGCGACGGTCGAAGACTCAGCCTACGTGCAATCGCTGAAGAGATCCTGATCCCTTTTCGTTCTGCAATTTGCCGGCTTGCGGACGTCGAAACGCTGGAACATATCACCGCGATCTTTGCTGGAGACGCACGTTCTCTTCTCGATTTTGAAAAGCGGCCGGAAACGTACGATGACGTCGGCTGGAGCATTGACTGGGGGCGACGTCGAAAACGACGCCGATCACGTTCCAAATATGAGAGAATGATCCATAGAGTCATCGCGCGCGAACCGTTTCGCATTGGACAAAAGCGCTATCGCGTAGTCCGAATGAACGGATGGTATCATGTCGACTTTCGGGAAGTGGGAACGAATCGGCGCCGGACGTTCAATCTTGATCAACTCGTGCAATTAGCGGCTTCGAAAAAGCCAGCTTCAAAAACATCGCGCAAACGCAAGACTGCTCGAAGGCGTTAGAATTAAAGGCCACGCCTCCGGAGCTTGTCAGCTGCTCAGTTTAGCTGGTCGGCTGCGAAGGGGCTGTTCCTTCGAGCATTAACTCGCGAACGTATTTCACTGGCGGGCTGCCGTACGAAATCACCTGGTCGTTGTATTTCTTCAGCTCGAAATTTTTTCCGAGTTTTTTCTCCGCCGCTGCGCGCAAATCGAGATGCTCCGTGGCTCCGACAAAATAGGTGGAGAGCTGAGCCGAGGTTAGCCGGGCGCGTTTCCATTTCGCCACAGCTTCGCCTTCCTGTTGAAAGGTTTCTTTCATCATCAAATCCATCGCTTCCTTCTCCGTCATGTTCCCAGCGTGGATGTTTTGATCGAGAATGGCGTTCGCGATCGCGCGCAATCGCATCTTCAACTGTTGCATTTTCACTTCCGGCCCGCCGTACCCCTGTTCAGCCATCATTTGTTCGCAGTAAACAGCCCACCCTTCGATGAAAGGGCCGCTCTGGAAAATTGCGCGAACCAGCGTAGGCGCATGGAACTGATTCGCGTGTGCCAATTGCAGGTAATGTCCGGGCATCGCCTCGTGCACCGTCAAATCCCGGATCATGTAGTTGTTGTATTCCCGAAAGAACGATTCTTTTCGCTCTTTCGACCAATCGTAGGGCGTGGGCGCTACTGCGAAAAATGTTTGGCCATTTTTCTCCAGCGGCCCGGGTGCGTCGCAGTAAGCGATGGCGACACCGCGCTTGAATTCAGGCATCGCAATCACATCCAACGGCGCGTCGGGGACGGTGACCAGGTCGTGTGACCTGACGAAATCGGTCGCTTCAGTAACGACCTTTTTTGCGTACTCGACGATAGTGGCGTCGTCGGGATGCTGCTCCGCAAGCTTGTCGGGAACCCCGGCCACGACTTTGTGTTTGTCTGAAAGCGTCGTCGCGTCTGCCCCAGGGAAATATTTTTTGTAAAGAGGCAAGGCCGTTTCGTAAATGGCATTTTGCGTCTGCCGCAGGTCGGCCTGCGCACGCTTCATGATCTCTTCCATCGACAAGTCAGACGAGAGCGCGAAGTGCAGCTTCTTACGATATTTCTCGGCACCTAGCCGAAAGTTGCCGTCGGAGCGGGGGAGCAGATCGTTCTGGAGCCATTTCTTATAATCTTCGAGAGCAGCCGCAGTTTTTTCCTGCACTGGCGCGACGTCCTTCTTCATCTCCGGTGCCTGATCGAGGAGAACCCCCACTTCCTGACGCACCAGATTTATTGCGCCCTGCGTTTGCTCAATCGCCGTTTCGGTGTGAACACGCGGCGGATGTTGTAAATTCGCTTTGGCCTGGGCGATAACGCGCGGAATTGCCTCCAACCGATGACGAAGATTAGGAATTCGTTGTTCTGCGGGCGCGAAATCGCGAGCAACCAGCAAATACAGGCTGTTAGCCAGGCTTTGCATGTAAACGAGAGGATTCCAGTCGGGGTCCTTCAGTTCTTCAGCACGGAAGATTTGGTAGTCGATGTTTTCCTTGAGAATGCGAATGTCGACCTTATTCGCGCCGGTAAGCTTTGAACCATCGATGGCTGCGAGTTTCTCGCGAAATTCTTTTTCCGTGGCTAATTTTTTCGCTCGCGCTTCGGCTGAGTAATCGGTGAGTTGACCATCAAACCGATGATCCCCAAGCTCTGTCGCCTCTTCAGGATTCGCCTTCAAATATTGCTCGATGTAATCGTGAGCAATTTTTTGAAATGCGTCATCCTGAGGCGTGGCAAATGCGGTGAGCGTCAATAGCGACAACGCGCAGACAAGTGCGAAGACAATTTTCACGATCCCTCAGCTTGGCGTGCCGCCATGAAGAATTGGCTCGGTAGCAATTTCCTCGGGCGTAAGCTGAGATTGCAGATACGTGCGGTATTTATAAAAACAGGAGACAATGACAAAAACAACTGCCGTCCCGAACATCAGCCACATAAAGAAGCTAAAATATTGATAGTCATTCAGCTTACGAGTGCCGTCAGGGTTCAATAACCACTTGTTAAATAGACCCACGAAGAGTTCCCCGCTGGCGACGGTGAGAAGCCACAATGCCATCACCGAGCTCTTCATCGTGTTCGGCGCTTGAGTATAGGAAAACTCAAGTCCAGTGATCGAAACCATGGCTTCGCCGAGTGTGAGGATGATGTAAGCCAGGAACTGCCAGTTTATGCTGGGCCGCAGTCCGGCGTCGATTTGCCCCTGAATCCAAACGATGACCACGAAGGAGAGGCCGGTCAGGAAAAGGCCGATGCCGATTTTGCGTAGTGGCGTCAGAGGGAAGACTTTGTCAATGGCGGGGTAAATGAGGTAGTTGACTGCCGGAATGGTGATGAGGATGAGAATCGGATTCGCGGTTTGCACCTGAGCAGCGATCAAATTCATCCCCAGCCAGTGCAGGTCCATTTTCTCCGCTTGTAACGTCCACTCGACCCCATTGCTCATTCCCCACAGCCCCCAGAAAACAAGAATAAAGACGTAAACCATGGCGATCCTCGCCAACGTAAGCAGACCGTTGCGGCTGAATGTTTCGCGCAAATAACTGAGACCCGCCGGCGGCACGTGCACCATTTTGCTGCGACCAGCCCAAAAGAACAATGTGGCAATAACCATGGCCACACCAGGAACTCCAAAGGCCCAACCCGGGCCCCACTTCGGGTTGGCAAGGAACCATGGGCAAAGGAGTGAAGAGATAAATGAACCGGCGTTGATCGAGAAGTAGAACCATCCAAACATTTTCGAGAGCAGATGTTTGTTGGATTCGCCGAATTGATCTCCAACATTCGCTGAAACGCATGGTTTGATGCCGCCGGCGCCAAGACAAATGAGAAACAGACCAATTGCGAGCATCGTTCTTTGTCCAATGGCAATTCCCCAGGAAGTGGCCATGCAAGCCAGCGTGAGATTGCCCAGGCAGTAAACAATCGATAACGACAGGATGGTCCAATACTTGCCCAGCCAACCATCGGCGATAATCGCCCCGAGAATTGGAAGAAAATAAACCCCGAAGACGAAGTAATGCGTATACATGTACGCTTCGTTCGGACTCATCGGCGCCAGCACACCGGATTGATTCAAAATATAATGCGCCATGAAGACGGTGAGCACCGACTTCATGCCGTAATAGGAGAAACGTTCCGCGGCTTCGTTACCGATGATGTACGGGACGCCTGGAGGCATACCCGTTAGGTTTGGAGGCGAAGTCGCGTATTTGTGCTTAGCCATAGGGCCTCCTTCGACTAGCGATTTTCTTCCGGAGCCGCATCCGAGTGCATCGGTGCGGACTTCGGTCTTTCATGTTGTGTTGCGTGTTCCTCGGTCCACACCATGGTGGCCGGGTCCGGCTGTTCTCGCTGGACTTCGGGCATTTGGCCGAGTGGATGTTTTTCGCACGAGATGCAAAACAGCATCACGCCGAACGCAACAGCACAAAAGCCGTAGCGGAGAAGAAGAACCATAATGCGCTGGCACAGTTATCAGCGTCATTCCAAACCTGCAAGCCGAAACCGCCTGTCGCTTAACATTTGGATTGCCATTGGCCACAGGTGGTAGAGCTGTCCCGGCCCTGGTCGTGCTGACTACTTCTACAAAAGATTGAAAGACGCTGCTCTGGCATTACTATCAGACGCGGTGGCTCGCACGGATAGACACAGCGCGTGGAACGAAGTCTTCGCTCTCGTTCTATTATTTTCGGGAACGCTGTTATTTTTCGCACTCATTTCGTACACGCCGAAGGATGTGCCTTCATGGGTTTGGTTCAGTCATATCTCGCCCGCGAATCATCCCGCCCAGAATTTCATCGGGCCGGTAGGCGCAGTGATCGCAGGGATTTGTTACCAATTTATCGGCGCGGCCTCGTACCTTTTAGCGGCAATTCTGCTGGGGTTCGGTGCTACAAAATTATTTTATCCCAGCTTGCGCGTAGTGCCGCGGCTCGTCTGGATCGCCCTATTTATCATATCGGGAGCTTGCTTGTTGCATGTGCAGCCTTATCACCTGCAGGGGTGGCATTCCGCTTTCAACATCCAGGGTCCGGGCGGCTGGATCGGATATGCTTTTGCCGATGAGGATCGCGGTCTGCTTCGTAACGCTCTCGGGCCACTTGGCACGCTTCTTTTGTTGGTTGGCATTTATGTGACCACGCTGATTCTGGTCACCGGACTGCGTCCAATTCATCTGGTTCGCGAGACAGTCGCGCTGATGCGGCGCCTAGCTGTCAGTTTGCAGGAATGGCGATTGCGTCAAAAACTGCGCAAATCGGATCTGAAGGGAAAGCTTGCGATTAGCGAGCAGCAGCTGGCGAAACAGCGGCGTTTGCTTGAAAGGCAATTAAAAAAGAAAGGCTTGCCGGCAGCCGAATTGACCGGGCAGATGATCCCGCCGGAGGAATTGGCCAATCGGCCCAAGCCGAGAGTCGTTGATACGACGGCGTTGCCGGACGAACCGGAAGTTCGTAGAAAGCCCTCGCTTGCCGAACTGCGTGCCAGCGAAAAGAAAGCAAAGTCGGCGCCGAGCGTGATGGCTCCGGCTTGGACATCGGAAAATTATCAGCTGCCCGGCATGGATTTGCTGGACGAACATAGTATGGAAGGACGCGGCACATCGGATCCTTCGGAACTCCAGGATGTCCAAAGAGTATTGATTGATACTTTGGGACAATTCGGCATTGCGGTGGCGCCCGGCGATATCACCAAGGGACCGACCATTACACGCTACGAAGTCTATCCCGCCAAAGGTGTCCGGGTAGACAAGATTGTAAGTCTCGAACGCGACCTGGCGCGGGCTACGCGGGCCGAACGAATCAACATACTCGCGCCAATCCCGGGCAAGGACACCGTCGGCATCGAACTGGCGAACAGCCGAAAAGTGACTGTAAAACTGCGTGAACTTTTGCAATCCTCGGATTGGGAGGAATCAAAGGCGCACACCAAAATCCCGCTTGCTCTGGGAAAAGATGTCTACGGCAAAACGATCATTGCTGACCTTGCACAAATGCCGCACCTGCTGGTCGCAGGTACCACGGGCAGCGGGAAGAGTGTCTGTATTAATGCATTGATCGCCAGCATGCTCTTTCGGTTTACCCCCGAAGAACTCCGTCTGGTGATCGTTGACCCGAAGATGGTGGAGCTTCAGGCGTACAATTCGCTACCGCACCTGGCTTTCCCGATAGTTATCGACCCCAAAAAAGTGATGTTGGCCTTGCGCTGGTTGATCGATGAAATGGAGCGTCGTTACCGAATTTTTGCGCGAGTCGGGGTGCGCAACATCGTCGGTTTCAACGTGCGACCGAAGAAGCCAGTAGCTCATACTGAACACGACCAGGATGAAGGGGAAGGTGAAGGCTCAACTTCCACGACTACGAAGGACGACATACAAATCCCCGACAAGATGCCGTATGTCGTGGTCATCATCGACGAGCTAGCCGATTTAATGCAAACCGCGCCGGCGGACGTTGAAAGCGGTATTGCACGTATCACGCAAATGGCTCGCGCCGCCGGTATTCACATTATCGTTGCTACGCAAACGCCTCGGGCTGACGTCATCACTGGAGTCATTAAGGCGAACATCCCCAGCCGGATTGCGTTTCAAGTCGCATCCAAGATAGACAGTCGCGTGATACTGGATGAAAATGGCGCCGATCGTTTGCTGGGCCAGGGCGACATGCTCTACCTTCCGCCGAGCGCTTCCCGCCTCATTCGCGCTCAAGGCGTTCTTGTCACCGATGATGAGATTCATCGCCTGGTGGAATTTGTCTCCACCCAAAGCCCGCCGGCTTTCGACACTGCGATGCACGAGAAGCTACAATCTTCCGCGGCGCCTGAAGAAGATGTAACCGATGAAGACGAAGAATTAGTGGAAAAATGCCTGGAGATCATTCGCCAGGAGAAACGCGCCTCCACGTCTTTGCTTCAGCGCCGCTTGCGACTGGGCTACACACGCGCCGCGCGAATCGTTGATATTCTGGAGCAGCGCGGTATTTTAGGTCCCGGCGAAGGCGCCAAACCACGTGAGATTCTGGTCGATCTCGATGCCGCCGTTTAGCCGCTATTTGCTGCGCAATGACGATCGAAGGGCTTGGTAAAAAATTTCAGGAAGCGAGGATCGCGAGGAACCTTACCCTCGATGAAGCAGCGCGGATGACAAAGATTCGCCCGGCCCGATTGGCAGAAATCGAAGCGGACGATTTTTCTCAATTTCCGAGCCTGGCGTACGCCAAAGGTTTTCTTCTCATCTACGGCAAATTTTTAGATGTGGACGTCACGCCGTATCTGGACGCGTTTGAAGATTCTGAGCGCATGACAGTTGATGGGTATTCGTATTTACAGGAAAATCGGCCGCAGAAACCGGTCGCAGCTCCGGTTGTTCGGCGCCGCCGTGCCACAACGGCAAGCCCCGAGCGTGTCTCACCAATGCCGCTCATCTTCGGCGTGCTCGTATTGATCGTCGGCTTCTCCGTGATGAAGTTTATCCTCAACGTTCGTCGGCTTGCGCCGACGGAGAGCACGGCACAGGTCTCACCGAGCCCGTCAGCTGCTCCAATTGCCAAGGCCAGCCAGCCACCGGCGAGTCAATCCTCGTCAACTGCTGTTGCAGCCGCGCCGACTGTTCCACCATCCGCCTCAGCGGCTCCTACCGAAATCCGAAAAGCGGTTGCAGCTGTGCCGGCAGCTTCCAGCGAACCGGAAGTGCGGAAGGCCAAGCCCGTTGGTCCGGGGGACCTGGCGCAGGCACCTTCGCAAACCAGTTCGTCTTCTTCAGAATCCGCAGAGCAGAATCGCGTTGCTATTCGTCCGCTTAAACGAACCTACGTAAAAGTGACCGTTGAAGATAATGCCGGGAGCCCAGCCTTTGAACGGTGGGTTTCTCCGGCAGATGGAGCTGTCGAATTCCGCGGGAAACATGTCTCGATTCGCGTGCTCGATCCCGATGCTGTCCAGATCACAAAGAATGGGAAGGCGTTGGAAGACGGCGACCAGGACGTGACCGTCAATTAACTGAGCCATTCATGGATTCGCCATCAGTTATGGCTCCGAATGCTTTCGGGGCAGATCACGGCACCCAACATGATGGAGAGCCGGCGCGCCTCCGACAGCGTACGAAAGTCGGCATGATCAGTCTCGGTTGCGCCAAAAATCTCGTAGATGCGGAAATCATGCTCGGCAGTGTGTTGCAGCGCGGCATGGAAATCACTTCGCGTGCCGAGGATGCGGACGTGCTGGTTGTTAATACCTGTGCATTCATTGATTCAGCCAAGGAGGAATCGATTGAAGCAATTCTGGAGGCACACCAGCAGCGGGGGCTGAACAGACGATCCGATCAAAAACTCATTGTAAGCGGCTGCATGTCGCAACGGTTTGCCGATCAACTACGGGAAGAAATGCCTGAAGTGGATGCGTTCATCGGTTTGAACCAGGTGGCGCAGCTGGGTGAAATCGTGGAGAACCTTCTAACCAACCGATCGAATGCCTCAGATGAGACAAATGGCGGTCTTGATATCGCGTTCACTCAAAACCGTCCGACTTATATTCCGGATTACGATACGCCGCGATTCAGGCTCTCGCCGGCTCATTCCGCTTACGTCAAGATTGCAGAGGGATGCAATCATCCGTGCAGTTTCTGTGTCATTCCACAGATGCGGGGCAAACACCGCAGCCGCGTGCCACATTCGGTGTTGTCCGAGATTCGGGGACTCGTGAGCGAAGGCGTTCGGGAGATCAATTTGATTAGCCAGGACACGACCTATTACGGAATGGATCTTTGGACGACCAAGGCGGGGCCTCGTCAGCGAGTAGATTCTGAGCGCGGTCCGACGCTGGCGTCGCTTCTTCGGGAAATTCAAAAAATCGATGGCGAGTTTTGGGTGCGTTTACTCTATACGCACCCGGCGCACTGGAGTGACGAACTAATCCAAACTGTCGCGGAGTGTACCAAAGTTGCGCGTTACATCGATATGCCCTTGCAACACATCGACGACTCAATGCTGGACCGCATGCGCCGTGAAACGAGCCATGAACACATCGAAGACTTGGTCGAAAAAATTCGCGCAGGAATTCCGGGTGTCGCCTTGCGTACGACTTTCATCGTCGGATTCCCCGGCGAGACGGACGAGGAATTCGATAACCTGATTGAGTTCATTCAACGCATCCGATTCGAGCGACTGGGAATATTTAAATACTCGCAGGAAGAAGGATCACGTGCAGCGAAAATGTCAGGGCAAATTCCTGCCAAGATCAAGAACGCGCGGTATCGAGCAGCCATGTCAATTCAGCGCGAAATTGCCTATAGAACTGCTGCCGGGAAAATTGGAAGGGAATTGAAATTGTTGGTGGATCAACCGTATCTCGCGCGGAGTGAAGCCGATGCCCCCGATGTCGACGCGCGTGTCATCCTGGCGAAAGAGGCTCCCGTTGGGGAATTCGTCCGGCGGACGGTCACGGCAAGCCGCGGTTACGATCTGCTGGCCTGATTGGAGCGGTTTCTCAAGGCTTACTTAATACGTGACAGCAGTCTTTTTCCCGCGCAAACTTGCTCGTACTTGTTGAAATGACGGAGCCAAACGAGCCGAAAAAAGAAACGACCCGGATTCCCGTTACCGCTGAGGGTATGCAGAAACAATCGGAGTCTAGCGCGAAATCGCGCGATACGGTGCGAATCCAATTGCCGGTTCATGAGGCGCCTGTCCACATTTTGACCAAACCGCAGTCTGCTGTTCAACAGCCGAGTGCCCCGCAATTTCCCAATCCACCACAACCTTTACCCGTTCCGTTGAACGCGACAGTCACGCCCGCACCGGAGTTGCCCTCGACTGGGCTCCCAAAAGAGACGGTCCGGATCCCTCTTCCGACGGTCCAGGCGAGAAAGACTCAACCGCTCGTGGCCATGCCTGGAGTCGCGCCACAGACTGCTCCGGTCGCTGTGGCCAGAAAGGAACCAAGTTCCATGTCGCTGTGGTGGGTCTTGCTTGGTATTTCCGCCCTGATTTTGCTTATTCAGATTTGGACTTATCTTTCCTAAAGCTATGGACAATTCTTCTGTAATTAAGCTCGACGAATCCAATTTTGACCGTGAAGTGACGCAGGATGGAAAGCCTGTCGTCGTCGATTTCTGGGCGGAATGGTGTGGACCTTGTAAAATGATCGCGCGGTTGCTGGACGAAATTGCGCGCGAAAAAGGCGACGCAGTGAAAGTCGCGAAAGTTAATGTCGACGAAAATCAGAGCCTCTCGCTCAAGTACAATATTCGTGCGATTCCGGCCTTGCTCTTTTTCAAAAATGGCCAGCTACGCGATCAAGTCACCGGGGTCACAAGCAAGAAAGACCTGTTGAATCGAATCGAAGCGCTTGCCTGAAAAATTTTAGAAGCAGCGAGGGCTTCGATATTTGTTGCAGCGGCTAACCTTGGTTGAATTCGGTCGCGCCGAGTCAATTGGCTATTAAGAGCTGATTAGGTTCGGCGGTCCGCAACTGCGAGCGAATCAGCTTCTCACGCGTACCCCACGCGGGTTGCGCAGCTTAGAAGTTGGGATTGAGGCAAGTTTTTGAGATGCCTCCTTCCATAATGCGGGAACTTCGCCGGGTTATTCCCGTAGAATGAGGTGAACTGGAGAACCCCCGATGAGATTGCCACTGGTTAAGAAAAGGAAGCCAATGATCAAGCCGAAAACATCTCGTTTCGATCGTTTGGTGGCCCGTTATTATCCCGCTGTTTACAGCTTTGCTTCACAATTCACCGACGATCCGAAGCAAGCAGTGATGCTAACTTATCAAGCATTCACAAGCACACGGAACCAACTCAAGAACCGTCGGAACGAAGGGGCGCTTGCTTCAATCCTGATATCGGCTGTAATCCGCGCAGGCCTTGCGCCTGCTTAAGGCGGGGAGCTGGTCGCGCTGAATCAGGGACCGGGATAGAGAATTTGTGTTCGAAATTGGTGAGGAACGCCGCCTCGTGGCGTGCGGTCCGCGCACGTGGTTTCTTGCCAATCGATAGGCGGCTTGATTAAAACTCTGGGAGCTCACTTGGATATGGCGCAACCATCTTTCGCCGATCTTCCTGCTGGAGTGGAAATCTCTGGGCCCATCATGCCTGGTTACGATGAAATTCTAACACCAGTTGCGTTATCATTTGTCGCAAAATTGCATCGCACATTCGAGACTCGCCGTCGCGAATGTCTTAAACGTCGGCACCACCGCCAAGAGCTTCTCGACGGCGGGGAGTCGCTGGATTTCCTGAAGGAAACCAGGCACATCCGCGAAGGCGATTGGAGCTGCGCACCGATCCCGCACGATTTACAGGATCGCCGGGTGGAAATTACCGGACCGACCGATCGCAAGATGGTCATCAATGCGCTCAATTCGGGCGCAAAAGTCTTCATGGCTGATTTCGAGGACGCGAATGCGCCAACCTGGGCCAACATGGTGGAAGGCCAGATCAATTTGAGAGATGCAATTCGGCGCACGATTACATTCACGAATCCGGCGGGAAAACAATACCAGCTGAACGAGCGCACTGCGGTTTTATTCGTTAGACCTCGCGGCTGGCATCTGAATGAAAAACATTTGCTTGTCGATGGCGAGCCAGTGGCCGGCGCTTTCTTCGATTTCGGTTTGTACTTTTTCCATAATGCCAGGGAACTGATCGAGCGCGGCAGCGGCCCATATTTTTATCTGCCGAAGATGGAAAGCCATCTGGAAGCACGAATTTGGAACGACGCTTTCAAGCTGGCGCAGGATGAGCTCGGCATTCAACGCGGCACCATTCGTGCGACCGTGCTGATCGAAACGATTCCGGCCGCGTTCGAAATGGACGAGATCCTTTACGAATTACGCGAGCATTCCGCCGGCCTTAACTGCGGCCGCTGGGATTACATCTTTTCGTGCATCAAAAAGTTTCGCCATAAACCGGATTTCCTCCTGGCCGATCGCGTGATTATCACGATGACGACCCATTTCATGCGGTCGTATTCGTTGCTCTGTATCAAAACCTGCCATCGTCGAAAGACCTTCGCGATGGGGGGGATGGCTGCTCAAATTCCAGTGAAGAACGATGCGCGCGCCAATGACGAAGCCTTTGCCAAGGTGCGCGCTGACAAGGAACGCGAAGCGGGCGATGGCCATGACGGAACATGGGTCGCGCATCCGGGAATGGTCCAGCTCGCTACCGAAGCATTCGATCGCCTGATGCCCAACCCTAATCAAATCTCCCGTCAACGCGACGACGTCGAAGTTGGCGCGAGCGATCTCCTCGATTTTGGTCCGCGCGGTCCGATCACCGAACAAGGATTGCGCACCAATGTGAGCGTCGG
>DASREH010000055.1:0-3143 GCA_035652195.1 Candidatus Udaeobacter sp. | reverse complement strand
CGTCTTCGAAACCTCCGAAATATCGAATCAAACGCTGATTCCACCATGGCCATGACAACAACCAAACAAAGCAGCTACGGCGTAAATGAAATCGCAGATCTTTTTCCCAGCTTAATGGAAATTAAAGACGAATCGTTGCGTAAAAAGGTGGCGGCGGTCTGGAACGAGGCTATCACCACAGGTTGTGGAGGAAAGGGCTGGACTTTTGACGAACTGCGAGCCGTGAAGTTCACACTGCTCGCCGGCGACATCGACATGACTTTTGTCGAGCATCTCAATTCGTGTGCCCGGCAATGCATCGCCATCGCCGATGTGCTGGAAAGTTCGTTCCGCTGCGCTATTCCAATTCAGCGCGATTATCTGATTGCCGGGTCGCTGCTGGCAGACGTAGGCAAACCTCTCGAGTACGATAAAGACACATTAGGGCAGGTCGTTCAGGGGAAATTTGGTCAGCAGCTGCGGCATCCATTTAGCGGCGTGGCGCTCGCCTATAAACACGGCATCCCCGGTGAAGTACTGCACATTATCGCCACGCACAGTCACGAGGGCGACAAAGTGGAGCGCTCAATCGAGTCGATTATTTTTCATCACGCCGATTTTGTGGATTTCGACATCGCAAAGAACCTGGGCAAGCGTGCTGCGAAAAAGGTCTAGCGGCAACTGCCGTCGGCCAACAAGTACATGAATGAAATCGACGTCGTGAAAGATATTTCACGGCGATTCGAGCAAGCTCACGTCCCCTACATGCTCACCGGTTCCATGGCGATGAATTATTACGCGCAACCGCGCATGACCCGGGATATTGACGTAGTGATCGCGATTACGGCGGATGACGTCGAGCGTATCGTGGCGTTATTCTGTACAGACTATTACATTAACGAACAAAATCTCCGCGAATCGCTGGCCCATGAATCGATTTTCAACCTGATTCATCATGAGAGCGTAATCAAAGTCGATTGCATCATTCGCAAAAGCAGCGCATATCGAAAAACTGAATTCGAGCGGCGCCAGAGGATTTCAATCCGCGATTTTACAACATTCATTGTGAGCAAAGAGGACCTCATCATCTCAAAGCTCTTTTGGGCAAAAGAGTCGCGCTCAGAGATACAATTTGGCGACGTGCGGAATCTTCTTGCCAGCGGATACGACGGCGTTTACTTGCAGCGCTGGACGCGCGAATTGGGGTTGGATAGTCTACTCAAGGAATGCCGCGATTAACTGACACGCTGCCAGATGTCGAGGAAGCGGTACGTCGCAAAATGATGGCTCGCTCGGGAGAGGAACGCTTCATCATGGGCGCGGAAATGTTTGAAAGCGCGCGGGAGATGGTGATGGCGTCTATCCCGAAAGAGTTGTCAGATGCAGAAAAGCGACGCCTGCTGTTCAAACGCATCTACGGAAAGGAACTAAAGATCGGACGATATGGGCTTAACCCTGGTTGAAAAAATTGCCGGACGACATGCAGATGGACTTGCGCCGGGCACCGTGGTTCGCAGCGGTGATTTCATCTCCATTCGTCCAAAGCACGTCATGACGCATGACAACACGGGCGCAGTGATTCCAAAATTTAAGCAGATCGGCGCGACCACGATCGCAGATCCCGCGCAGCCTGTGTTCGCCATTGATCATGACATCCAAAACACTTCTCCCGAAAACCTGGCAAAGTATGCAAAGATCCAGGCATTCGCCGCCGAACACGGCGTTGATTTCTACCCGCCCGGCACCGGAATCTCACACCAGGTGATGGTTGAACAAGGTTATGTAGTTCCGGGTGCCATGGTGGTGGCTAGCGATTCGCATTCGAATTTGTACGGTGGCGCCGCCGCACTGGGCACGCCTGTAGTAAGAACAGATGCCGCGAGTATTTGGGCCACCGGAGTTACCTGGTGGCAGGTTCCGCCAGTCGCAAAAGTGGTCCTCAAAGGAAGGCTCTCACCGGGTGTAGTGGGAAAGGATGTGATCATCGCCTTGTGTGGCTTGTTCAATAAGGATGAGGTACTTAATCACGCTGTCGAATTCGTGGGCGACGGCATACCGAATCTTGCGATGTCGGCCCGCATGACCATCGCTAACATGACTACTGAGTGGGGGGCGCTGGCCGGCGTTTTTCCGTTCGATGAAGTGACAGTGAATTATTTGCGCTCACGCGTCCCGGAGTTTTCGAATCCAAATCGTCCCGGAATTCGCGGCCCCAGAAGCCGCTCCGGTTACACGAACGCCGACATTGATGCCTGGTGGAAAAATCGAGAGCACATCAGCGCAGACTCCGACGCGGAGTACGCGATTGAACTCGAACTTGATCTGGCAACGGTGGTCCCGCACGTCTCCGGCCCTAACGAAGTGAAGACGATGGTTTCGCTCCCCGAAATGCAGCGGAAACGGGTGGCCATCCAAAAGGCATATCTGCTGTCGTGCGTTAACGCGCGCTTTGAAGATTTGCATGACGCGGCGGAAGTGGTGCGAGCCCGTGGCGGGCATGTTGCAGAGGGTGTGGAATTTTATCTCGCCCCGGCGAGCGCAGAAGTACAGGCAAGGTCGCAGTCTACCGGCGATTGGGAAACTCTTCTGGGCGCGGGCGCAATCCCTCTTCCGCCAGGTTGCGGCGCCTGCATCGGGCTCGGACGCGGCCTGGTTCAAAAAGGCGAGACCGCAATCAGCGCCACGAATCGCAATTTCAAGGGTCGTATGGGCGACCGGGAATCGTCCGTTTATCTGGCGTCGCCTGCTGTGGTCGCAGCCAGCGCACTGGCAGGATTCATCTGTGCACCAACGGAATTCACAGAGAGGCCGGCCGGCACAGCCGTTCGGAAATTGGAAAAGAAATCGAGAGCCGCGTCATCGGTAAAAATTATGGACGGTTTCCCGTCCAGCGTGCGCGGCCGCGTTCTCTTCATCGACAAGGATAATCTGAACACGGACGGCATTTACGCCGGGAAACACACGTACCGCGACGACATGACTCCGGATCAAATGGCAGCGGTGACATTTGAAAATTACGATCCGAATTTCAACAGCCTTTATCAGAAAGGCGACGTTGTTGTCGCGGGATTCAACTTCGGCACCGGCTCCAGCCGCGAACAAGCAGCCACGGCGCTCAAATACAAGGGTATTCCATGTGTGATTGCGGGCAGCTTCTCGGAAAC